>CAYHJO010000077.1:0-17304 GCA_964356715.1 uncultured Turneriella sp. | reverse complement strand
TCAACAACAATCCCAAAAACCCTGTGATAGGGCTGCGCAGTTTCGGCACGACACTCGAAGCGGTGTTAAAATGCGCGCTACCGTTTGAGCAGGGTGCGCGCCAGGCATACCAGCGCGGCGGCGCAATGCCGGTCATCAAACATTTTCCCGGGCACGGCGATACGCACGTCGACAGCCACTGGTCGCTGCCGGTGATCGACAAAAAGCTCGAAGAACTGCGCGCATTCGAACTCGTTCCGTTCCGCGACGCAATTAAATCCGGTGCACCGGCGGTGATGACCGCGCACATACTGTATCCGCAACTCGACAGAGATGCGCCCGCAACACTCTCGCCAAAACTATTGACCGAAACACTGCGCGGCGAGCTGGGTTTCACGGGTGTAATTTTTACCGACGCGATGGAGATGAGCGCGGTCAGCAGGCACTATGCAAAACTAAATCGCCCGGTAACCGCGATCCAAGCGGGTGCCGATATTCTGCTCTATACTTCCTGGCAGGATGACCCGCCCGAAGCCAAAGCGCGGCTTCTGGCAGCGCAGCAGACGGGTGAGATTACGCACGTGACCGATGCAGCAAAAGAAACACCCGCGCTCACGCGCGCGCTGACAAACCAGCTCAGGGCAAAGCTACCCAACCTCAGGGTCGGTGACTATCTGCCGGCCGATGAGGCAAAATGGTACCTGGAATACCGCGCAAAACTGCAGACCAGAGAGAAACCAACGCCGATTGTCTACGACGCCGAAGCGCTGAAGAAAAGATTTGAGACGATCCGCTGGTCGGCGTCGCAGAAAAAAGGCGGACCGGTATGGCTGGCGGGGCAGAAGAACACGAAGCAGCGCATTAGCCCATGATTGAAATCATGGGCCAATGCGCGCATCTTCTACTTATCCTGCGTTTTTGGAATGAACCGCGTCAGTTCATAGTTGCCGTACTTATTGTAGTATGCCTTTTTCTGCGCAAAGGCTTTTTCCGTCAGCGCCTTATAGACATGCATTTGCTCGCCGCGGTTCGCAGCGAGATTGCTCTGTTCGGCAGAATCCTGCGCGAGATCGTAGAGTTCATGCGTCCCCGTCTCTTTGCGGATGTATTTGTAACGCGCGTCGACGATACCCGAGAACTCTTCCTGCCAAAAGGCCTGCAGGTGTGCCAGGGTCTGCGGCCCGCCGGCAAGCATCGAGCGCCCGACATGTAATGGGCTCATCCTGGCTTCGAGCTTCAGCAGATCGAGCACGGTCGGCAGAATGTCGACGTGCGAGGTCACGCGCTCACTGCGCTGCGGCTTGACGCCATCGACATAGATCATCAGCGGCACATGGATGTTCTCTTCATAAAGATAGAACGGGTGGTTATAGTTGCCCGGATGTTCGTAGAATGCCTCGCCGTGATCGCCAAACACAACGAGGATTGAGTCTTTGAGCACGCCGTTTTTTTCGAGTGCGGCAAAAATTTCGCCGAACGCGGTGTCGGCAAAATGCATCGAATTATAGAAATGCACCTGTGCCTTTTTTAATCCGCCTTCTGCTGCTATGAGTTCGGGAAAATCGTCGGGCATGTTGTATGGGTGGTGCGGCGCGAATGCGAAGAGGAGTGCCAGAAACGGGCTGGTATCTGCTTTGGCAAATTCGGTCAAAGGCCTGATCATCGAGCGCTCATCGGCGGCACCCCAAGGTCCCATACCCTGCTGGTACGGTGGCTTTTTGATCGTCTCGGCATCCATCATGGTCTTAAAGCCGCGCTTCTGCATAAAGCGCTTCTGCTTTGCATAACCGAGATAACCTGCGTGCAGCGCAATCGCGCGATAGCCTTCGCTGCCCAGCACTTCTGACAGGCAGGGCACCTTAAAATCGGGCAGCGCCAGCGAAATCCACGCGCCGTCAGGCAAAGCGTAAGCGCTGCAGAACGCATTGTAGAACGCGTTGATGCTGAGCGGAAAATTCGCGTAGTGGCGCGTGAAATACAGCGAGCGTTCGCTTAACCGGTTGAGATGCGGGGTGATCTCCTTATTTTGCACCTTTTTTCCGATCATTGAATACGGTGTAGATTCGAGAAAATACAGAATCACATTTTTGCGCGTCGTCCGCGGCACACTGAGCGGCCGCAGAAATGGCGTGGCCTCGGGAGATTCGAGCGCCGGAATCAGGTCGTTCTCGGCGAGCGCAATGGCGGAAATAGCCTGCGCTTTCGGTTTCGACTGCAATGCCGCCTGCAGCGGATTGAAGACAAGACCTTCGTTGCCGCGCACGGTCAGAGCCAGCAGCAGAATACCGCCGAGCGCCAGTGCAGCGGCCGCCAGCGAAAAACGCATTGCCGGTTTGGGTAGCGCCACAGCGCGGCGGTCCACAAGCCAGAAAAGCAGCAGCAGCAGTGCGAGCAGTAGCAGGTGTTGCCAGCCCAGTTCATACAGCCCGGAGACAAAATTCTCCTTCCAGATCGAAGCGGTGTCGAGGCGCACGAACGCCAGCGAAAACGGCCGCTGGTACAGTTTGGCGAAGCCGAAAGACACCATCAGGAACAAGGCCAGCAGCACGCTGACGATCCCACTCAGCCTGCGGAATTTTGTGCCGCGCATGATCAACAGGAACGCGCCCAAAAGCAGCGCCCACAGCACATCGGCCGTCAAAGCCGTGGCCACACCTTCGGGCGTGACACCGTGCGCGCTGGCGAAGATCAGCACAAATGCGTGGTGCAGCAGGAAAACAGCCAGCCAGAGGCCTGAAAAGAGCAGCATTGCGTTTTAACTAATCCGGATTTTGTCACGCGCCGGCAATTGCATTCCGATACTTGATTATGCGCTACAAGTGGCAGAACGTCAAAAATCAGGCCTGGGAATATCCCGAGGTCTACATGACGATGACGGTACACTATGACCAGATCAAGGTCGAGGCCAATCGCGCTGCGGGCCAGGTGCGTCTCGAAGTTAAAACACTGCGCGGCGAGCATTACGAAAGTATTCTGAAACACGGCGTAGTGCTGCGCGAAAAGGATCTTAAAAGCGGTTCGTTGGCGGACCTCGACGACGTTATCAGCATTTACCGCAAAGATTTCAGCTCTCTGCCCGACACTCCATTGCTCGCTCTCATCGGCGGCAACTACGGCATTCTGACCGAATTTCTCGGCACGGCCGAGCGCATTGTTATTAATCAGGGTGCCGTGCGCAAGCGCTTCCTGCAATTTCTGCGTGGCCTGTTGCCGGGCCTGCGCAACCTGCTGCGCCGGCCGTGGAAAGATTTGCGCGAATATAACCGATCGGCAAAACCCGCGGACGCCGTAGATATGGCAATCATCGGCGCGGCAACATACGGTGCGTACATGTACAATTTCGACTATCTGAACGCGGGCTTCACGCTGTGCGCCATGGCGATGCTCGCAGGGCTGGTCGATTGGCTGATACGCAAACGCGAACCATGGCTCTTAAAAGTCTATGCCTCGGTGGCACTCGGGTCGGTTGCTGTTTACCGGGGATATTTTTTTCAGTAAGACGGTTGGCGTCTTAGCCAATCGTCGAGGCCGCGCCAAAATGCCGCGCTTTTGGCTCGCAGAGCCAAAAAGAGAATCGGCGGCCGGGCCTTGCCCGTTGCGTGATTTTTGGCCTCCCGGCCAAAAATTAGCGCCGCTGATTTTCTTGCGGCAATTTTGGCGCAGCCTTAATGAGGCTTTGTGTTCGCGCATAATAGATCTTCAAAACAAAAATCACCACGACTAGCGAAAACGTCACCGCATTCGCAATCACGATCGGCATGCTGCGCAACACCAAACCATAGATCAGCCACAGAAATGTGCCGTAACTCAGCAGCAGCACCATCCAGAACGAAATATCCTCGCCCGATTTGGTGCGGTAGACTTTGATCACCTGCGGCAGAAAAGACACCGTGGTTGTGAAACCGGCGAGAAAGCCGAGATAATCGATCATATCTTAATTTTGCGCCGGCGTGCCTGCGTGGCGCCGATGGTCACTGGCTGCCAGCAAGCCGGATTGATACAATTTTTGCCGGTGCACACGTTCCTCAGGCGCTCTTTTTTACCGAGCACGCGCACAAACATTTCATAGGCAAAGCGGTGCGCTTTGACAACTTTGCGGTCGCTGACCCAGAACTGGCCATAGCCGTCGGCTGTGCGCGAACCTTTCCACACCCAGCATTTGCGGCTCTTCTTATCGAGATAACCTTCAAAGCGCCGCCGCACCTCAGCCGACACTTTGCGTTTTGCCTTGCGCGCGTTTTTTTTTCCGCGTGGTTTCGGGTCGGCGTTATATGCAAAAGCTCCCGTTTCGGGTAAGACGCTGTCCGCTGTGTCTTTTTTTTTCCCCGGCCAAAGCCGCATCGGGAAAAAATCCACCGTTCAGACAGGCCGAAAAGAATTTTCCCGCACCTCCGGCGCCCGCTAGAGACCGAGAACGCGGCGCGCTGCCTCAACGCCATTGAACTGCGCCTCTTCGAAATTGCTCATGCCCGAAATATCCGAATGCGCAGCGTAAAAGCCGTGGTCGATGTGGCGGTGATCGAAGCGGTCGCGCGCGGCGAGAAACCCCGGTACGGGGCGAACCATCGCATGCGCCCAGCGGTAGGCACCGATCTCTTCGACCTGGTTGTCGATTTCGGGGTGCGGTTTTTTCAGTTCGGCGAGTGCAAAATCTGCAATATCGTCCGCAGACATCGCCAGCAAACGCCGCCGGCTCTGCAATGTGTCGTCGTGGTCGAACGCATGGAAAAAGGTCAGTGTGCGCGCATGCGGTAATTTGCCGGCGCGCTGGTGTTCGGCCACGACATAACCCAGCGATTTCGAGCCAAAGGTCACGTTATCCCATGCGGGTTCGAGCGGGCCGAAATGGTTGACCAGCAAATTTACCGTCAGCCACGGCGAATAGACATATTGTGACACGGCGCTCTTATAAGCCGAGCCGAGCGCCGGATAAACATACGGCAGAATGAATTTCGGCGCGGCAAAAATGATATTCTTCGCCAGCACAGTGTCCTGCCGCTTTTCGCGGTGATTGGTGAAAAACATCCTGTATCCGCCGGACCCTTTTTCGATCTGCCTCAGTGCCATTGCGCAGGAAATTTTTGTGAACACCTGCCTGCGCAGGTATTCGGCGATGAAGCCGTTGCCTTCGGGCCACACGAGGTTATGCGCCTCACTGCGGGCAGCAAAGTAGTGTAACAACGCCCACGCACTCGTGTTGTGCCGGGCAGAACCATATTCATCGCGCAGCACGTAGTCGATGTACCATGCGAGGCGCTGCGAGGTCAGCCGGTTCTCTTCGAGATACTGCGCTGCACTCATGCGGTCGAAGCGCCGGAATTTTTCATCGCGCGACGACAACGCAAGCGGTATCGCAAACGCACGCTTACCGTCGCGCCCGCGTGCGTGGCGCAGTTTGCCGGTTTCGAGCAAAAAGCGCTGCATCTGCTCGCGGTCGGTTTCGCGCGCGCCCAGCCACGGCACCAACCCGGTCTGCCACGTGCCATAAATGAAGAGACGCTCCTCAGGTTCGTGCACAAGCACTTCTTCGCTGAATTTGCCGTTGGCGAAAACACCCATCTCAGTCAGCAATTCGCGCACGTAGACAGCGTCGCTACCCGGCGTTGGCAGATAGTGTGCTCCCCAGGGGTAGCGCCCGACGCGGTTTTCTCCCCACTGCGCGTTGCCGGCGGTACGGTCCTCGAGTTCAAACAGCGCAAATTCGGATTTTCCCTTTTTCTGCAGATACCACGCCGCGGAAAGGCCGCTGATGCCGCCGCCGATAATCGCCGTATCGATGGTACGGGTATTGCCTGCTGCGCCCAAAATCAATGGCTGCCTGAGTGCGTGCCCGCGTTGGGCGTTTGGCCCCTCGATGCGCGCATTGCGCTTCGCAGAGGTGAGCCTGAACCAACTGAAGCCCCCGGCCAGGCCGATCAGACTGAGCAAACCGGCAATGAAACCGCGGCGGCTGATGTCCTGATTCATCAAGGTATGCCTGCGGGAAATAAGGCAGCGGCAAAGCAAAATTGCACAATCGCAGGATTCAATGCGCGGGATTTAGCTCCTGCCGCGGCCCAGCAGAAACACCGACATGCCGGCGGCAATCGGCGTCTCACCGGCCGGTGCATAGCTGAGATTACCATCGGCGGTTTTTAGCGCAACGACGGTGAAACCGTCTTCCGTAAATTTGCCATCCGCGAGCTTAAGGCCGATGCGGCTGTCGCCGGTTTTGATGTCGTAAACCTTGGCTTCGAATTCGTAATTATTTTCGCCCAAAAAGATTTCGACAAAATCATCGACCTGCGGCCTGAGCATCGAACGCGCCATCTGTATGCCCGCGACGTGGTACGGTGACAGCACGCGGTTCGCACCGGCCTGCAGCATCTTGGGTCGCGTCGTTTCATGCGAGATGCGAGTCTCAATCCAGATTTTGGGATTCAGCCGCCGCGCGGAGAGGACAACGAACAGGTTGTCGGCATCGGTAGGCAGCACGCTGAACAGGCCGTCGGCGCGGTCGAGCCGGGCCTCTTCGAGCGTCTCTTCGGACAGTGCGTCGCCGGCCAAAATCATCCATGGCACGCGGCGCTGCTCGATCGTTTTGAAGACCGGCGAATCGGGATTCTTTTCGATGACGATAAAATCGCGGCCGGCCTTTTCGAGCTCGATACAGATCGCGAGCGCCATACGCCCACCGCCGCAAACGATATAGTGACCCGAAATCGTTTTGAGTTTCTCTTTCAGCATCTGTATTTCCATAAAGCCCCTAAAACTCCGCTCCAGTATTATTTGGACGATGACGTTGATCGCAAAACCGTAAAACAGCACGCCACCAAGAATCAGGAAAATGGTAAATGTCCGGCCGGCCGTCGAAAGCGGCCGGACCTCAGAAAATCCCACGGTTGAGATGGTGATGACGGTCATGTAGATACCTTCGAAAACGGAAAACGCTTCGAGCAGGACAAAGCCGCCGGTTCCCAGCGCAATTAATGCCAGTAAGAAGAAAAACGGACGCAGGAAAAGCTTGAGATAATGGTAGGCGAGCCGAACTCTTAACAGTGAATATCTGTCGGGATTCACGGCGCTGCGTCACATGCCCCAGTCGCGCGGCGTGCGGAATTCGCGACCGATCGTGACCGGCGAGAGTTTGGCGATCACCGGCATTACGCGTTTGTAAGCATTCCGCTGCACGCGTTTGAGCACCGTATCGACCACGGCATCATCGGCGCCCTTCGAGCGCACCAGCGATTTGAGAGAATCGACTGTGTAACGCCGTTCGAGCCAGTAGTACAGAATTAAATCCGCCAGCGCATAGCTGAAACCCATTTCACCTTCGTCGGTCTGGCCCGACCACAGGTCTGCACTGGGCGCCTTATCGAGAATTTCGGGAATTACGCCCATGTGCCGTGACAGAGCAAACACCTGATATTTATAGAGGTCACCGAGTGGATTCACCGCCGACGCCATGTCGCCCCACAGAGTCGAATACCCGAGCATAATTTCGGTTTTATTGCTGGTGCCAATCACCAACGCCGAGTCGCGCGCCGAAAGATCGTACAGTACAATCATTCTGAGCCGCGCCATGACGTTGCCTTTGCGCGTGGAGTTCATTTCTGCGTCACCGTTGAAGTACGCATCCGCCATCGACGTAATTTCAACGGTCTCATTCGGTACACCGAATCGCTCGCACAGTTTGAGCGCATCGCCGAGCGAATCAGGATTGCTCGACTTATAGGGCATCAGCACCGCGCGCACATTTTCTGCACCCAGCGCTTTGACGGCAATCGCCAGCGACAGGGCAGAATCGACGCCACCCGAGACACCGAGCACTGCACGGCTGAGTCCGGTTTTTTGCACCTCATCGCGCACAATCTGCACCAGCGCAGATTCGGCAAGATTTGCGTTGAACGGCGGCAATTCGCCTGCCGGTGAGGATTTCTCAGCCATATCTCAATGTGTATTTTTCGCACAGGCTGTCACGCGCTACCGTAGAAGAGAAAACCGGAACATATTTGCGGCTACGCCGCAAATATGTTCCGGTATCAGCGCGCTGGAATAAAGAGGACTTTGTCAATGCGCAGGCCGTCCATGTCGAGCACCTCAAACGCGCCGCCGGCAACCGCCACCTTTTCGCCTTCGGCCGTGATGTGCTGCAGGCGCGCGGTTACGAAACCCGCAACGGTCGAATAGAGCACTGTCCCCTCACCCGGTTCGCTGAGCTCGATGCCGAAGAATTCGCGGAATTCGGATAAGGTCAGCGTACCATCGAGCACATAACTGCCGTCGTCTCGCCGCCTGATCTGCGGATTACCTTTCTGATCGGCCGGTGGCAGGTCGCCGACGATTGCTTCGAGTATATTGTGCAGAGTTGCCAACCCCTGTATGTTGCCGAATTCGTCGACGATCATGGCAAAATTTTTCTGCGTCTGCTTAAAAACTTCGAGCAGCTTCGACGCCTTCATTGTCTCAGGCACATACAGGGGCGTGAGCAGGTAATCTTTCAGATCTTTAGAGCGGCCCGCCGAAAGATCTGTTAAGATCGCGCGAGCAGAAAGAATGCCCTGTATTTTCTCAAGCGCGCCGTCGCAGACGGGAAAATTTGAGTGGCTGTTTGAACGAATCGTGCGCAGATTGTCTTCGGGTGTGGCAGAAATGTTGAGCCAGACAATGGCCGGCCGCGGTGTCATCACGTTCACGACGGGAATATCGTTCAGATTGAAAACGTTTTCGACCATGTGTTTCTCAGACGTGAGCACTGCACCGGTTCTGTGCCCTTCGCTGATCAGCATGCGGATTTCTTCTTCTGTCACCGGTACTTTTTTAGCGGAGGAAACGCCAAAGGGTTTAAGAATCAGCTTGGCGGAAAAGCTCAGCACTGCAGAGAACGGCGTCAGCACGCGAATGATGACTCCCAGCGGCCTGGAGAGAAACGCGGCAATCGCCTCGGGGTGTGTCAGCGCAATATTCTTCGGCACGAGCTCCCCGAGCACGATTGACAGATAGGTGACAGCAACCACGACGGTGAAAAAAGCCGCTGACTGCGCATACGCCGCGTACACGGGAAAAATCCGCGCGAGCACGCCCGAGAGCGCTTCGGCAATCGCCGCACCGGAGAGCACGCCGGTGACAATCGAAATGAGTGTGATCGCCACCTGAATGGTTGAGAGAAAGTTTTCCGGGTTATCGAGAATGCGCAGCACTACGCGTGCGCCGCCCTTGCCCTTCTCGGCCATGAGCTGCAACCGTTCGCGGCGCGACGAAACAATCGCCATTTCGGTCAGCGAAAAAAGTCCGTTCAGCAGAATCAGAATCGGAACGAGAATGAGTTCGAGCAGAGCGTTATGCATCTGTGCTGCCACAATATTGCAGAGGCCGTGATGGTGAACACTGCTTTACACTTTTCGCCCTGTCGTTGTCCTTAGAATTCCCGCATGTCTGATATTTCCCGCGCCGCGAAGGCCGCGATTCTCGTTTCTGCGCTCGGCTACTTCGTCGACATCTATGATCTGCTGCTCTTTGGCATCGTGCGCATACCATCGCTCAGAACGCTCGGCGTACCCGACGGCGCGATGAAAGAAATCGGCGCGACCCTGCTCAACTACCAGATGTTTGGCATGCTGCTCGGCGGCATCTTCTGGGGTGTGCTCGGCGACAAAAAAGGTCGTCTCTCAGTTCTCTTCGGTTCGATCTTTCTCTATTCGGTCGCCAACCTTGCCAATGCATTCGTCGATCGTATGGGGTCTGTCGAAACAGGCCTTTTGGCTTACCAGTGGCTGCGCTTCATCGCCGGCGTCGGCCTCGCCGGTGAACTCGGTGCGGGTATCACGCTGGTCAGCGAACTCATGCCTAAAGAGAAACGCGGTTACGGCACCATGATCGTGGCGGGCTTTGGTATTCTGGGTGCCGTCGTCGCAACGCTGATCGGCGATATTTTCCCCTGGCAGACTGCGTACATCATCGGCGGCGTTATGGGGCTCATGCTTCTGATCATGCGCATCGGCGTCTATGAATCGGGTATGTATGAAAAAACCGCCGAGGCGGATGTCAAACGCGGAGATTTTTTGTACCTGTTTACTTCAGGCGAACGTTTCATGCGCTATCTGCGTTCGATTTTGATCGGTGTACCGCTGTGGTTTGCCGTGGGCATTCTCATTATCTTTTCAAAAGAATTCGGGCAAGCACTCGGCGCCAAATTCACGGTAAACCCCGGTTATGCTATCGGCTTTATGTACGGCGGCTTGTCGCTCGGCGATTTTTTGACCGGCTACCTGAGCCAGCGCCTCGGCAGCCGCAGAATGGTGGTACTGGTCTGCCAGCTGATCAACGTGGTACTGATTACCGTCTACCTCATGTCGCGAGACTTTGGCCCCGCGTACTTCTACACGCTCTGCGTGATCTTAGGTCTCGCCAACGGGTATTGGGCGGTGTTCGTCACGATCGCGGCCGAGCAGTTCGGTACTAACCTGCGCGCGACAGTGGCCACCACGGTGCCTAACTTCGTGCGCGGTTCGGTGCCGCTTTTAACCACGGCATTCCTGTTTCTCGACAAGAGTGTCTTCTCACATGGTCAGAATAATTCCGCGCAGGGCATGGTGCCCGCGGCCTTCATCGTCGGCGGCGTAGCGCTCGCTCTTGGCATCTGGGCGACGTTGACCATGCACGAGACGCATGGCAAAGATTTGAATTTCCACGAATAACATAGCCGCGTTGTTATTCGTGGTTTTTATGGGAATATTGACTTATTGCGCTACAAGCTTCACGAATTTGCGTTTGCCCGCACGCAAAATGAAGTCTTCGTTGATAACCATCTTGTAATCGGTCAGCGCGGTTTCGACTATGTCATGGTTGCTGAGCGCAGTCGAAGCATCGACACGGTAGATCGAGCGCTGGTCAATCATGCGCCGCGCCTCAGAGTTTGAAGGCGCCAGGCCGGCTTCTTTTACGACGACGACTAACTGTACGCCCTTCGCATAACGGAATTCGGGCATGTCTTGCGGCACGCCCCGCTCTTTCGGATTGTGTACCTTGTTCCACTCTTCGGCCGTCGCGGTAGCAATTGCCGCAGAAGTGAATCGCGCCGTGATTTCATGCGCCAGATCTGCCTTCGCCTGTTTGGGATGCAGACTGCCGTCGGCGATGCCGTCTTTGATACGTTTGAGATCCGCCACAGATTTATCGGAAAGCAGCGTATAATAATTCAGCATGAGCTCATCGCTGATGCTCATGAGTTTGCCATAGATATCGGCCGGCGCTTCCTGGATGCCGATGTAGTTGCCGAGTGATTTCGACATTTTTTTCACGCCATCGAGACCGACGAGAAGCGGTGTCATGATCACGCACTGCTGCGGCTGCTCATAGGAAGATTGCAGATCACGCCCGACGAGCAGGTTAAACTTCTGGTCGTTGCCGCCGAGTTCGACGTCGCTTTTCAGCGCGACAGAGTCATAACCCTGCATCAGCGGGTACATGAACTCGACAAGCGAGATCGGCTGCCCTGCCGCATAACGTTTTGAAAAATCGTCGCGCTCGAGCATGCGAGCGACGGTGTATTTTCCCGTCAGGCGCAGCATGTCTTCGAGTTTCAGTTCATTCAGCCACTTCGAATTGAACACAATTTCGGTTTTGGTGGGATCGAGAATTTTGAACACCTGCTCTTTGTAGGTCACCGCATTTTTTTCGACCTCTTCGCGCGAGAGCACCTTGCGCGTCTCTGACTTGCCGGTCGGGTCGCCGATCATCGCAGTATAGTCTCCGATCAAAAACAGTACGTGGTGGCCAAAATTCTGGAACTGGCGCAGTTTCTGGATCAGCACCGCGTGGCCCAGGTGCAGGTCGGGCGCAGTCGGGTCGAAGCCCGCTTTCACGCGCAGCGGTATTTTCTTGTTGTGCGCATCGAGCAGCTTCCTGCGGAATTCATGGACCGGCAGCACCTCTTCGATGCCGCGCGTGAGTTCCTGGAACTGCTGTTCGAGCTCTGCGGGGAGCTCAATTTTACCTTGCGACGCCTCAGCCATCCGGTATTTTTTGGGCGCAAAGACACAGCGGCGAGCAGAATGCAGCGTTGCAGGGCTGTCTTGGCGTTATGGCGCCTTCTCCCAATGCTGCATTCTGTCGCGGCGCTCTTGCCGGAAATTGGTCACCTCGAGCCGCAGCCCATCGGGATCTGTGAAAAAGATCGCATAGTAGTCGGGCGCATATTCGCGGTGGTAAGTCGGTATAGAAACGCTGAGTCCTGCAGATCGCATCGCCGCCGCAGCACGGTCGACATCCTCCTCTTTTTCGACACGCAGGCAGAAATGGTGCAGTCCCGCCGATTCGCTGTTGAATTCGCCCGCGGCGCGCGCTTGCCTGAGCACGATGCCAAAGTGCCGGTTGAAATACTGCACGTGCGGATTGTCGCTGAGCACGAAAGCATTCTTGCGGAAACCGAGAATTTCACCGAGCACGGTGTCATAGTATTTTTCGGACGCAGGGAGAGATTTTACGGAAAAATAGACATGGTCGATGCCAATCACTTCGGTAGCCATGGTTAATGCAGGCAAAACAGCGGCTGGCGTAAACGGGTTTTCTGCAAAGCTCTGCTTGCCTTTACCCGGCATTTGACCCCATGGTTCTGGAGGCATGAAGCGCAACAATCTGCGGGTGGTTCTGACGGGGGGACCCGGCGGCGGTAAAACAACCGCGGCGGATTTATACCGGCGCGAAATCGGCGACGAAGTGGTCATCGTACCCGAAGCGGCAACGCTGTTGTATACCGGTGGTTTCCCGCGCGTCGGTGGCAAGGGCGTAAAGCGTGCCACGCAGCGCGCGATCTACCATGTGCAAAAGAACCTGGAAGAAGCCCATGCGGACGCGTACCGCAGCCGCATTCTGCTCTGCGATCGTGGCACGATCGACGGCGCGGCATACTGGCCCGGCGATCCGATGCTCTTTTTTAAACATCTGGAAACGACACTCGAACGCGAAATGCAACGCTACGATGCGGTCATTTTTTTCGAGACCGCGGCTGTCGGCGGGATCTCAATCGAAGGCGGCAACCCCGCGCGCATTGAAACGCTGAAAGAAGCCGTGCTGCTCGACGAACGCCTGCGTACGATGTGGTCGCAGCACCCGCATTTTGTGTTCGTACCGCACGATACCTCGTTTATCCGCAAGGTGAACAGGGGGTTAGCTGAACTCGCGGCTATGGTCGACCACCACCGCAGCCAGCATGGCCACCCGGTGCATTGAGTTCGCTTGCTGATTGACGCCGCGTTTTGTCGGCGCACTCGAACCCATGGCCGCCAAAAAACAACAGCCTGCTGACCAACTTGCTGCGGGTAGCAAAGCATATCGGGGACTACCGGCCGACCTCACATTCGAAAAAGCCTTGGCCGAGCTTGAGGCTATTACAGATAAACTCGAAGACGGCAAAGAATCGCTCGAAGAATCGATGAAACTCTATGAACATGGCCTTTCGCTCAAGGAATTCTGCGAACAGAAGCTGAAAGAGGCCGAGGGGAAATGGCTGATGCTGAAGAAGCAGAAAGACGGCTCGGTCGTCGCCGAAGAGCTGCCCAATGATAAAATTCCGGAACCGAACCAGCTGCAGGGGCAGATGTTTTGAAGCACGAAATCCGTTCGGCAATTGAAGATACTTTCCGTGCGGCGGAAAGCTCGCTGACCGCCAATCTGGCAATCGCGGATTTTATTCCGCAGGTGGCCGCCGCAGCCTCCCTGCTGTCAGAATCGAAAAACCGCATTCTTACCTGTGGCATGGGAAAGTCGGGCCTCATCGCGCGCAAAGTAGCGGCGACACTGACTTCGACCGGCTCTCCCGCTGTGTTTCTGCACCCTGCCGACGCGCTGCACGGCGACATCGGCAATCTGCAATCCAAAGAAGTGGTGCTGGCGTTTTCCAACTCGGGTGAGACGCGCGAAATCGTCGAACTATTGCCGCACATTAAGCGCCTGACGGGTAAACTAATTGCTGTGACGCAAAAGGCCGACAGCACGCTGGCGCGCGACGCCGACGCGGCTATTATCTATTCGATCACCCGCGAGGGTTGCCCGCTCGAACTCGCACCGATGGCGTCGACCACGATGTCGCTGGTCATCGGCGATGCCATCTCAACGGCGCTCATCAAACTCAAGAAATTCCGCCGCGAAGATTTCGGCAAATACCACCCGTCGGGCACGCTGGGCAAAAAACTTCTGACACGTGTCAGGGACGTGATGCAGTCCGCCGACGATATTCTGCTGCCGCGCGAAACCCCATTTCAGGATATTCTGCCGAAAATGATTACGGCCAATGTGGGTTGTGTGCTCGTCATCGGCAGCAAAGGCCATCTGCGCGGCATTCTGACCGACGGGGATATCAAGCGGCAACTCGAACACTTTGCAAAGTCGCCGACGCAACTATTTGCAGCGACCGCGGGCGAGCTGATGACAGCCGACCCGATTGCGATCCGCGAGGCGGCGCTCGTCGATGAAGCCTTTGCGCTGATGCAGGATCGCAAGACCTATATGCTGCCCGTCGTGAACGCGCAGAAAAAACCGATCGGCGTTGTGCGCATGCACGATCTCATGATACAATAGAAAAAGAAATGCAGGTAATCTGATATGGCCCTAGAGAAAAAAGTCGAAAAAGCAATAGAAAAACTGCAGCGCGACCGCATCGTGGTGTTCCGCATCAATGCGCTGACGCGCATCGGACGCGAAGAGCTCATGACGATCTTTTCGCGCCTGTTTGAGGAGTTCCAGTTCAACCCGGCGATGCTGTTCAACCTCTACTCTGCCGTGGTCGAAATTATCTTCAACGCGATCAAGGCCAATGCGAAGCATGTCATCTTCAAGTCCGAAGTCCGCATGAAACTGCTCAAACAGCAGTTTGAAGATATCGACGACCTGCTGGAGATCATCTTTCGCGAAGAGATGCTGCGCGATTTCATGACGCGCCACATAATCCCTGAAAAACTCAAAAAGCGCGTGAACACGGTACTGCAACTGACAGAAAAGAAGCGTACCGGTCGCGCCGCGGGATTTACGGAAAGAGATATGAAACATCTTTTAGATTTCAATAAGCTGCTTGAAGAAGAAGAGGTTCTCATCCACTTCACGATGGCGCTTACCGACGAAAAAATCGTTTTTAACGTGGTGAACGACATTCCGATTCTCGGCAAGGACATGGATCGCATCCAGCAGAGCCGCATGACGCACAGAAAGCTCTATGACGAAGGTCGCTCCACCGACTATTTCGGTCCGGACTACATCGACGTCACCGAATCGGCCGGTTTCGGCATTGCGATGGCAGATGAGATTTACTATGAAATGGCGCTCAACCCGCTCGAACATTTCACGATCTCGGCGTCTGAAGGCGCCACACGCGCCATCATGCACTTCCCGCGCGCCAAATTCTCTTTAGAACAAGCTTAAAATTCTGCGCGCTGCGCGCGCAGAATTTTAAGCAAGGACGCTCGGGTAATCTGCTATACCGACTTCAAAAACTCCACTGCTCGGGAGAGCTGAGTTTTGACAGCCGCCGGGTTGGTCGAGCCCTGCCCCTGGCGGCGCGCAATCGACGCCAATGGATCGAAGAACGCCTCGGGGAATGTCAATTCCCTGCCGGCTATGGATTTCCAGTCCCCGAGGGTCAATGTCTCGAGGCGTTTGCCGTTCTTTTCACAAAAGCCCACTGCGTTACCGGCGACGGCGTGTGCGTCGCGAAATGGAACGCCGGCTTCGCGCACGAGAAAATCCGCGATGTCTGTGGCCAGCGCAAACCCACGCGACAGATTCTCACGCACGCGCGCTTCGTTAAAGCGTACATTGCCGAGAATTTCGAGTAACCCCTTAAGCCCCTGCCGCGCCTGGTGAATGCTATCGAACAAGTACACCTTGTCTTCCTGCAGGTCGCGGTTGTACGTCAACGGCAGGCCCTTCAGGTTAGTAATCAACGCCTGTATGTTGCCGTTCACGCGCCCGGCTTTGCCCCGCAGAAGTTCCGCGATATCGGGATTTTTTTTCTGCGGCATGATCGACGAGCCGGTCGTCACTGCGTCGCCGAGTGTCACATAACCGAATTCGGTCGAGTTATAGATGATGGTGTCTTCGCAAAAACGCGAGATGTGCAGATAAAGCCGTGTGACCCAAAAATGGTAATTCAGCTGGTAATCGCGGTTCGCGACCGCATCCATGCTGTTGGGGTATGGTTCGCTGAAACCGAGTTCCTGTGCTGTCATCGCGCGATCGATCGGATAATTCGCGCCGCCCAGAGCAGCGCTGCCCAACGGTGAAAATCGCAGGCTCGTAAGCGTAAAATCGAGAAACTCGAGGTCGCGTGCGAATTGCCAGAAGTATGCCATGAGGTAGTGCGCGAGCAGCACCGGCTGCGCAATCTGCAAATGCGTATGCCCCACCCACACGGTATTTTGTTCCGTTTCGGCGAGCTGCAGCAGTTTTGTCAGCAGCGCCAGCAGATCTTGCCGGTGCTCGATCAGCGCTTCGCGCGTAAAAAGATGTGTATCGACCGCGACCTGGTCGTTACGCGAACGGCCGGTGTGCGGTTTTTTTCCGGTCTCACCGATGATTTCGGTCAGCCGCGACTCGACGTGCATGTGGATGTCTTCGAGTGCCGCAGAAAAAGCGAGTTCACCGGCATCGATTTCCGCTTCGACCTGCTTCAGGCCCTTCTCTATGGCCGCAAAATCCGCGTCTGTAATGACGGCCACTTTCGCAAGCATGCGCGCGTGCGCAAGCGACGCGCGGATGTCTACTTTATAGAGGACGTGGTCAAACGAGATGGATTCTGATATCTCTTCGGTAATTTTCGACGGCGGAGCTTCAAAGCGGCCGTGCCATAGCTTCTCAGACTTCTCCCCTCTCCCTCCGGGAGAGGGGTCGGGGGTGAGGGTCATAACGCCAATTTCGCCAAATCCCGCTCGCGCAGGTACTGCGGATACAGTTCGTACAGCGGCTCGAGCAGTGGCAGCAGGCGCATCGCGCGCGGCAGATTGCCTTTCGGGCTCACCTCTTTGCGAGCCAGCGCCTGCATCAGGTTTACCTGACCATGCCAGAAATAGTGCGCCACGTCGGCTGAGAGCGTAAACTCCACCTCAGGTGCAAAATTACGGGCGGCATCGCCGGTCATCACCTGCTTTGACTTGTCATCGGTTGAGCCGTCGAGCGCAATCGCTCCATCGGGTGCAGAATAGTTGAAGCGGATTTTCAGCCCCGAGTTTTTGAGCGGAGCGAACAATTTCGGGTCAGCCTGCACCTTAAGGAAGTACGTGCCCAGAATATCGTAGAGCGCCGCTTCGTCTTTGAAGATGCCTTTGAGTCTCTTGGTCACTCCCGTGGTGAGATCGG
>CAYHJO010000076.1:0-17389 GCA_964356715.1 uncultured Turneriella sp. | reverse complement strand
TTCGTCAACGGTAATCATCGCGGCACCCGGCAGTTCTTCGAGCATCTGCAGAATCGGTTTCGAAACTGAAGAACTGTGAAAGCCAGACGATTCACCCCTGAGCGCAACGAGCCAGGTCGTATCAGGCTTTACGCGATCGAGATTGTGGTAGCCGATAACAAAAGGCCAACCATTTTCTTCGGTCAGATAGAACTTCCGTTTTTCCAGGAGTGCATCGTTAAACAGATCAAATTCCGGCGTTTCGGAGCGAAAAGTTGTGATGGCGGCCGAATATTCTTTGCAGTCGAAGACGCGCGCTTTATCGTGCTGCGTGACAGGCCGCGCAAGAATTGCCTCGATTCCGCCGACCACAGGCTGCGCCGCTTTGCGGCTCTCTACCGATGCCACATCCGTCCCGCCCTGGAAAACCCGGTTTGTTCCTGTGGTGCAGGAGCTGAAAGCAACCATCGCGAGAAATGCAATGCGGGTATTCCGCTGCGCTGAAGTCTTATTCACTGAATTAAATCCCCGTTCCTTCAAAAATATCATGCTGGTCGAACCGGCGGAGGTAATAAACAAACCCGCACGACGGAGTGGCTACTAAATTTGGAGCTGCTTAAGAATTCACCGCAGGGTCAATTCGGCTGCGCCCTGTGACGATCAAACGTCAATAATTGGACAAATTCCGGCCGTTGAGCGGAGCCGAAACACCCGGAATTTGCACTTATGCGACGACCCCGCACTATTTCCGGAAGCTGAGGGAAGCGGAATTAATGCAGTAACGCAACCCAGTGGGTTTAGGGCCGTCAGAGAAGACATGCCCCAAATGCCCGCCGCAGCGGCCGCAGCGCACTTCGACGCGCGTCATGCCGTAACTGGTATCACTGAGTTCTTCGACGTTTTCAGCCTTGATCGGCTGGTAAAAACTCGGCCAACCGGTGCCCGATTCAAATTTGGTCTGCGAAGAAAACAACGGCAATTTACAGGCCGCGCAGACATAAGTGCCCTTTTCATGGTGGTCGTGGTATTTTCCGGTAAACGGCCGCTCGGTTCCCTGTCTGCGCAGAATCTGGAACTCCTCGGGTGTGAGCAATTTCTGCCATTCTGCGTCGGATTTATGGATTTTCTGAAACATCGCCACACCGCCTTGCTTTTTCGCCTGAGCTTCGGCAGGCCGTTCACATTGCAGCGAAATAACAGCGGTAAGCATCAGGCTACTGATTTTCAGTCCGGTTTTCATGCTCATCAGTCGCCGGCTCCGCGCGGTTGTTACACTTTTATTCGAACTTGATTGAGCGGCCCATGAGTTCTTTAATGGCTTCGAGCGCGGGCTTATTTTCATAGAGCACCTTGAATACCGCATCGGTGATCGGCATCTCGACGCCGAGATTCTGCGCGAGTTCATGTGCGCTTTCGGTTGTTGGCACCCCCTCTGCAACCATCCGCATTTCACTCTGTATCTCATGCAATGTCATACCCTGCCCGAGTTTGAGTCCCACGGTGCGGTTGCGTGACAGATCGCCGGTGCAGGTGAGCACGAGATCCCCCATACCTGCCAGCCCCATAAAGGTGATAGGTTTTGCACCGAGTTTTTCTCCCAGGCGCGCAATCTCGGCGAGGCCGCGCGTGATGATCGCCGAGCGCGTGTTGCTGCCGAATTTGAGACCGTCGGCGATGCCGGTGGCGATCGCCATGACGTTTTTGAGCGCACCGCCGAGTTCGACACCCGTCACGTCGGGCGTGGCATAGGCGCGGAAGTATTCGTTGTGAAAAACTTTCTGGATATCCGGCAGGCGATCAATGGCATAACCTGCAATAGTGATCGCGGTCGGCATTTTAAGCGCCATCTCGCGCGCAAAAGACGGACCGCTCAGAAAAAAAAGATTATCCTTTTTCGCTTCACCGAAAATCTGTCTAAACAGATCGCAGACCAGCAGGTGCGTTTTCTTCTCGATACCTTTCGAGGCGACGACCATCGGTACATTGAGCTGCGCCGCGCGATTATCGCTGCTGTAAACTTCCCGAATCGCCTGCGTCGGCGTCGCGCTGATAATGAGTTCGGCGTGCGCAGCGGCTTCGTCAAAATCGGTTGTCACCCGCAGCGTTGCGGGCAACGCGATGCCCTTCAGGTAGATGGTATTCTCGTGCTGGGTGCGAATCGCTTCGGCGGTGTCTTTCGAATGGCTCCAGATGAGAACTTCGTGTCCGTTTTCGGCCGTAAGCTTTGCAAGAGCGGTGCCGAACGAACCGGCACCGATGACGGATATGCGCATAACACCGCATAGGGAGTTGCCGCTTGCGCGGCAAATGAAATTAGCAGAATACGGTGTGCTGCGCACACCGTATTCTGCCATTACATCTTTTCAAATAGCCACAGCGCCAGCAAGGTTTTGCTGTCGGTGATCTTGTGCGTGCGCACCATACGCTGCAGCTCTTTCAGGCTGAACGCCTTCTTGTTCGAGAACACTTCGTCGTCGTCGTGGTCGGCGACTGCTTCAGACAGTGTGCGCGCCGAAAACAGGTGCAGCACTTCAGTCGAAAAGCTGATGGCGGGATGGTACTGCAGGCATTTTTTCCAGTGGCGAGCGGCAAAACCGGCCTCTTCAGCGAGTTCGCGCTTCGCGCAATACAGGATGCTTTCGCTGTGTGTCTTTTTGCCCGCGGGAATTTCCCACGATTTGGCGCCCGAGCCGAGACGGTATTGTTCGATGAGCCACAAATACTGCTTGCGGGATTTAAGCTTCTCGATGGGCAGAATGCCCGCGGCATGCGGGTATTGCAGCAGCGGCTTCTCGCCGAAGCGTGTTTTTACCAGCGTAAAAGCGATTTCTTTGTCGCGGTAGAGGACTTTCATGGCTTTGCGTACCCCAGCAGGGTTTCCAGCTCACGCCGGCCCTGCGCTTCTGCTATCAGGCGTACAACGGGTTCCGTATTCGAAGAGCGCAGGTGCAGCCAGCACGGCGTGTAGGTCCCCTCAAGAACCAGAGAGCCGCTGACATGAAAGCCGTCGCGCGTGTCGAGTGTCGCATTGGTGAGCCGGCCCATCACCTTGTCCGCGATAGCGCGCATCTCATCGGCGCTGACACCTTTTATCACCTGTTTGGTCATGACAAAGGGCGGCAGCGATGCGACCCAGGCCGAAAGCGGGCGGCGCGCGGAAGCGACGAGAGAAAGGATATGCGCAACACCCGTCAGCGCATCGCGCCCGAACGACGGCACGCGCGCGTCGATCACACCGCCATTGCCTTCGCCGCCCAGCTGCGATTTGTCTTTGAGCATCTGCGCGACGACGTTCGCCTCGCCGACCTCCGAGCGAATCAGAGTGCATTTGCGCATCTCCGCCGCGCTCTCGGTCAGCATCGAAGTAGAAAGGTTTGCGACAATTTTGCCTTTGGGTTTCGCCGCCGCGAGAATCGCCAAGGGCAGCGTATACTCCTCGCCGATCGCGCGGCCCTTTTCGTCGACGAGCGACAACCGGTCGGCGTCGGGGTCGAAAGCAAAGCCGATGTCTGCCTTATGCCTGCGCACCGCAGCACCGAGTTTACCCAGAGCTTCGGCCGTGGGTTCAGGCGGGCGCGGGAACGCCGGCGTTTCCGCAAGGTGGATGGCAAAAGTTCTGACACCCAGCCGCCTGAGCAGCTCGAGCGCGATCGCGCCGCCGCACGAGCCAACGGGATCAATTACGACCGTCAGCCGGCGGCGGGGCTTTTTCACAACTTTCAGGATACTGCTGATATGAAAATCCATAGCAGTCTGGTGTGCATCGACCAACCTGCCCTGTTTACGGTAATCACCCCACTCCGCTCCCGCATCGAGCGCCGATGAAAAACGCGCGTTGTCTGCGGCCGAAAAGAAAAATCCGCCTTTGCCAATGAACTTCAGCGCATTGTATTCTGCCGGGTTGTGCGACGCGCTGACCATGAGGGCGCCGGCACATTTTTTGCCCGCTACATAGGCTTTGATTGTCGGTGTCGGCACAAGGCCGAGGTCGTGCACCTCGCGTCCGAGCAGCCTCAGCACGCCCGAAGCGATCGCGACGAGCGCCGGACCGGTGGCACGCGCATCGCGCGCAATCGCAATCGGCCCGGCGGGCAGAACCGCCGCAAACGCGCGCACGTAGTCGACCCATTTGTCGGGCGAGATATCGGCGGGGTACACGCCGCGCAACCCCGAGATCGAAAACTTGAGGGTGGATGAAGTGTATTTCATTAGATTTGACCGTAGATGCGTTTTTTTTCAGTTTCAATATTTTCGCGGAATTCGCGCATGCGCCATGTGGTGTACAGCGTGCAAGCCATGTTGCCGGCAAAACCGATGAGAAACACGACGCTCGCCAGCACAAACATACCGGGCCCGACAACCGCAGAAGGCTCTTTGTTTTCGAGAATCAGCCGCCGGTAAAGATAGCTGCCGAGCACCGGCAGTGCTCCCAACGCGGCGTAATAACCCGTGAGCGGCAAAAGCGCCAGCAGCAGTAAAACCAAAAGGTATGCGGCGAGTAATATTTTGAGTGTTTTCCTCACTGCTAATGCGCCGGCGCCTTATCGGTTTTGTCATCCGCAGCGGGCGGATTTACCGCGTTAACGGCGGCATTCCCGGCTGCTGCGTTGTCTTCGATCCTGATCTCGACTTTGGCCACATCGGGAGCATTGACCGTTGCCGGCGGAGTTTTCTCGCCGCCCACAACCGGCTTTTCACTCTCGCGCGGCATATCGGTTAACCCCTGGCTCGCGAGAAATTTACGCAGGCCAAGCACAATCGCCGGCGTATCCTGCGCCGACTCATGCGGTATCGTCACCGCCACGAGAATAAAGACGCTGAGGGAAAATAGCAGGCTTTGCAGAACGAGAGCAAAGGTTGCGGAAACCGGGAATTTGGATTTCTGCCGGGCACGGCGAAAGAGCCAGATGGCAATCACAAGCGCGATCAGACAAAGTGCCATGACCGGAATATTGATGATAAGCGGAGTGATCAGCTGGACAAACAGCGCGACAACGACGACTGCCAGCAGAAGCAGATTAACGAGCAGCACGGGAAAAAATGGAAAGTCAAGTGCGCGCGTCCACCATTTAGGCGGTCAACCCGGCGCCGGGCGCCGAAAACGGGATTTACGCTGTAGCAACGCAAATCTTTGAGACGTTATTCGAATACCGGATCTATTTATGCTTAATCTTCGCAACGCTTCGATCGCCACCAAATTCATCGGTATTTCCGCTTCGCTGCTGATTCTGCTCGTTTCCGCGGCCAGCTTCGGCATCATGATCATGCAGCGAAAATCGGCGATCCACGAAGCGCAGCTTTTTTCCGACGGCATGGAAAAGGTCGCGCTCAGCGGTCTCACGACACTCATGATGACTGGCCAGATGCAGCACCGCAAGATGCTGCTCGACCAGATCAACGAAACCGGCATCGTGCAGGATCTGCGCATAATCCGCGGCGCTAAAGTCGCTGCGGTTTTCGGCGAAGGCCAGCAAGCCGAGAAGATCCATTATCCGTTCGAAAAAACCGTGCTCGACAGCGGCTCGCCATACGCGCAGGAAGAAACCGGTGACACGCTGCGCATCGTGAAACCGATCAGGGCGCAGAGCAACTATCTCGGCAAAAACTGCCTCGGCTGCCACCAGGCCGCCGAAGGCGAGATTCTCGGCGCAATCACAATGAAGATTTCGCTGACCGAGGTCACCAAAGAATCGCGCTCGTTTTCTCTGCAGATTTTTGCGGCGGGAATGCTGATCGTTGCCCTGGCGATCGGCGGCCTGCTGCTGCTTTCGCGCGTCATAATCCGCAATCCTCTGGAAAAACTGCTCGCCCTGTTCAAAAAGCTCAGACAAAAAGACTACACCGAAAAAATGGTGCCGCAGTTTCGCGACGAAGTCGGCCGGCTTACCGAAGGAGTGTCAGCGTTTCTCGACCACTCGATCGAGCTGTTGACGAAACTCGGCAAGGTCAGCGGACAGCTGTCTTACCTTTCGGGAAAAACCCGCGAGACTTCCGAGAACTTTCTGGAACTCGCGGCGCGCCAGTCCAATGCGATCGACGAATCCTCCGCGTCGGTGCAGCAGATGAACGCCACGCTGCGCGCCGAACAGGAAGAGCTAATCCGGTTTCTTTCGATGGTCAACCAGGTCGTCGACTATGCCACGAGTTGGAGCGCGGTCTATCGCCAGATTTCGGGCGACGAGAGCGATTACCGCCAGAATCTGCAGCAGAACGGCAAACGCCTGAAGAAGTCATACAAAGCATTGATCGATGCGATGGCCTCGACGGAATCTATTTTCAAGGCGGGCATAGGCGCAGATGCAGCCCCGGCAGAGATGCGTGAAATCACAGTCAGCCTGCATGACCTGGCGACGGGGCTCAGCGCTGCCCGCACGCTGCTGCGCGAGGCGCTCGTCGAACACCTGAAATCCGAAGAGATTTTCCTCAAATCCCGCAACGCACTCGACCGTATCGGTTCGACCATACCTGAGAACGAACGCGTGATTGAAAATATTCTGGCGATACCGGAACAGATCAGAGCGCAATACCATGAGCAGGCCGAAGCCAGCGGCGAAATCAGCAACTCACTGAGTCTGCTTTCGTCAGAAGCGACGCAGGTATCGTCGACCGCGACGGAACTTGCGCAGATGGCGCACGAAGCCTCGCGACTGGCGTTGCTGCTCAAGGACTTATTGCATGAATTCAAGCTTCCCTGAGCGGAGGACTGCCAGCCTGACCAGGCTGTTTGTTTTCCTGGGCATCCATTTTTTGACGATAGCCCTCTTTCCAAACGCGCTCTTCAGGGAATATCCCTGGGCGTTGTATGCGCTGCTGTGGGCATCGGTCTTCGGCACGGCGTCCGCAAACCGGTTTTTGCACGCGCTGATCGTGCAAATTGCGGGTCTGGCTTTGTTTCTGGTTGTTTTTACACTACAGTGGAAATTTCCTGTGGTGGATATCCCGCTGTTCTTCGCCTTTCATTCGGGTACATTCGTCTCGGTATCTTTCCTCTCTTACATGCGCGCAGAACGCGATGCGCTGCGCAGCGAGATTGAGGATTCGCAAAAACTGCTGCAAAATCTGCAGGGCGATAAACTCAGCGAAATTCAGCGCATGCTTGCGGTGAATCGCCCCGCCTACTTCGACGAGCTGACGATTTTGTTTTCCGATATCCGCAACTTTACAGGCCTCTCAGAGGTGCTGCCGGCCGACAAACTCTACGCGGTGCTCAATGCGTATTACAGCGGCGTCGTCAAAATTGTGCGCGAGCACGGCGGCATCATCGACAAATTCCTGGGCGACGGCATCATGGTGGTGTTCGGCCTGGGCAGAGCGAATGACAGCGCGCCCGACATGGCCGTGCGCTGCGCAATCAGACTGCGCGAATACCAGCTGAACGGCTTCAACGCCGAGTTGCCGGGCGATTACTCCTTTTCGGCTGGCATCGGTATCGCGACAGGCCGGGTCATGGTGGGTCTGGTCGGTTCCTCTGACCGCTTCGAATGGACCTGTCTCGGCGACCCGGTAAACCTCGCGGCGCGGCTCGAAAACATGACGCGCAGAATTCCTTCGGCTATTCTGATATCAGAAGCCACCTGGATGCATATCCGCGACAATCAGGATATTTTCACCCGCATTGCCGGCTATTTCAAAGTGCGCGGCCGCTTCAGCGAAGAGGCGGTCGTCGAAGTGTTTAACGGTGACTCACCCGAGCTGAGCGAAGCCAAGAAGCGGTACCGGCAGAAATTCGAGGCCGCACTCAATATGCAGAAAATGGGCTATACCGAGTCTTCATCGAATGTTTTCCGCGAAATTGCTTCGCTCTGCCCCGGCGACCAGATTGCAGAACTCTATGCCCGTTCTGAAAAAACGCCTTAACCCGGTTTTACGGTGCGGATAATTTTCTCCGCACTTTCACCCTTGGTCGCCTCCGACAGAATATGCGGCGCAAGACGCGCGGCGCTGTAAGCCCATCCCTGATTGGCATTCCTGCATTCATCATAAGCTTCTTTTACACGCGCGGGAATGTCGGCCAGTGTGCGCACCACCTCGACTGCGGTGAGGCCGGTGAGCATCGCATTGTCGAGCCCGTTAAAAACCGTGCGTGCATCGTCTTTGTAGAGCACGACCGGCTTACCCAAAGCAAAGGCGATGCCGGCTTCGACGCAGGCGCCTTCGTCGGGCACACGGCCATTCACGTTCATCACCAGCACATCGCATTCGTGCACGAGTTTATGCAGATCAAACCGGAAAACGCTGCGATCGGCGAGCTTGCTGAGGCCCAGCGCTGAGATATTCAGCGGCGAATTCAGGAAAGGCAGAAATACCGGTTCGAGCCCATCGCGCTGCGGCAGAAACGTATCGTAGCCGGCCGTTTTAAGCACTGCGTCGATTTCGGCCATGGCAGTCCTTTCTTCGGGTGAGAACAGCGGCCCGGAACAGTAAACGGAAATCTTCTTCATCGCCGCAAAAATCATACAGCCCTTGCGCGTAAAGGCATGATTTTTTTCCGCCGCATGGCGTTGCTGAAAGACGAAAATTGGCTATGAATGCGTTTTCTGCTTGCTTGACTAACGGAAAATCCAGTGAGTTCCCGTGAAATCATGGCCACCAGGTTCATCCACCTCGCGCTTTTGCTCATATTGCCGCTATGCGCGGGAGCGACGGCCGATGCACCCCTCGTAACGAAGACGCTGCTGCCCGGCATGAATGAAATTGAAAATTTTGGCAGCAACCCGGGCAATCTCGCGATGCACGTCTACCAGCCAGAGAAACACACCGGTGGCAGACTGCCGCTTGTAGTCGCTTTGCACGGCTGCGGCGGTTCGGCAGAGCATTTTTCGCGTGCAGGTTTCAACGAACTGGCGGAAAAATTCGGCTTCATGGTACTTTATCCGCAACAGAAAGGCGAAAACCATCCGGGTCTCTGCTTTAACCATCTGCTGCCCGACGATCCGGAAGCCGGCGACAGGGAATTCGATTCGATCATGCAGATGATTCACTATCTGACCTCGCGGCATCGCGCGAGCCGGCGCAATCTGTTCATTACGGGATTTTCTTCAGGCGGCCAGGTCGCCAATATTCTCGCCGCGACCTATCCGGAGGTTTTTCGCGCCGCAGCGATTATCGGCGCGGGCGGCTATGTGTGCGAGGCGGGTCACAAAGGGATCAAAGGTTTTGTCGCGTGCTTCGGCGCGAAACCCGCCAAAAAGAAACGCCGCTACCTCTCGCCGGGACAGGAAACAGGACATTGGCCCCGCATCAGCATCTGGCATGGCAAAAATGACCGCAACGTTCCCTACAGCCGCGTTGCCCTCGCGCTGAAACAATGGAAAAAAGTGCACAAAGTGCGGCAGAAGAAACATGTCAAGATGTCGCTGCCGGGAAATATTCAATACGAAGCCTACAAAGGTGCAGGCGGTAAATCACTCGTTGAACTCTACACGATGAACTCCGCGGCGCATAGCATTCCGATACAGCAGCAAAAGCAGTGCGGCCGGCCGGGGCAATATTTCAGCGAAGAAAAAATCTGTTACGCAAGGCACATCATCCGCTTTTTCGGATTGATAAAGTGAAGCGTCAGCCGACAAAACGGCCGAACTCCGCCTGGAGCCGTGCCAGCGGCATCACACCGGAAGTCCGGTGAACAACCTGACCGCCTTTAAACAGAATCAGCGTCGGTATACCCGAGATCTGGAACTCACGCGCAATCTCGGGGTGAGCCTCGGTATCGACCTTGATCAGGCGAATCTTGTCACCCCAGGCGGATTTTAAATCTTTCAGAACCGGCGCCAGCATGTGGCATGGCCCGCACCAGTCGGCGAAAAAATCCACCAGTACGGGAACGTCGCTTTGGCGAATAAAATCGTGAAATTTGGTAGTCGTAGGCTGCGCTGTCATATACCCTATATAGTATATGCCGTTTCAGGCCTCGCCAAAAAAAATGCGGTCATAACCGGCAGCGACACGCTGCCGGTTATGATAGATTATCCTTCGACGCGTTCGACGATTGTCGCGATGCCCATGCCACCACCGATACACAGAGTGATCAGCGCGTAACGTGCTTTGCGGCGTTCGAGTTCGTCGACGGCAGTACCGAGGAGGATTGCCCCTGTACCACCGAGCGGGTGACCAAGCGCAATAGATCCACCGTTGACGTTGATTTTCTCCGATGGAATGTTCAGTTGTTTCTGCACGTACAGGGGAACCGCAGCAAACGCTTCGTTGATTTCCCACAGGTCGATGTCTTCGACTTTGAGGCCGGCTTTTTCAAGCGCCTTCTTCGAAGCAGACACGGGGCCTGTCAGCATGATCGTCGGCTCTTCGCCCGACACAGCTGTCGCCACGATGCGCGCGCGTTTTTTGAGGCCATGCTCTTTGACAGCTTTTTCAGAAGCCAAAAGTACAATACCCGCGCCGTCGACCACGCCTGATGCATTGCCGCCACCGTGGATGTGGTTGATTTCTTTGAGCTCAGGATATGTTTTGAGTGCCATCGCATCAAACACCTTTTGCCCAACGCCTTTGAACAGCGCCGGCATGCGTGACAGATACGCGAAATCCCATTTTGCATTCGGGTATTCGTCTTTGTCGACAACCGTGCCGTCATCTTTTTTCACCGGAATAATCGAATTCACAAAACGATTGTCTTTGATCGCTTCATCGGCTTTTTTCTGCGAAGATGCCGCGAACTGGTCTACCTCTTCGCGTGTGATGTTGTATTTCGTCGCGATGATGTCGGCTGAAATTCCCTGCGGCACGAGGTTGTAGTGAGCGGCAATTTTAGGGTTGCCGATCGACATACCCGTCGCCATGTTCTCTTCTGTCACTTCGCCCGCGTCTGAACCCATTTTGCAGCGGCTCATCGATTCGACGCCACCGGCGACCACAAGATCAAAACCACCGCTCTGGATATATGCAGCCGCGTCGTTCACGGCCTGCAGGCCCGAACCGCAGAAGCGATTCACAGTATAACCGGGAACATCCTGCGGCCAGTGTGCGGCCATGACGCCGTAGCGTGCAATACATGCCGCCTGATCGCCGACCTGCGTCACGCAGCCCAAAATCACGTCGTCGACTTTTTCGACTTTGAGCGATTTGTTGCGCTTGGGCAACTCATTGAGCAAACCTGCCACCAGCTCCTGCGGATGGACATCTGCGAGAGATCCTCTTTTATTGCCGCGCGCGCGCGGCGTGCGGATTGCATCGACTACATAAGCTTCTGCCATATTTCCCTACCTTTTTTTTGCGCAGGTCGTATGCGGGCGTCGCCCGCATACGCCCTGCGCGTCTATTTACGTGTGTATGCACGTATTTTTTGTATTTTTGTCTTCTCGGATGTTTTTTAAAGTTTTATAGGGTTTGACGGTTAACGCGAATCCTGCAGGCAGAAACATGAGAAGTTTTCTGGCCGCCATTACGGCGCTCACGCTTTGCGCCATCTATGCATCCGACAAACAAAAAATTCTGGAAGCCCATGGCAAAATGTCTGAAGAGATGAAAAAAGACCCGCAGCGCTATGAGCGCGAATGCAGTCAGGGTAACATGCATCCTGCACGCGCGAGGGCGTGATGACCGCGTTTGGCACCTGGGGACACAAAAAGGATTACGTCCGCGCGCGCGGTTTTCTCGAAAAGGCCTGCAATGGCGGCGACCACGAAGGCTGTAAAGAACTCGCGGTGCTCTACCAGTATGGCCGCCGCACCCAAAAGGACCTCGCGAAGGCCCGCGGCTGTTTCTATCGGCGCGCCGCGCGACAAGGTTCTGCTCGGCGGCCAAATCTTTTTCTTCGCGCGCCTGCTTTACTGGCCCGTGTACCTCATTGGTATTCCCTACCTGCGCACGCTCATCTGGGCAGTTGCGCTGGGCGGCGTCGGATTGATTGTAGCGGCATTCTTCTGATTCCCGGTGCTGCGCGGCACCTCGCCCCAGCGTCAATTTTTACTTTTGCTGGACAACCTGAGCTGTCATGTATAGATTTCAGAAAAAAGTAAGGAGGGACAAATGGCCATGACAGCCACAATGGCACACATCAGTACAAAAGCGCAGGTGACGCTGCCCGCAGCGATGCGGCAAATTGCCGACATCCATGACGGCGATGCGGTTTTATTTGTTGCGCACGGCAACGAACTCGTACTGCGCAAGTACACCGAAGAAGACAACAGCTGGTACAAGTATGCCGAAACCGGTTTTGCCGAATGGGACAACGAAGCAGATGAAGTCTATAACACGCTATGACGCGTTCGATAAGGGCGACATCGTCCTGCTGCCTTTTCCATTCACCAACCTGAAAACCACCAAGCGGCGCCCGGGCCTTGTCATCTCGCCAAAGGTCTTTAACAAGTCGGGAGATTCCACCATACTATTCATGACCAGCAACCTTGCGACAATACCGCGCGAGGGGGATGTGCTCGTGAGCCAGTTTAAATCCGCCGGATTGCCAAAACCCACTCTGGTGCGCATGAAGTTCGTCACCATTGCAAACGCACTCATACTCAAGAAGATTGGTCGCCTGCCGGCAGCCGACATGAAACGAGTCAAAGCGCAGGTCATGCGCTTCTTTGGCATGGGCGAATAAAAAACTATTTTTTCAGCGCGATAAAATCCAGCATCAGCTTCGCCGTCTCTTCGGGCCGCTCAAGCATCGGCGAATGGCCCATATTTTTCATGATTTTTATCTGAATATCGGGTTTGATTTTTTTCATCGTCTCCGTCGACGACACATCGATCACCCGATCCGTATCGCCCCAAATCACCAGTACCGGTGATTTGATAACGGCAAATTTGCTTTCCAACAGATAGCGCTCGGGCGTGATTTCGTGGAACACTTTTTCGTTAAAGGCACGGTTCTGCACCGCGCGTTCCGCAAAATATTGTTTCAGCGGCGGTGCTCTTCACCGATTTTGTCGGTTTTACCAAAATTTCTGAAAATTTGCCTCCCGAAGAAGTCGTCGCTGAACTCGACAAATGCTTCTCGTATTTCGACCAAGTCACCGAAAAGTACGGTCTCGAAAAATTGAAAACCATAGGTGACTCATTCATGTGCGCGGCCGGCGCGCCCGAGGCCAACCGCACGCACGCGATCGACGCCTGCCTCGCGGCGCTCGAGATTCAGGCGTTCATGAACCAGATGAAAGACATCAAACATCAACGGGGCTTCGACTATTGGGAGCTGCGCCTCGGTATGAATACCGGCCGCTCGTTGCCGGCGTCGTCGGGCACACGCCCGGCGTGAGGCACCCGATTTTCAGATTGCAAACTTACCAGCTCACCCTACCATGACCCATGATCCGCTACGTATTTGGTGACGATGAAGAAGAAGAGCAGGAAGAACCGGCAGAGGAATACGAGTCAGAGCCTGAGCCAGAAGAAGAGCCCGAGGCTCCTGAAGACGAACCGGAAGCTCCCGAAGAAGAACCTCAGGAAGACGAACCAGAGGATGAGCCTGAAGAAGAGGCATCTGCCGAAACCGGCGAAGACGACGAAGCCGGCGGCGACGACGAGGAATTCGAATTTGACGAGCCCGCGGTCGACGAAGAGGTCTACGCCAGCGCCGAAGACTTTCCGAATGCGAGCGAAGAGGATTTTGAAGACGATAACGGCGACTGGACTGACGACGACTACGCCGATACCGCTCAGAAAATATTCGGGGACAGTGAATTTTTCGGCGACACGGCGGACAAGCAGCTTGCCGACGAGGGTTTCGCCCATCACCCCGAAGAGAAGAAGATACTGACCGACATCAGTTCGAAAGTGCCGGGGGCTGATTCTTCGATCGGTGTCTACACGAAGGGAGGCGAAACTTTCGCGCATGGCTTCATTTCCATGGCGGGGCTGCTGGCATTGCAGAAACTCTTCCCCAATCTCGACGTCTCAAATCTGAATGTGTCGGTGCCTGCAAAAGGCGACGATGTCGCGCCGCACGCGCTGCCAGCCGAACTCGCGAATGTCGATCAGAAAGACGCGGTGGATCTGCGCAAGTACGCAACACCCGTCGGTGATCAGGGCCAGACCAGCCGCTGCTCGGCTTTCGCGTGGACGCACGCGCTCGAGATGGCGCACAACATTCTCGGCCACCAAACGCCGCGGCTCTCGCCGACGCACACGATGCTCGAGTTCCAGAAAATGCAGGGCGACTATAAAGACCATAGCTACGCGCATGCCGGCGGTGACGGCACTGTCGGTGGGCCCGATCCGGGGAAAACTATAGTGACGCAGGGCACATGCCGCCAGGATCTGTGGCCCGACGACAAGCCAGAGCCGGTGAAAAGCGAGGCGGATCTCGAACGCGATGCGAAAGAGCATGCGCTCAAGGCGAAAGTCTTACCCATTGCGATCGACGATGTAAAAAAAGTGTTGTCTGCCGGATTTCCGGTGCACGTCGCGATGAATACCGGCGATGCATTCAGCGAAATCGGCCGCGACGGTCTGTTCAATGCCGCGGAAAAGCCCAGCGGTCAGCACGGTCGCCACGCGATGCTGTGCGCCGGTTATCTCGGTAATCACTTCATTATCAAGAACTCATGGGGCACAGACTGGGGAGACAAAGGTTACTGTTACATACCGAAAAAAGTGCTGGCAGAATCAGAGCCGCAATTCGTGGCACTGATGTTCAATAAGAAAGATAATAATTAACATACAATCGATATCTGCGAGCACCGCTGGCAGGTGAAAGCGAAGAACAAACGAGATACCGATATGTATTTCCTGAATGGAATTCGACCCGGATATTCGGTAAACGGTGACGGACGTGTGCCGAATGCAGATTTTCTCCGCAAATACGAAAGTATGCTGCGTAATCGGGCATAGAACGAGTAGTTGCGATTGACAAGTAATGTGATTGTGAAAGGGTGCGGAATGCGATTTATGCCGATTTCAATATCGCCGCCGATCTCAGTTCACTGACAGCCAACACCACCGTCCGCAGCACGGCTTGCACAGGCGCTGTGCAGGTATAAAGATAATTTTCAAACCTGCATTTCGCTGAGAGCCATGTCGCTTCTAAATGATGGCATGCGGCTGGCCATTTATCCGACACCGGCTTATCTGCCAAATGCGACCTACCAGCTAAAAATAACGACGGCCGCGAAGAGCTACCAGGGCGGCGCACTCAGTGCCGATTCTGTGAGCTCAGCTTACACGACCAAAGATGCGGGAAAATGGGTGTATGTGGCTGGATTTGGTGGTTCTATATTCTATTGCACCTTAGATCAGACAAATGGCACCCTTGGCGCGGTTAACTCTGTGGCGGCAATCGGGCAAACGCAGTTTCTGGCTTTGGAGCCTTCAGGTAAGTTTGTCTTCGCGCACCCCAACAATACAACGTCTCTGTATTATACAAGCATTAATCAAACTACCGGTGCAATTACGGCTCCTGCATCCGGATTCGACTTTCCGGAAATTACTCTTTCCACTTAATGCACTCGCCTGGGCAGTCGTCGATCGACTCCTGCACCTTGGCGATATCTGCATCCGGAATTTCAGCGTCGTTGACGTTCGCGCCGGCATTGTGCGTCTCAGCGAGATCGTCGCTGTCAAGGCGGAAATACTGCGGCAGGGTGTCGGCGCACAGGCTGCAGCTCGTGCAGTCATCTTTGACGACGTGAACTTTGCGACTCATAGAGTAAAAATACGAAAATTAAACAGGTCGTCAAGTTTTTGCAAATTCTGCACCTTCCGCCATTTTCTTGACATAACAGCCCAGCCTGCTGCCATCACCGATGCGCCATTTTATACCCCCGGTTGAAAACCGGTTCCTGCCCTGGCTGGCAGGGAAGCTCTATTTTCCGCTGCTGGCAGCAATGCAAAATATCCGGCAGGTTGTAATCAAAGACGAAGACATTGAACGCCTCAGAAGCTTCCGCAATGAGCGGTTGCTGTTTTTTACCAACCATCCTTCGACAGCGGAACCCCCGCTGGTATTCTACCTCGGTCGCCTGCTGGGCCAGCGCTTTAAATTTATGGCCTCGCGCCAGGTATTCAACTGGCAGGGCGGGCTCATCGGCTGGTTTATCCGCCGCATCGGTGCCTACTCGGTGATCGCCGGGGTCGCAGACCGCGATGCGATGAAGCTGACGCGCAAGATTCTCAGCGAGCGCGAGGGCAAGCTCGTAATTTTTCCCGAAGGAGAACCGACCTCCGGCGAGGTTGATAACCTCATGCCGTTTCAACCCGGTGTGGCACAACTGGGCCTATGGGGTCTCGAAGACGCGCGCAAGATCGAGGCGAATGCCGACATCAACGTGTGGTACGGATTCATGAAATTCGTGATCACTTCACCCCGGGAAAAAATTCTGCATGACCTGAATAAATCCCTCACACGCATCGAAAAAAAACTGGGCGTCACCGAAGTCAACCGCGAGAAACATCTGCTGCACCGGTTTCTCACAGTCGGCCGCCTGTTTCTCGAACAGGCCGAAAGCGACTTCAACGTGAAGGTTGAAGCCGACAAGGGCTTTGACTATCGCATCGGCCGCGTGCGCCATGCGATGCTCGATCGGCTCGCAGACGAACTGCAGGCCGCAAATTATGATAAGAACGAAGACGCCATCCATAAATGGCGGCGGCTATTCGCGCTGGTCGAACTGCACCAGCTGAAATACCCCGACCCCAAACTGCCGAAACTCGACGGCAGAACGATTAAGAAGGCGCACCGCGACGCGGTTTTTGTCTTTGACTTCATCGTCATGAAGCGCGATTACATTCTCGACAACCCGACGCCCGAACGTCTCTATGAATGGCTCGACCGCTATGAATCGTACATGTTCAAAAAAATTCCGCGGGCGCTTGGCGGTGTGCCCTCGCACCTGCCGCGCCGTGCGCACATTCTGTTCGGCAAACCGTATAAAATGTCCGAGGTGCTGACCGCCGATCGCAAAGACCGTCGCGCTTCGGTCGAAGGGTTCACAAAGCGCCTGCGCGACGATATGCAGAAGCTGCTAGACGAGGCCCAGTCGCTGACGCAGCCTTTGTTTTCAAAAGAGGAAATCCTTGCTGTGAAGTCTAAAATTCAGTAATCGACTGTAGTGGAAACCTTAAAAAAATGCTCTTGCGACCACGACCGGCACCATCCGCTGGTCATCCGCAAAAACAAATACACCAAATGGGGGATGTTCGGGCTACTGATGGGCATCTCCGTTAAACCGATTTTTGCACGCTACCAGTGCACGAAGTGCAACGAGATTTTCGATGAAACGACCGATCCCGTCGAACTCAATAAATATCTGATGTGAGCCGGGGGCAGGTCTCGCCGGTCTGAAAAAAACAGCGCAGCGGGAACCATCCGCCCCCTGAAATGGTCTACTGTTTCGGCCGTAGAGTCAGCAAAAAAATGGCACAAAAGGCCAACGAAATCGTCTTATGTACTGGGCGGGGTCAGAGCAGGGTCTGTGTTTTGGCCGGGATAAGGGGGAAATAATGCGTTATGGATTCA
>CAYHJO010000075.1:16234-17504 GCA_964356715.1 uncultured Turneriella sp. | reverse complement strand
CACCACAAACTCAGCCATGGCACGTACGTGATCACGAGCTGAGCGACGATAAGCGCAATGAGGAACGGCACGATCGAGCGATACACTTCGCTCATCGGCCGGTGGAAGCGCAGTGAACTGAGAAAAAGATTGAGCCCTACAGGTGGCGTCAGATAGCCGATTTCGAGGTTCGTCAGAAACAGAATGCCCAGGTGCAGCATAGGAATCTGGTAGCTTTCGGCAATGGGTATGACCAGCGGCGAAATTACAATAATGGCCGAAAAGATATCCATCAATGCACCGACGATCAGCAGAAACACATTGAGCAGCATTAAGAAGGTCAGCGGCGAGTGTATGTACTGGCTAATGACACCGAACAGTTTGCCTGGCACACCGTCGTAGAGCAGCGCGTTAGTCAGAATCATGGCAAAAAAGATGATGAGAATGATAGATCCCACCATCGAAATTGCTTCTTCAAATACCCCGGTGAGTTTTTTCAGCGATATTTCGCGGAAAATTACCACCTCGAGAATAAAGTAGTAAAGGAGAAAAAATACGCCGAGTTCGGTGATAATCATGAAGCGCGAGTGCATCAGCGCGTACAAAAGCGGAATTGCCGCGACTTCGGCGGTAAGTTTGAGCGCGTCGCGCGCAGAAAACGCCGCCGTCGCAAAATGCGCCTTGAGCGCGGCTTCTTCGCCCGCGCCGCGGCGGAACGAATAGAACAGCACGACAACCGACAGCGCCGCCAGAAGCAGCATGCCCGGCAGCACACCCGCGCGGTAGAGCTCGTTGATGTCGGCCTTATTGTCGCTCATGATGCCGAAGAGCATCACCGGCAGACTCGGGCTGAATAACAGGCCGATCGAACCCGATGCGGTGATGAGGCCCAGCGCGCGCTTTTCGCTGTACCCTGCCCCGGTCAGAATCGGAAACAGAATGCCGCCAATCGCCACAATCGTGACACCCGAAGCGCCGGTGAGCGGCGTAAAAATCGCCGCGATAAGAATGCAGACAATCCCCAGCCCCAGCGCACCGATATTGCCGATACGCTTCATGATCACGAGGTACAGATTCACGACGCGCTTCGCAAAGTGCGAATGCGCAATCAGATAACCCGTCAGTGTGAAGAAAGGAATTGTGAGAAAGAGCGCACTTTGGTCGCCGGTGAGTTTCGCAAACGGATCGCTGAACACGACGGTAAGCTGGCGGCTGATATCCGCTGCCGACGCCGCGCCCAGCGAGGTCGCGTTCGTGTACTGGTAAAGCGCCCCAAGCGTCCCGAGCCCGA
>CAYHJO010000075.1:10635-16224 GCA_964356715.1 uncultured Turneriella sp. | reverse complement strand
GCGGCATGCCGAAGAACAGCGCAACGACGCAAAGGGCGGCCAGTGCGGTTATCATGCGTCTTTGAGCAGTTTGACTTTTTTGCCGAATTCGCGCGTAAAATCGCGCATCATCTGCGCAGCTTCTTTGTCCTGCGTGGCGCGTTCGAGCACATCGGCCATTTTCTTCAGCGACTGATAAAAGAAAATATTCATGTCACCGACGAGCATTTCTTTGGTCCACAGATCGATACCGAGTGTGGATTTTTCTTCGCCGCTGAACAGCGACAGCATGAACGCCTCGGCGCGCTCTTCGCCTTTCGAAGCACCCGGCGCCAGCCAGGTAATCGATTCGGGAACCGCGTCTTTGTCGAGACCGACCCTCAGAATAATTTCTTTTTTGTCGCTTTCGGCCATGTCGCTTTTACTTTTTTTTCTTCTTGTTCTGTTCGCTGAGAATTTTCAGCGCCTGCTCACGCGTGATTTTTTTACGCAGCAGCACCTGGTAGCTGACGCGAAAATCTTTGGGAATAATTTCGTTTTTGGTGAATTCGAATTGCCAGCGCGTGATGTCGTCGCTCATCATCTTATCTGTCTCTTTCATAATCGACGGCTTTGACTGGCGCACGCGGTAGAACTTGCCGGTTGAAGGATAAAGCTCCACACGGATCTGCCCTTCCTGCAGGCTGTTGACCATGTCAAATTTGCGGAATTCATCGGCAATCGCCTGATCGCCGCCCTTGTCGTCTTTTAAGCCGATATTTTCCTGGAACGCCAGCTGCTTTCGCACGTAGCCTTCGGAGGTCACAAAAACCCGGTAGACTTCTTCGTTCTCTGCCGGGCGGGCAAAAAACGCTTCGCGCATCGCCTCGACATCCGCATCTGATGGCATCTGTGTGGCACTCTGTTCGACCTTAATAGGCTGATTGGGCTCAAGGCTCAAAGGCCTGTCCGCAGAAACGCCTGCGCCAGTCGTTTTGCACGCAACAGCCAAGCCACAGAGCAATAACGGGATGATTTTTCGACTCACCATGCAATAGCCGCCCGGAAACTTTCACGCTGCGTCAAACGGAAAACAGATACATGTTTTATGATTTGCCGGTGCATCCGCGCGGCAATCATGGAAACCATGGCACTCGAAGAACTAATGAAAAATCTTGCCGCCGCTAAGGAAATTGAAAAAACCGAATATAAGGCGCGGGAAGAGAACATTCGCGTGAAGCTACTCGCGCTGCAGAAAGAGCTGGCAGTGTCGAAAAAAGCCGTGCTGATTCTGATGAACGGCGTCGAGGGCTCGGGCAAAGGTGAGACGACCAAAAAGCTGCTCGAATGGCTCGACGCACGCGGAGTCGAGACCACGGCCTTCTGGACGGCGAGCGCAGAAGAAAGCGAAAATCCGCCGCTGTGGCGCTTCTGGAACAAATTACCGGCGCGCGGTCGCCTTGGCATTTTTTTCGGTTCGTGGTACACTCAGCCGATCATCGACCGCGTGTTTGAAAAATCCGACCGCCGCGCGTTTCACGACAGCCTCGGCGACATACGCAAACTCGAGAGTATGCTCGTCGCCGAGGGGATAATCCTCGTCAAGCTATGGATGTACCTCTCGCCAAAGGAACAAAAAGAAATTCTGAAACAGGCGAAGAAAAAAGCCGGGACACGCTGGCGCATTTCGGCGCTGACGCGCAAGTTCGCGCGCAAACGCAAACGTTTCCACAAGGTCGATATCGACGCGCTCGATGCCACGCATTCCGAAGCCGCGCCGTGGACTCTCGTCGCTGCGCGCCATGCGCGCCACCGCGAGATTTTCGTCGGCGAAACGCTGATCAAAAAACTCGAGACTACGCTTGCGGCCGAACGCGGCATTGCAGCACTCTCCGCAAGATGGTCTCCTTCGGGCAGAAACTTCTTTGCCGAGCTCGACATGAAAGCAAAAGTTGAAGAACAGGAATACAAAGAGAAGTTTGAAAAATATTCGGCGCGCATCGCGGTGCTGTCCGACAGACTTTCCGCGACAAAAAAGAGCCTCGCGCTGGTCTTCGAAGGCGCCGACGCGGCCGGCAAAGGTGGCGCAATTCGCCGCATTATCTACGGCATGGACCCGCGCCACTACCAGGTGAACGCGGTCGCGGCACCCACCGACGTTGAAAAAGCACATCCGTACCTGTGGCGCTTCTGGCAGCGCGTACCGCCTGTGGGGCGCGTGTTCATCTACGACCGCTCGTGGTATGGCCGCGTTTTAGTCGAACGCATCGAAGGCTTCTGCAGCGAAGCCGAATGGCAGCGCGCATACTCGGAGATCAACGATTTCGAACGCGCGCTCTACGATTCCGAAACCTATATCCGCAAATTCTATCTGTCGATCACTTCAGACGAACAGCTCGAGCGTTTCAAAGACCGCAAAATTACGCCGTATAAGCAGTACAAATTAACAGAAGAAGACTGGCGCAACCGCGACAAGTGGGCAGCGTATGAAAAAGCCGCGTGCGATATGTTTGCCAACACCTCAACACCGCATGCGCCGTGGGTGCTCGTCGAAGCCAACGACAAGAACCACGCGCGCATTAAGGTATTGAAGAATGTGGTGGATTTACTGGAGGAAGCGGTGGGGTGATTTTCATTTAGCCCATGAATTAATTCATGGGCTAAATGAGATTTCTATTTGCTAATCAAGGCTGCCAGGTCGATCACACGGGTCGAGTAGCCCCACTCGTTGTCATACCAGGTCAGTACACGAACCATGTTGTCCTGAATGACCGCAGTCATCTGGCCGTCGACGATCGACGACAGCGGATTGCCCTTGAAGTCGTTTGACACCAGCGGCAGATCGGTGTAACCGAGAATGCCTTTCAGCGCGCCTTCTGAAGCGGCTTTGAGCGCAGCGTTGACCGCCTCTTTGGTTGTCGCCTTTTCCGTTTCGACAGTCAGGTCAACCACCGACACGTCAGGGGTTGGCACGCGAATCGAAATACCGTCGAGTTTACCCTTGAGTTCGGGAATTACCAGCGACAGTGCTTTCGCGGCCCCCGTCGATGTCGGAATCATGTTGAGAGCCGCAGCGCGCGCACGGCGCAGGTCTTTGTGCGGCAGATCGAGAATCTGCTGGTCGTTCGTATAACTGTGTATCGTGGTCATCAGGCCTTTTTTGATACCGAAGTTTTCGAGCAGCACTTTCGCGACCGGTGCGAGGCAGTTTGTCGTGCACGACGCATTTGAAATCACCTTGTGCCTGGCTTTATCGAAAGTTTTTTCATTCACGCCGATCACAAACGTACCATCTTCGTTCGTCGCGGGTGCTGAGATAATCACCTGCTTCGCACCGCCCTTCTCAATGTGTGTTTTTGCCTGCGTTGCGTCGGTAAAACGGCCGGTCGATTCAATCACGATTTCGCAGCCGAATGCGCCCCATTTCTGCTCTTCGATCTTGGCGATCGCGGTGGCATGGATCTTCTTGCCGTCGACAATGATGTGCTCTTTGTCGTGAGAAACTTCGTGGTTCCACACGCCGAAAACACTGTCGTATTTCAAAAGGTGAGCGAGTGTACCCGTGTCGGTGAGATCATTGACTGCGACGATCTCGACGTCGTTGCGGCCCCATGCCGCGCGAAAAGCGTTACGGCCGATACGGCCGAACCCATTAATACCAATTTTAACTGCCATAGGATCGGGTGAAAACTGAAAATGCGGTGTCGAGGAGGAAACTCATCCTCTGTAAGCGTTTTGACCGCCTGAGTCTGCCGTGCAATATGCGGTATGGACGTCCTTCGCCTCTTTTTCAGCGGTAAGCGCAAATATGCCACGCTCGCTTTGCTCGCCGTGGCCGCACTGTTGCTCGTCGCGCGAATTCGCTCGCGGCCGGCGATGATCGAGCTCGCGCTCAAAAAAACCGACATTGTGCGCACCGTCTATGGCCTCGGTACGGTGCAGGCCGAAAAGATTTACCACCTGCGCATCGGCATCGCCGCTAATATCGTGAAATTGTTTGTGCGCGAGGGGGATGTTGTCAGCCGGGCTGCGCGGCTCGTCGAGTTCGACCAGATACCCGTGATGACCGCGCCCTTTGCCGGCACGGTGACGGCGGTGGCCTTCAAAGAGGGTGAAGCCGCGTTTCCGGGCAATAAAATCCTCACAGTCACAGACCTGAGCCGCAAATATATCACTGCCTCGCTCGACGAAAAAGCCGCGGTGCTGATCAAACAGAAACAAAAGACCCGCATCGCATTCGATGGCATGCCCGGCAAGACCTATGCCGGCAGCGTGACTTCGGTCTACCCTTCTGACGGGCAGTTCATCGTCAAAGTCGAATCTGCCGAGATGCCGGCGGAGATATTGCCCGGTATGTCGGCTGACCTCGCAATTGAAGCTGGCACGAAATCGGGTGTGTTTGTGGCGCCGATTCGCGCGGTGCGCGAAGGCAAGATCACCCTTCTCCGCAACGGGAAAAAAATCACCGTTCCGGTGCAGCTGGGGCTCACTCAGGGTGAATCCGTCGAAATCATTTCGGCCGACCTTGCCGACGGCGACCTGATGAGATATGGGCAATGATCTTTATCGCGCTACGGCAACTCTGGGCGCGTAAGCGCCAGACAATTCTGACGCTGCTCGGCGTGATGCTCGGCGCGGCCGCCTACATCGCCATTTCGGGAATTCTGCTCGGCTTTCGTAACTACCTGCTCGACCAGATGGTCAACAACGACGCGCACGTGCGCATCTCCGCGAAGGCGCGGTTGATCGAAGCAACCAGCTTCGACCATGTTTTCACGCGAGCGCAGGAAAAACTATTCTGGATTGTGCCACCGTCGGGGCGTAAAGACGCCGACAAAATCGACAACGTGCAGGAGTGGATTCAGCGCCTGCGTTCAGACAGCGACGTCGAAGCCTATGCGCCGCAGTTAAACCTGATGGTGCTCTACCAGAAGGGCAAAATTTCGCGTAACGGCCGCATACAGGGCATCGTGCCGGCGATGCAGTCGCGCGTCGCTCTGATCGAAAAAAATATTCTGTCGGGGTCGCTGCGCGATTTGTCCGAGAGCGGGCAGAACATGCTGATCGGCGACGGCCTCAGGGAAAACCTCGGCCTGCGCAAGGGCGATTCGGTGACGGTGGTCAACGGGCGCGGCGACCGGTTCCAGTTTAAGATTTCGGGCGCCTATGAGAGTGGCAATAAAGGCGTCGACGAGAGCCTCGCATACGTTGCGCTGACTTCGGCGCAGAATATCGCGGGCAGTCCCGGCCAGATATCCGACGTCGCTGTGCGGCTCAAGGATGTCAGCAAATCGTTCGATAAAGCGCAGGAATGGTCGAACGACGAATCGGCGAAGGTACAAAGCTGGGAACAGATCAACGCCGCGACGCTCAACGTGTTTCAGGTGCAGGACATGACGCGCTATATGATGACAGCCATCATTCTGATCGTCGCAGGTTTCGGCATCTACAATATCCTTTCGATTGTCGTCAGCCAGAAAAAACGCGAGATCGCTATCCTGCGTTCGATTGGCTACGAGAGCCAGGACATCCTCACGATCTTCATGACGCAGGGCATGCTATTGGGTATTGCCGGCGGATTGCTTGGAGTGCTGCTGGGCTATGGTATTTGCCTGAAAATGTCGACGATCA
>CAYHJO010000075.1:0-10625 GCA_964356715.1 uncultured Turneriella sp. | reverse complement strand
CACCAGCCCGCTGATCAAATCGAAGGCAACCACAATGATGATTTCGTTTAATTTTTCGATCTACGCGACCGGTTTTTTTATGGCGCTGATCTCAACGACCTTCGCAAGTTTTTTGCCAGCGGTCAAAGCCGGCAAGATGTCGCCGATTGATATACTGAGGGGACAGGAATAGGAAACCATATTGTTCGCCGCGCGAACAATATGGTTTCCGCGTATTTGCAGGTATTGGCTGACCCAAAAAACTGACGAAAAACGGCGGCCTCGCAGTTCGTAAGAACGAACCGCCGCTAAAGCGCTTCGCTGCCGCCGTTTTTCGCGGCGACTTTGGGCAAAACTGATAACTGTTTTTTGGGACAGCCCTTACTTGAGTAAGAACTCAAGTACTGCCTTCTGTGCATGCAGCCGGTTTTCGGCCTGATCGAATATCCTCGCCTGCGCCGATTCGAACACACCCTCGGTGATCTCTTCGCCCTTGTGCGCCGGCAGGCAGTGCAGAACGATCGCCGATACTTTGGCGAGAGCCAGAATACCTTCGTTGATCTGGTAAGGTTCGAGAGCTTTCTTTTTCTCGTAGGCCTGCGCCTCTTCGCCCATCGACACCCAGACATCGGTATATAGCACGTCGGCGCCCTTGGCGGCCTCCGCGAGATCGGCGGTGATGTGCACGGTACCACCCAGGCGCGCGGCGATCGTCAGCACCTCTGAATTCGGCAGCATGCCCGCGGGAGTCGCGACGACGATTTCGACTCCATAGTGCGCTGCGCCCAGAATCAACGAGTGCGCCATGTTTGACGATCCGTCGCCGGCAAAGACCAGCTTCCCGCCGGGCTCGATGCCGTTCTCGCGCAGCGTCATATAGTCGGCCAGCGCCTGGCAGGGGTGGAATTTCTCCGACAGGCCATTGATTACCGGAATTCCCGAGTAACCCGCCAGCGCCTCGAGCGTCGCATGGCTTTTCACGCGGCCCATGATGCCGGAAAGATAACGGCGCATCACGCGCGCGGTGTCGGCCAAATCTTCGCCGCGCGAAAGTTGCAGATCGTTCTGCGTCAGAATCAACGGCTGGCCGCCGAGCTGGTAGACAGCAACCTCAAATGACAGCCGTGTGCGCGTCGACGGTTTTTCGAAAAACAGCGCAATCGATTTGCCTGCAAGCGGTTTGCCCCACGCCGAAGGATTTTTTTTGCCTTCGATCGCGCGCGCAATTAAGGCATCAAATTCTTCCTGCGAAACTGAACTCAGGCTCAGAAAACTGCGACTCATATTGGCAGCCGACCCTTATCAGGTTTCGCTCGAAGGCGAACGCAGCTTGCGAATATACGCGTCGTACTCGAGTTCTTTCAGGCGCGAAAGCGCCTTCGTGAGTTTTTCTTTGGATTTAGTACGGCCAACGGTCACAAGATAAAAATCCCCGTTTCTCTCAGAATGCGCCTTAATGCCTTCGCCCTTGAGTTTTTCAATCAGCGTCGAAGCGTCGCCCGAACGTTTGAACGCCGCGACCTGAATCGTGTAGCGCGCGCTGCCACCCTTGTGTTCGGCAACGGTCTCTTCGTCATCTGAGCGTTTCACACGCTTCTTTGCACCTGTAGTGCGCGCAGTCGAACCATGGTCGACGCGCCCCGAAACTTCGACTTCGTCGGATTGATTCGCTTTCGCGAGAGCTTTTTTCTTGCGCGGCTTTTTTACCGGCGCTTCGTCGTCGCTAGCCACCGAATTAACGGTTCGGCCCGTCTCGCTGCGGGCTCGGTGGCTGGCGCTGCTGCGTTTCTTTCTGGGCGGCCCCTGCACAAGCGGATCTTCGCGCAGCTCGATTTCGCCTTTTTGCGGTACGGCCTGCGCCAGCTGAAGCTTATCGGATAATGCGGGTTTGCCAGGGTTCGGTCCCTGCGCGATGACCAGTTTTTCCCCGCTATCGGCGGGAGATTTCGGCAATTCGGCCGCGATGCCCAGTTTCTGCGCCTGCGCCTCTTCACCGGCGATGCGTGCTGCGCGCTCACCCTGTCCGCGGCCAATCGACATACCGATGATCAGCGCCAGCCCAAGCGCAGCCAGCGCTCCGCCCGTCACAATCGCTATGCGCCGTGCATCTAGATTCAGTACATAGAATTCTTTCATAATTCCTTCAGTTTTTGATAGAGCCCGGCGACCTGCGGCGCAAGCGCTGCCACATCGCCTGAGTTATCAATTATATAGTCGGCGAGTTCGCGCTTTTTTTCAATGGAAATTTGGCTCTTGAGCCGCGCGCGGGCATCGGCCTCTGTCAGCAGCTGCCCTTTTGCCGCGGCGCGTTTGACGGCCCGCGCGACGCAGATTTCCTCTGGCGCATAAACCAGAATCGAAGCCTTCGTGCGTTTGTGAATATTGCGCTCGAAAAGCAGCGGCACGTCATACACAATGACTTCGCCTTCCGGTATCGTTGAGACTCGCCGCGAAAACTCGCGCTGAATAACGGGGTGCATGATGCTGTTTAACAGGCTGACGCGCCGCTCGTCGCCAAAAATGGCGCGGCCCAAAAGCGGCCGGTTCAGTTCGCCGTTTTCGAGAAAAATCGAGGCATTTGCAACCGCAGTAAACGCCGCTGTCAGTTTAGCCCTGAGCTGCGCATAATAGGGCGAAGTGGGATCTATCACGTATCGCGCGAGTTCATCCGCGTCGAGTACATGCGCGCCTTGTTGACGCAGCAGTTCCGCTACCGTGGATTTACCGCTGCCCATGACACCGGTGAGACCGAAAGCGCGGCTATAAGGGTTCAAATCGTGCATGGCTCAGACCCTGAGCGGGCCGCTGGGAGAGGCCGGTATTCAACCTGTGCCGTCAAAAGAAAACAGCGCGTCAAAAAAAGCCTGCGGCAAATGGCTGAACCTCTGCCGGTATTGCCCGCGCTCGGCAGGGCCAAATTCATGGAATTCTTTGCGCCAGCCATAACTATCGCGCAGCGCGGCAAAACGTGCTGCATCGGCTAACAGCCGCTCTGCGTCGCTTTCGAGCGACCAGACGCTTCCCCGCGGCATCGCCGCTGAAAAATCGGGAATCAGAGCGCGCATGCCATTTACGACCCCACCCAGGCGGCCGCGTGTCGAGTAACCCGCAATGTGCGGCGTCGAATACGCGGCCAGCTTAAGGTCTTGCGCCGCAGGCGGTTCATGGGGGTATACATCCTGCGCGAGCAATGAGACTGCCGTGCCTGCAGAAAGCCGCTCATAGAACGCGCGCTGCCAGACACCGCCGCGGCTCGCCTGAACGATTCTGAGTCCATGGTGCGCACCGGCAAAATAATCTGCGGTCAGCATGCCTGCGGTCGCGTGCTCACTGTCGTGCGTTAGGGGCACATGAAAGCTCACAAAATCGCACTGCAGCACATCGGCCAAAGCCCCCATGGGTTTCAGAAACGGATCATAGAATGCGGTGCGCACCCCGACACTGGCAAAGAAGCGCAGCAGCCGGCTGCCGATGCGACCGGCGCCGACAACACCGACGCTGTGTTTTCCCGGTTCAAAACCGCCTAAAAGCAGCGCCTGAATCACATAGTCGAATACCGCCTGCGCATTGGCGCCTTCGGCAGTTGTGAAGCGCACCCCCCGCGCGGCAATCGCGGCCTGATCTACATTGTCGGTGCCGGTGGAAACCAGCGCCGCGAGGGTCAATCGGGGTAAGAGCGCCAACACCTGCGCCGTAAAAATAAAATTCGCACGAAAGAAGATCGCATCGGCGCCGCCGTTTTGCCTGAGCACAGCCTCAGCCGCGGGCGCCGCGGCGGGAAAGCGCACCACGCGCATACCGCGCCGCGTCAATTCGGTAACAAATATGTCAGGGATGCCTTCCTGGAAAAGAACCAGCACGCTTACTTGATAAGAGAGCTGATCGAGCCGTCACGCATTTCGAACACCGACTTGGCGTCAGAGGCGAGCTTATGGTCGTGCGTCACGAGCAGAATACCCTTGCCGCGTTCATGCTCTTCGCGCAAAAGTTTCTTCACGCGCGATACCGATTCGGGATCGAGATCGCCGGAGGGTTCGTCCGCGAGAATGTAGGCTGAATCTTTGATCAACGCGCGCGCAATCGCGGTCTTTTGCAACTGCCCGCCCGAAAGTTTGGTGGGGTATGCCGCCAGAAGCGCATGCATGTCGAGTTTGTCTGCCAGGTATTTTAGGCGTGCATCATAGGCGTCGTCGATCTTACCGTGCGCCGCGACGTACGCAAAGCGCAGGTTCTCTTCTACTGTGAAACGACCGAGCATTTCAGAAAATTGAAAGATAATACCAAAATATTTGCCGCGAATTTTTGCCTGTCGGCCGCGGCGCGCGCGCGTGATCTTGTACTTATCGATAAAAACGTCGCCTTTCACCACGCCAATCAACCCCGCCACTGCGGTAATGAGCGTACTTTTGCCGCTGCCCGACGGACCGATAATTGCCACGTAGTCGTTGGTGTTAATGTCGAGCGTCACACCTTTCAGGGCGTGCACGACCGCACCGACGCTCTTCGAACCGAACGACTGGCTTTCCTGAAAATAATCGATATGCACGTCCAGAATGCGGATCATTTGCGAGCCTCATATATTATGTCACATTGGCGGGTCAAACACATTCACAGCATATTCAAAATCTGCCGTTGGCAGATTTTGAATATGCTGTGAAATAATTCAGCCGATATTGAACCATGGATATCCAGTCTCTGCAAGACCTCGAAGCCGTCGGCGCGCACGCAAAAATCGAACGCCTGCTCGACACAACGCTGCCCGCCTCACGCGACCCGCAGCTATGGAAATACGCATCGACCTATTACGTGCGGCGCGGTATGGCGGGAAAATCCCTCCAATATTATTCGGGCTACCTGCAGTCGTCGACAGCCGATAACCGCGACAGTGAAGCCGTGGCGCTCGCCATCGAATGCGCGCACCGCCTGGGCCGCACGGCACTCGTGCGCGACTATTTTATGGCGCTCACCGCGATCGAGCGCGAAAAGCTCGGCGAAAAGACGCTGACGCAGGTGAGCATCGCTCTCGTGAAACTCGGTCTCACCGACGAAGCCGAGCGCGTGGTGAAATTTCTGCGCCAGCGCAACGGTGCACCGCAGCTACCCGATTTTGACAGCCTGATTGCCGAAAAATTCGGCAACCGCAAATCGGTGCTCGATTTTATCACGCGCACACCCGAAACCTCCGCAGCGGCAGACCAGCAGGAAAATATCCGCTATGCGATGGATCTCGCGCTGGCGCATATCTCGCAGGGCAACTACAGTCAGGCGGAAAAAATTCTGCTCAGCTGCAAGACGCGGCTTGCCGCCTGAGGCCCGCCCGAATACCGCGCATTCATAACCGCCAGCCGACGGCAAACGTGCAGATAAATGCATCCCATGCCGAACCTGCCGGCAAAACGGAATCCGGGCAGACGGTGGTCGAGGTGAAGCACGATTCAATCAGCAACTGCAGGCTGATATAAAGTGTAATTCATTCCCGTAGAAAAGCAATGCCGAGACCGTAGCGCCACTTCGTGATCTCAAGGCGCTGCGCCGTGTGCTCGTCGGCGCGCGCGGGCATGCCGCCGCCCTTCTCGCGGAATTCGCTGTAAGCCTTGAGCGGATAGTATTGCCCGACGTGTCGGCCCCACATGATGGGCAGCTCGAGGCTGAAGCTGCCCGCCCAGGGCAACGGATAACGGAATACAGGCCCGATAAAATACCCATCGGTCTCGGCGGCCTGTCCGCCTACCCAGGAGCTGCTGCGATTGCGGCGACTGCCATTCGACGCCTGCCAGTTATGGATATACGAAGTGTAGCTATAAGACGCCCTCAGTCCCAGCCAACTGTCCACGATAAATTCATAGCCGACGCCGGTGGTGAGAGTCAGATTCGAAGGCTTGTAGCGATAAAAGTCGCCGTCGGCGTTCCAGTAAAACGGCCCGTATTCGTTCACGAGTTGATCTTCCCGGTCGAACGCGGAATTCCACGCGCCGCCGAGCGAACCTTCGACAAAGAACAGGTGTGGCCGTTGGCTGAACGCAAACGCGTGCAGCGGCTGCAGAAACAGCAGCGCAGAAAGGGCGAGCAGCAATTGCAGGCGCTGAGAGATCGCTAATGCGCCAAAGCAGGTTCTGCAAGGGCCGAAAGCAGGAACGCCGGCGCGCATTGCCGCGCGAGGCCCCGGCAGGGTACGACTTTTAGAGACCATCCCCAGGATTTTCCGGCGCATAAGGCAGATTTCGGGACACAGTTGAGCTGGCGCTCAAACTGCCCACGCAAATAAACCAGCGGTCAAACTTCAGGGTCAAATCGCTTTCGAAAATGCCTTCTGCGCAGAACCCTTGCGGTACGCGTCAAACACCGCCGCGATGTGACGGATAATAAAACTGCCGGTTTCTGTGGTGGTAAACCCCTGTGCGTCGAGTGCACCATGGCCGTCTGCCGCGAATTCCCTGAGGCGTTCGAGTTCGGGAGCAAAGTGCTCCGCAAACTTCACGCCATATTCGCTTTCAATTTGCGTAAACTGCACGGAAAAATTCGCCATCAGCTGCGTAATGACTTCCAGGCGCAGCTTATCCTCAGCCGACATGATATATCCCTTTTCGAACCAGCCTTTGCCTGTTTCAATCGCGTTGCGATAGCCGGAGAGTTTCAGGTGGTTTTGCATGTAGACGCCGGACACCAGACCAATCGCACTGGTGCCAAAAGCGAGCATGTCGAGCGTTTTCTGCGTGGTATAGCCCATAAAGTTGCGGTGCAGCGTTTTGTTTTTGAACGCTTCTGTTAAATTGTCACCCGGCAAGCCAAAATGGTCCATACCGATCTGCTCGTACCCCAGGTCAAAAAAATGCGTGCGCGCTGAGAGGTAGATTCTCAGTTTTTCGGTGGGTTCCGTGAGCGCCGCAGCGTCCATGCGACGCTGGTGGTGCTTGAGCCACGGCACATGCGCGTAACTAAAGAGCGCGATGCGCTCGGGTTTCAGTTCGCCGATAAAATCGAGGTTCGCCTTATAGCTCTCATTCGTCTGGTGCGGCAGGCCGTAAATGAGATCGATATTGACCGAAGAATATCCGAGCGCCCTGCTCTCCGCAACAATGTCCTTGATGCGGCCTACATCCTGCGGGCGGTTGACTGCCTCAAGCACTTTGGGTGTGACGTCCTGCACGCCATAGCTGACACGGTTAAAGCCCAGCTGTTTCAGGTGCGGCAGATAACCATCGGTCAAAACCGCCGGGTCGAGCTCGAGCGAAATTTCGGCGTCGGGTGTGAATTCAAAATGTTTGCGTAAACCGGCAAACAAGACATCCCAATCGCTGAGGCGCAGATAGTTCGGGGTGCCGCCGCCGAAGTGCAGCTGGCTGACGCGCGGCTTAAACTCCATCATGTCGGTTTTCGCCTTGATTTCGGCAAGCAGAAGGGGGATGTATTCGTCTAGCACCTCTATCTTACGCGACAGCAATACGTTGCACCCGCAGTAGAGGCACAGATTTTCACAGAACGGCAGGTGAATATAGACAGAAACCGGCCGGCCGGGTTCGCACTTGCGATAACTGTCGAGCAGTGCCGAATCGGCCAGCTGCGCGAACTCGAGCGCGGTCGGGTACGATGTATAACGCGGAACCGGAGAATTATACCGGGCGATCAGTTTTTCGACCGTGGCATTATCGAGCATCGACGCATAACTTCATTATTTTAGGGTGCGTCAAGCGGGGCACAGATAGCGTCAGCAAGTTGTAACAAATTATCTACCGTCTAAGCCATTTCGCTTGCCGACGAATACGGCTCCGGACTTAATGGACTAAACGATCTTTTATTCAACAGAGGAGAATTGCATGTCTACATACAAACACCTGCTCGAACCCACGAAAATCCGCCACCTGGCGCTCAAGAACCGCATGGTCAAACCGGCGCAGTGGCTCGTCTATGCCGAAGCCGACGGCTCTGTCGGAGACAAGGCAATCGCGTTCTATGAAACGATTGCGCGCGGCGGCGTGGGTCTCGTCACCGTCGAAGAAAGCATCTGCGAATTTCCGCAGGGTGCCAGTGCGATGCCGCACATTCGCCTCGACGACGATAAATTTATTCCCGGCCTCACTCAGCTTGCGCAGGCGATACACAGCCACGACGCGCGCGCAATCGTGCAGATCACGCACGCGGGCCCCGCGCACAACCCACTCGTCGGCGGAGATGCGGTTGCCCCCTCGCGCCTCGAACCACCCGCCGAGCCGGTCTTTGCGGTCGCGCATGAACTGACCAAAGACGAAATTCTGGCGCTCGTCGAAAAATTTGCACAGGCAGCCCACCGGGTCAAAAAAGCCGGCTTCGACGGTGTCGAACTGCACATGGCGCACTATGCGCTCGGCAATGCCTTTTTATCGCGCGTGCAGAATAAGCGCAGCGACGAATACGGCGCGGCTTCTCTGGAAACGCGCTCGCGCTTTGCGCGTGAGATGCTGCACCGCGTCCGTGAGCTATGCGGCGCCGATTTTATTATCGGCATTCGCATGAGCAGCAAAGAATGGGGCCATGAGCTCGGCACCACGAACGCCGAAGCTGTGGAGTTCGCAAAACTGTTCGAACAGAACGGCGCCGACTACCTGCAAATCAGCGCATACGGTTATGGCGCGTTTGCGCTCTGTGCGCTGCCCGAACTCGTCACCTACCCCGAGGTGCCGGCAGGGGTCAAAGAATTTGCCGACCGCATTCCGCACGGCGCGCTCATACCCGAAACCGCAGCGATCAAAAAGGCAGTCAAAATTCCGGTTTCTGCCGTTGGTTATCTCGACCCCGAAGCGGCCGAAAAAATTCTTAAAGAAGGTAAGGCGGATTTCATCTGTTTCGGGCGGCGGTTGATGGCCGATCCGGAGATGCCGCTCAAACTCGCCGCCGGACGCGAAGAAGAAATTCGCCCCTGCCTCAGGTCCAATGTCTGTCTGTCAGATATTTTGTTAGCGCAACCTGCGCGCTGCCGCATCAACCCGTTCATGGGCAATGAATCGACACTCAAAATTGTGCCGGCAGCGAAGCAGAAGACCGTCATGATCGTAGGCGCAGGCCCGGCCGGTATGGAAGCCGCGCGCGTGGCTGCGGAGCGTGGCCACCATGTGATGCTGTACGATAAATCATCTGATCTGGGTGGTCTTGTGCCGATGGCATCTTTCATCAAGGGTTCGGGCCTCGCCGATAACCTGATGCGCATAGTACCGTGGTACCGCCACGAATTGAAGCGGCTCGGCGTCGAGCTGCACCTCGGCCGTGAAGTCGACGCAGAGCTCGTGAACCTGCTCGAGCCCGACGCGCTGATTCTCGCGATGGGAGGCCAAAGCGTCTTGCCCAAAATCGAGGGTATAGACAGCCCGCACGTGATTACTACCGAGCACCTCAAAAAATCCGCGCAGCCATTTCTTCACTTGCTGGGGTCAAAATTAGTCTCAGCCTTGAGCAAGGTCTATCTACCGGTCAAAGACAGCGTAGCGATTATCGGCGGCGATCTCGCAGGCCTCGAAGCGGCAGAGTTTCTGGTCAAACGGGGTCGCAAAGTTTCGGTTATCGAAACCGGGCCACAACCCGGTGCCGGCATGCCCTTAGTCTGGCTGGTACGCCTGATGCCATGGCTCGCGGCGAAGAATGTGCCATTGTATGTCGGCGTCAAAGTTGACCGCATCACGGCCTCGGGAGTCGAAATCACCGGTGCCGATGGCAAGGCGGCCACCGTTGCGGCCGAGACGGTGATGGTTATGCCTTCCTATGAACGCAACGACCATCTGGACACCCGCTTCGGCAAGTTGAAAATTAACGCCATCGTCATCGGCGACGCCAATGGCGGGACCCCAGGGTATATACAGGGCGCAATTCTTGACGGCGCAAAGGCCGGGGCCGAAGTCTAAGCGGCACGCAGATTCTGGCATTCTGGTCTAATGAGGTAAACTTATGGCAAAGTGGATAATTCCGTTCAGTGAAATACGCATCGAGGACGTCGGCATGGTGGGTGGCAAAAATGCCTCACTCGGCGAGATGTTTCGCGAACTCAGGGCAAAGGGAGTGAGAGTGCCCGACGGTTTCGCCGTCACCGCCGAGGCATTCCGTGAGTTTTTCAAGCAGACCGGTCTCGACAATGAAATCCGTGCCATTCTTAAGGGCCTCAACACGCAGAACGCAGAGAGTCTGCAGCAGTGTGGCCGCGCCGCACGCGAAGCAATTCTGAAGCAGGAGATACCGGCGGGCATCAAAGAAGAAATCCTGAAAGCATACGCGAACCTCTCGGGCGGCATCGCCGGCGGCGTCGACGTGGCGGTGCGTTCGAGCGCCACGGCCGAAGATTTGCCCAACGCGAGTTTTGCGGGCCAGCAGGAGACGTTTCTGAACGTGCATGGTGAGCCGCAGCTGATCGATACCTGCCGCCGCTGCTTCGCGTCGCTGTTCACCGATCGCGCGATCTCATACCGGCAGGACCAGGGCTTCGATCATTTCCTGGTCGCGCTGTCGATCGGCGTGCAGCGCATGGTGCGCTCTGACCTCGCGAGTTCAGGCGTCATGTTTTCGATCGATACTGAAAGCGGATTTAAAGATGCCGTATTGATCAACGCGGCGTACGGTCTCGGTGAAAACGTCGTACAGGGCGCTGTCAACAACGACGCGTTTTACGTCTTTAAGCCCCCCATGCT
>CAYHJO010000074.1:13286-17824 GCA_964356715.1 uncultured Turneriella sp. | reverse complement strand
CCGCGATCCGATACCCCCTGTTGCCCCTGCGTGACATGGTCATCTACCCCGGCAGTGTAACCTCGATCTTTGTCGGCCGTGAGAAGTCGATGGAGGCCACGCGGCGCGCAATGGACGCCGACCGCAAGATAATACTGGCAACGCAGCGCAACGCCGAAATCACCATTCCGGCCCTGAGCGATCTTTATAGTACCGGTGTGGCGGCGGAGATTTTGCAGCTGCTCAAGATGCCCGATAACACTTACAAGATACTCATCGAAGGCCTTTATCGCGTCAAACTCATCGAAATAGACGATAGCGACGAGAAATGCACCGATGCCGTCGCAGTTCCTGCGGCCTCGCTTTTACCCGAAGGCGAAAAAGAGCAACATCTTTACGAAAAATCCATCGCGAAGCTGATCGATGCCTTCGAGCGCCTGAACGAGCAGCAGACATTCTTATCGGCAGAGACCTGGCGCGAACTGCGCGCCAAAGACGATGCGGAGCGCATAATCCACGCCATTGCCGAGTCGCTGCGCATTCCCTTCATCGAACAACAGGATATTTTGGGCACCGACAGTCTGTGGGAACGCGCCGAGAAAATCAAAGCCGCCATGGAAAACCAGCTCGAGCTGTCACGGCTTGAAGGGCAGATCCATGACAAAGTGCGCGCGCAACTCGACAAGATGCAGCGACAATATTATCTGCAGGAACAGATCAAGGCGATCCGCGAAGAGATGGGAGAGACCGAGCCGGACGAATTTGAGACGCTGCGCAAGCGCGCAAGAACGAAGATCTGGCCCGAAGAAATTCGCCTGCGCTGCGAATCAGAAATCCGCAAACTTGAAAAAATGCCACCGATGTCTGCCGAGTCGGGTGTGATACGCAACTATCTCGACTGGCTGCTCGATCTGCCGTTCAGCGAAGCGACCGTCGACAACGCAGACATTAAAAAAGCGGAGCAGATTCTCGAGGTGAGCCATTACGGCCTCGAAAAAATCAAAGATCGTATTCTCGAATTTATCGCCGTGCGCCAGCTTTCCTCTGAAATGCGCGGACCGATACTCTGCCTTGCCGGACCTCCGGGCGTGGGAAAGACCAGTCTCGCCAAATCGCTGGCCGACAGTTTGGGCCGCAAGTTCGTGCGTATTGCGCTGGGCGGCGTACGCGACGAAGCGGAGATTCGCGGCCACCGCCGCACATACATCGGTTCGATGCCTGGCCGCATCATCGCTGCGCTGAAAAAAGCCAAGGTGAAGAACCCGGTCATTCTGCTCGACGAAATCGACAAGATCTCGTCAGATTTTCGCGGCAACCCGGCGGCCGCGCTGCTCGAAGTACTCGATCCTGAACAGAACAAGGAATTCAGCGACCACTACCTCGACATACCGTTCGATCTGTCGCAGGCGCTTTTTGTGGCGACGGCGAACGTCACGCATTCAATACCCGAACCGTTGCTCGATCGTCTGGAAATTATCCAGCTCTCGGGATATACCGAGATGGAAAAGATCCAGATCGCCAACAAATACCTGATACCCCGGCAGATCGAAGAAAACGGCATCAAGGGCGTCGATCTGCAGTATACGAATAAATCCCTCGCGTACATTTTGCGCCATTATACAAAAGAAGCCGGCGTCAGGCAGTTTGAACGCGAACTTGCGCAGATCGGCCGTAAGATCGCGCGCGAGGTCGTAGAAAGACCAGGCGAACAGATTTCTTATGTGCTCGATAAACAGTCGATTGTGCAATACCTTGGGCCCGCCAAATATCTCTACACACGCAAAGAGAACGAAAACCCGGTGGGCAAGGTCAGCGGACTCGCGTGGACTTCAGCCGGCGGAGACATTCTGAACATCGAAGTCGCTCTCGCGCACGGTAAAGGCAATCTGTCACTCACCGGGAATCTCGGCGATGTGATGAAAGAGTCGGCGAATACCGCGCTGGGTTTTGTTCGCTCGCAGGCGCACTTTCTGGGTTTGAGCTCCGATTTCTTCGAAAAAAACGATATTTTCATCCACGTGCCCGAAGGCGCAATTCCCAAAGACGGTCCGTCGGCGGGCATTACGCTGGTGACCGCGATCATCTCGGCGCTGACGCAGCGCGGAGTGCTCAGCCATATTGCAATGACCGGTGAAGTGACGTTGCGCGGCAATGTACTGCCGATTGGCGGATTGAAAGAAAAAGTACTGGCCGCTTTCCGTGGTGGTATCACGCATGTGATTTGCCCTAAAGACAACCAGAAAGACTTCGAGGAAATTCCTCAGAGTATCAGGCAGCAGATGCAGTTCCACTTCATTTCGCACGTGCGCGAGGCTGTGGCATTGGCTCTGGTACAGGGCAGCACGATTTTTCAGGATAAATCAGGCCTTGCATTCTACGCAACGCACCTGACCGGAACCACCGCGATCAATCCCGGCGGATCGATTACCCAGCCGATGTAGCGAAATGCGCGCAAACGCGCTGCCTGAGCTTTTCGCGCAGTGCTTCGTCGCAGAAGGCGACCCGCACAGAATTCAGCAAAAGTTCTTTCTGCTCAGCGGCGGTAAGGCCGTATTCCTGAATCGCCTTTTCCCACTCGTAGTTGAGATCGATGCCCGACACCGTCGGATCGTCGGTATTAATGGTCACCGCGACGCCTGCTTCTTTTAGCTGTACGAAGGGATGCTGCCGGTAACTCGCGGCGTTGCCCGTTTGCAGATTACTCGTCAGGCAGACCTCGACGCCGATCTTTTCAGCGGCGAGCCTTTTAACAAGCGCCTCATCTTCGATCGACCGTATACCGTGCCCGATGCGGCGCGCATGAAAAAGCTCGAGGGCGTCGCGCACCGACTGTGCCCCTGACGCTTCGCCGGCGTGTATAGTGACGGGAATACCCGCTTCGTGTGCCCGCGCAAAAATGGGGGCATATTCGTGGCACGCGTAGCGCGATTCGTCGCCCGCGAGATCAATGCCGCATACCCCGCGCGCGCTGAATTTTTCATACAGGGAAATCAGCTCATCGATATGCGCTACGGGCGCATTGCGCATGCCGCACAAGATCACCCGCACGGGAACGGAGCCGTCTGTTTCAAGCCCGCTGACGACGCTTTCCGTCACTGCAGAGGCCGAATAACGCTCCCCGGTGAAAAGGTGCGGCCCAAAACGCGTTTCGAGATAGATGACGCCGGTTGCCGCCATGCGCGCGGGCAAAGTCAGGGCCTGACCGTGCAGAAAGTCCAGATCCTGCGCGATCGCGTAAAAAAAATCAAATACGGCAAGAAATTCCGTGAGCGATGTGCAGGTGGGGCGCACCCGGCAATGGTCTGCGAAATCTGCGGCGGAGAGTTTACCTTGCGCCAGATTGCGGCGTTTGGCTTCTGCGTAGAGCGATGCGATGTCGAACGCACCGTCAAAGTGATGGTGCAGATCGAGTTTTGGTAATGCCTGAACACTTCGTTTGAGTCCCATGATGTTTCCCTAGTGCAGCTTATGCCTTTTGATAAAGGCCTTCGCCTCTGTATAACCCTGTTCGATCAGCGCCGCGATTTTCTTCGGATCGAATTCATATTGCTGCATCTCCAGCGGGTAGTGGGGTCTCAGCATCAGCACCTGTTTGGCCTTGCGTTTGCGGGAAACCAGGGAGCGAGATACAGCATCGTTTGCCTGGTTGCGGAAAAAGATGCTGAGCGTGCGCAGCGCTATCTGGCCGGTATTGCGCAGCGGTTCCGGCGGATATGCCTCGGGCTCCATGCTGATCGCGATGATTGCATCGACTTTCTTCTGCTCGAGCAATTCTACAGGAGTGTTGCGCACCAGCCCGCCGTCCATATAGAGTTCATCGCCGATCTGGACGGGTGGAAATACCCCCGGCACGGCCGCCGAAGCCAGTACGAAATCCTGCAGGTCTTTATCGGTGCGCGCATGCGCCGCGCTGAAACAATGTAATTTGCCGGTGTTGAGACTGATCGCCGCGCACAAGTATTCCCGTTTCGCTGCGCGCAGCTTGTCGAGACGCACGTGCTGTTCGACCAGGCTGCGCTGCAGCCCGTCGGTCAAAAGCGACGGAGTGCCGGAAAAAAACAAGCGCGTGAAGGAATTGATCGTAATCAGTTTCTTCTGGTCGATGGCGCGCCAGAAGGTCAGCATCTCGTCGATTTCACCGGTTGCGGTCAGATAGCCATTCAATGCGCCGATCGAGCTGCCCGCAACATGGCGTATGTCGAGGCCTGCGTCGTAAAAAGCGCGGATTGCCCCTGCCTGGTAAGACCCGAGCGCTGCTCCACCCGACAGCGCAAGCGCGTATTTTCCGCGCCGTTGCCGCTTTGGCTTCTTCGCCGCAGGTTTACGGTCGGTCTTTCGCTTCTTCATGTCAGTGTCTGTCGCAATCGTGTCTTCTCCTGATTTGCATAGTCCGGCAATGATTTTTCTCAAATAGCCAGAACGAGCCCGGGGAAATGGGTTGCAGCAGGTGCATCACCGCGGCGTGGGCTACAGCCGACGACACCACCGCGGGAAAAGTGCTGACGATTCCTTCGCTGGCACAGCTCGGCAGATCGCTGCCCGATAATTCATCGAATACG
>CAYHJO010000074.1:0-13276 GCA_964356715.1 uncultured Turneriella sp. | reverse complement strand
AACGGTAGCAGGCAGAGGAAATACCATTCACGAGCATCGCGTGCCCCTGGTCTTTACCGAGCGCCGCGATGAATGCCGGTATCCCCGCCGCGAGCGCAAGGTCGTTCAGCAGAAATTTTGTCTGCAAGCTATCGCTGCCTTCGCAGACTGCGGATGCACCTGCGAGACGTTCGCCGTCAGCGCGCGCAAAATTGCGTTCGTACGCCGTGACCTCGATGTGCGGATTCAGAGCGCGCAAAAAAGCCGCCGCAATGAGCGCCTTCGGCTGGCCGATATCGCTCTCGCGGTAAATCAGCTGCCGCCCGAGGTTGGTTTGTTCGACGCGGTCGCCGTCAAATATTTCAATCGTACCGATACCCGCTGCAGCCAGCAGCGGCAGCAGCGAAGATCCCAGGCCGCCGGCTCCTATCACCACGATGCGTGCCGATTTGAACCGGCTTTGCGCGTCGATGCCGTAGAGCAGAATCTGTCTGCTGTAGCGTTCGAGTTCTGCTTTGCTGAAAGTCAAGGCACAAAACCTTAAGGCGCGGCGTGCCGGCGGATCGTTTCAGCCCACGCGTTCAGCAGGTTTTGTTGTTCGCTGAGCAGTTTTGTGCGGTCAACTGCCTCGCGCAGGTAAGCGGCGACGAAGGCGATGCGGCAATAACGCTTTTTGCCGTTCACCTGTTGTGCGATGACGGCATAACAATAATGACTCAGTCGCGCGGCGTTGTCAGTGAAAGACAGGCAGATGGTGTCGCCTTTCTTTTCTGCTGCCTCTTCTTTCTCAATGCGCCAGGGGCCCTGCCGGCCCAGAAAGCCGGCAATCGATTTGCGGTACACCTTGTGCGCAAGTTCTGAATCGAGCGGCAAATCGGAAAGTTCATAGAAAATTTCCATCTCGGCAAGGCCCGCCGCATCGGTAAAAAGCGCCCGATTTTCCCGGCGTGTCACTTCGACATAGCCTGGCGGCATCGTCAGTGCCAGCAGTGCGAGCTCGCGCGTATCATTCTCTTCGGTAAAAACTCGTTTCTGCGAGTAGAGCGGTGCCGATTTCAGAAGCGGCGAGCTGTCGAGCGGCACTTTCATGAATTCGCGAATCATGCCGCGTACGAGATGCATTGCACGGTCTTTTTTACCGCCGGCTTCCTGCGGGGCGCAGAGTTCCATCGAGTACATGTCGCGCGAATGGTAGCCGCAGATCACGGTTTTGCCTTCGCTTGCTTTGCCCGAGTCAATCTTATAAAGCCGGCCCGAGGGCCATTTTTCCAGAGTTTCGGCTTTGAGCCTCTCGGCCATGGTCTCGAAAATTTTTCCGGTCAGCTGCCACGCGAGCGTGCGCGTGACGGTGCCGCGCAGAAAAAATCCATCGGCCTTGCAGAGAAACGCGATGCGGCCCGACTGGACGGTGAAGTTGATGTGTTTGGGGGCTTCGTCTTTGAGTGAAAAGTTACAATCTTCGCCGGCCGCGTGCAGAGTCGCCGGACATAGCGTTATCAGGCAAAAAAAAAGGAGGAGCGATCGCTTCCTCCCCCTCATGCGGAAAGCCGGCACGAATTATTTTGCCGGTTCAGCAGGTTTTTCAGGCGTCGCAGCTGGTTTATCAGCCGTTGGTGCCGGCTTGTCTTTGACTTCAGCGGGGGCCGCAGCCTTTTCGTCTTTGGGCATGACTTTGCGTATGCGCACGATAATGTCGCTGATGAACTCGTCGGATTTTTTGTTGTTCTCGCAGAATTCTACGGCCTTTTTCAGATCGTCGTTCTTGAGATCTTTCAGGTTGAGAATTGCCAAAAGCTCAGTGTAAATCACCTGATTATCCTGATCGGTTTCAATTGCCTCACGCAGAATCGTTGTCGGACGGCCTTTGACATCCATGCGGCCCAGCGCCGAAGCGGCAGCGATACGCACGCCTGCGGTGCGTTTGCTTTTGAGGATTTCACCCAGGGGTTCGATAGCGTCTTTTGCGCCGTCATTGCCGAGTTCTTGTGCGGCTTTGATCGCCACCGCGTCGTCCGCCGATTTCAGATCGGCAAGATTTTCCGCTTTGCTCTTGGCCGCGAGGCTCAGCAACGGAATAAAAACAAGTAAAGATACAATTTTTTTCATGGATATAAATCCCCCTGTCATAGTAACTGCAATTTAAGCGGCGCGCACGGCAAGGATTTTTTGAAACTCGCCGGTAATCGTTCTGCGGGCAGACTCGCCTGGCAATGCGGCCAATTCGGTCAGAATCTTCTGCTGCAGGCCCTCGAGCTCTGCCGCGCACTGAGCGGCGATGCCATACTTTGCCATCAGTCGCAGCACGAGTTCCTGGCTGCCGCTGCCCGGCTGCACATCGCCGGCAAGCCACGCTGCCTTGATGGCGGCCTGATCCTGTTTGCCCGCAGATTTCAGCAGTCGCAGCAGCGGCCGTGTCACGATGCCGTTGGTAAAATCCTGCAGACCTTTCTTTTTCAGCCGCGCCGCGTCGAAGTAATCCAGGTAGTCGTCGCGCAGCTGGAAAAAACGCCCGAATTGCAGCCCCAGAGCCGCCGTGCCGGAACGCTGAAAATCCTGCTCGCCGCGCATAATTGCCACCAGGGCGCCGGCGGCCTGAAACAGGATGGCAGTCTTGCCGTCGACGATGCGCGCATGCACCGCCGCCGTGGTTTTAAGATCGAAGTGGTGCTGCATTTGCAGAAGTTCAGCCGTTGACAGCGCCTGGATGGCATCGGTGAACACATCCATGTAACGGGGATTTTTCAGTGTATTCAGGTATTTGAGGCCGCCGGAGAGCAGGTGATCGCCCGCGAGTACAGCTACCTTGTTGCCATGCAGTTTCGATGCCGTCGGCAGCGAGCGGCGCTCTTCGGCTTCGTCGATTACGTCGTCGTGCAGAAGGCTCGCTGCGTGCACGATCTCGAGCAGAGAGCCGAGTTGAACCAGTTCCCTGCCGTCGAGGTCATAGGATTTGCCAAGATAGTAGGTGAACAGCGGGCGTATACGTTTGCCGCCGCTGGCCACGACGTACGCGCCGATTTGCCTGAGAATTTTCAGGTCGCCCTGCAGAATTTGCGAAATGGTCTTATTTGTGTCCTGAATGACACGGCGTGGGGATAATAACACTCTGTTAAACAGATCCGGCAATTGCGGGCGGGCCTGCAATTGCCGGAATATTCTTACATGGATTCGAGAATTTTCGCTTTTTTGGTATTAAATTCGTCCTGGCTGATTAACCCCTGGTCGAGCATACCTTTGAGCTTCGCGATTTTGGCTGCCGGGTCATCGGCCGCGGCCTGTGCGGGCTGACCGCTGACGTTCATTTGCCCCATCATGTTGCCCATCATCTGGCCCATGCCCATGCCCATACCGGCCTGCATCATGCCGCCGCCAGCGCCTTCGTTTTTCGCCGAGGCTTCGCCGATGTCGAGCATGCGCTTCTGTGCGTACTGGTCGCCGAGAATATTCATCTGCGCCTTGTCGGCTTTCGCCTGTTGCAGCGCTTTGAAACCCGGATCGTCCTGCGGAATATTCAGCGATTCGATTTCAAACTGCTCGATTGCAATGCCGAATTTCTCGAATTTCTTCGCCAGCAGCGGTTTGAATGCCTCTTCGATCTTGGAACGCTGCGTGTTAATGCGGATGATGTCGATGTTCTGCTCGTGCACCACCTGCGACAGCATCTCTTCGATATCGGATACAATCGTGCTGAGCATCAGATTCTGAATGCTTTCAGTCGTCGTCTTGCCCTGCGTGCCGATTACCTGCGCCACAAATGTGCGCACATCGGCGACGCGTATGCCATATACGCCAAAAGCACGCAGATTGGTAATAATACCGAATTTCGGATCTTCAACCTGAATAGGAGTTTTTGTGCCCCAGCCCATACCCTGGAAAATCTGCTTGGAGATAAACCAGACTTCTGCGGCAAACGGGGTGTCGCCGCCGAACGCCATGTTGACAAACTTTTCGAGCAGTGGAATATTGTTTGATTTCAGTGTGTATGTGCCGGCGCTGAACTGGTCGTGCACCTGGCCGCCTTTGAAGAATACCGCATCCTGTGACTCATTGACGATCAGCTGTGCGCCCCATGTGATACCTTCGTCGGGATACTTCCAGGCGATATCGTCCGGGCCACCGTTGAATTTGATTCTGTCGACTATTGCCATTTAATTCCTCCGCCGCATTGACTTATGCGTTTTCATTCTATCTCGCTACCATATACGATAATCCGGGTAACCCAGCCATTATTTTTTGCAACGCGGGCAAAAAGGGCCAGAAAATGTTCTTAGAAGGGGTGCCGGCGCGAAAAACCGCGCTGGAGATTCACCCACTTCTCAAATTTTGCGCGAGCGAGGTAAATTTCTGCGACCGCAGTTGCGTCATCTTATAAAAAAGCAGGATGTTTTCGTGCGAGGCGATAGCGCCGAAAAAGGTGACACACCGCCGCGGCGTTTTTCCTCAAGAAACTATTTGTTGAAAATAGTATTGTTATCATTGGCTTCTTTATGCAGCCAACACCGTCGCGAAAGTGAACAAATAGTAAACGAATGTTTTCTAAAGAATATTTTTTTTGGATTTTTTTTGGCGCGCATCACTCGCGACGAACAATGTTAAATATAAGTTCCGGAGAAAACCGGTTTCTGATTTCGACAGAATTCTATTAACACGTGAGGGAGTTAACAATGATATGAAAACAAACCGAGGTAGCCTATTCTTAACTGCGCTGGTGGCGGCATTCTTTGCCATTAACGGTTCCAGCAGCAAACCGAAACCGGAATCACCGGTAGACGTCTACCAGCGTTCGTGGGAGAAAAAATCTCTCAGCCAGCAGCGTTCGCTCGAAGCAAACCTGCCGCTCAAAGACAGCACGTTTCTGCATTCGCACAACACATACAACTCGGCTGCATACACTACTGCATTCAGCTACATCGATCCGAACCACGATTTTTCGATTAACGACCAGCTGCGCATGGATATCCGCGCAATCGAATTCGACGTCCACTGGTATTTCAGCATGGATGGCTGGCCATGGCAATGGGGCATGCGACCATTGCTTTGCCACGGGCAGGACAACCATGTAGGCTGCAGCTCTTACGATCGCCACCTTTCGAAAGGAATTTCTGAGCTCAACAACTTCATCCGCGCAAACCGCTCAGAAGTTGTTATCCTTTACGTGGAAGATCACCTCAGCGGCCACCATCAGGATGCGCTCAATGTCATCAAATCCGCTTTGGGAGACCTCATCTACCGTCCCAGCGGAAACTGCCAGGATGCGCCGATTAACATCACGCGCCAGCAAGTGCTCAACGCCGGCAAAAATATTATTCTGTGGAGCGGCGGCTGCGGGACCGGCGAGTGGCAGAGCTGGGTGTACGTGAAAAACAACGTCGTTCCCGAAGAAAACGTTTCCAGGTTCACATCCTACCCCGATTGCGGATCTGCCAATATGAGCGCAGATAACTACGCGAACAAAATGGTGCGCTTTTATGAAGACCGTACTAATCTGACTGCCTGGTTTGGCGGCGGTTCAGGTAAGACCACCACAACCAACATGCCTGAAATGATCAAATGCGGCGTGAACCTGCCGGGAATGGACAAAATCAGTCCTAATGACGGTCGCCTTGCCTCTGCGGTGTTCAGCTGGGCAGCGGGTGAGCCGAATAACTGGGCAAACAACGAAGACTGCGCGATGCAGTATCCGAATGGCCGCTGGAACGATGCAGCGTGCAGTAACCGCTACCGTTTTGCCTGTCGCAACGCTGCGGGTCAGTGGAGAATTTCCAATGCTTCGGGCGCCTTTGGCGACGGCGCCAATATTTGCAACAGTGAAAGCGGCGGTGCCTACCAGTTCGCACTGCCGAAAAACGGCAACCAGAACCAGAAGCTCGTCGACGCAAAGCGTGCAGCGGGCGTGAACGATGTCTGGATTCGTTACTCTGACATTGCCGCCGAAGGCAACTGGAGAGAATAAGTTCACCACAATTCCGGCGTTTCTGCTCCGCTCAACGACCGGAATTTGGGTCACTGAGCGCAGTCGAAGTGACCAAAAAAATCCCCGGCTTGCCGGGGATTTTTATTTTTACGGGCTATGTGCCCGAAATAAGGACTCTTTATGGAATTTCTCAAACGCTATCGTATCCCTCTCATTGTACTCATTGCAGCTATCCTCGTCTACCGGTTGTTCTTTTACTCTGCAGAGAAAGCTTCCGAAAAGAATAGGTCCACCGGCATCGAACGTTTTCCCTACCCAACAGACCGCTTGTCTGAATCGCACAGCGATTATATTCTCGCCGACATCCAGGCCGGCCGCATCGACCTGGCGCTCGAACTGGTGAAACTGCGCCGCGATTGCGCCGGCGAAGCCGATGAACAGACCTGCAACGAGCGCATCCGCAAGCTGATTCAGGGCCTGCCAGGAAAAGACAAGCAGCGGCTGATTGAAATCTTTGACCAGTATCTGCAGTTCGAAACGAAGATGCGGCAGAGCGTGCCTGAAAATTTCGGTAAGCTGAGTTATCCCGAAAAATACAAACTCATGAAAAAAGCTCGCCGGGAGTTCTTCGGTGAAGACACCGCGAAACTGATTTTTGGCCTCGAAGAGGCGCGCATCGCGCTGCAAGAGGAACAATCGAAATTCAACACGGCAGAATATGCCAATCTACCGGCCGAAGAGCGCCTGCGGATGTATGAAGAAAAGAAAAAGGAAATCCTCGGGCCGTATTACCAGTCGACGCTCGAAAGAGAACCCGCGGATATCCGCTTCGGCACGGATATGATGCTGAGACAGAGCGACTTTGCCAAAATGTCCGAAAGCGAACGCAGCCGTGTACAGTCCGAGATGCGCGTTAAATATTTCGGCGCAGCGCAGGCGCAGCAAATGGAGCAGGAAGAAAAACAGGCGTTGCAGGCCAGCAGCGAGGCCGTGGGAAAAATGGACCAGTTTCTGGCAGCGGAGCGGGACTTTCTCCAGAGAAACCCCGGTCTCACCGACGAACAACGGCTGGCCGGAATTGAAGAGCTGCGCAAAAAAATTCTGGGCAAATAAGGAAAGGCAATATCATGCGTTATTCGGATAATCTGACGGTGGGTGAGTTGATGCTCAAAGATATGGTCACTGCGGCTGAAAGCGATGCTGTGCACGAGGTCTATGCAAAAATGGTCGAGGGCCGCTTCAGGCACATGCCTGTGGTGAGAAAATCGCGCGAGCTGGTAGGTATAGTTTCCGACCGGGATCTGCGCAACGTACTGGTGTTCATTCACGATGCGGCCGGGAAAAAAGAGGTCGTCGGCAGTAAGGCGCTGACCATCGAAAAAGTGATGACGCGCGAACCGTTGTGCGCCGATGCCGGCGATTCGGTGAAGACTGCGGTGCGGCTGATGGTCAAACACAAAGTCGGTTGCCTTCCCGTCTGCGACGACGCGGGCACCTTGCTGGGCATCGTGACCGAAACCGACATGCTGAAATTGCTCGAAGAACTGCTGAAAGTGCCGCACAAGTGACATAACGTTATTTTTTTTGCGGTTTATTGCCCGTGCGATTTCGATTTAAGATTTACACAGTAATAGCCGACAAAGAATATAGTAAGCTCTGGGTAAGAGCGGATATTCCTGTGTGTGGCGCAGCCACACACAGGAATATCCGTATAAGATCCGGAGTTGGATTTCACAGCAACGGAAGGAGATTTATATGAAAAAGTTACTGGCAGCAGTTTCGTTACTCGCTGTAATGCTGGGTTCAGCAGCGCTCATTGCGCAGCCCGCCGCAAAACCGGCAGACCCAAAAGCCGCGGAGAAGAAAGAAAACCCGGCGGAAGAAAAAGAAGCAAAATGGTACAATCCGGATTATCGTCCGTATGTCGCTTCATTCGATGAGCTCTACAAACTCGGCGACGATTTTGCGAACAATAAGTTCCGTCTCGCTCTGTCGAACTACCAGACAGGCCGTTCGCTTCTCGATAAGATGAAAGAAGAAGTTCAGCGCAACAAAGAAGAATGGGCCGATGCAAAATACCTCAACGAAAAATGGTACTGGCAGACAATCGACCGCAAAATGCGCGAAGACCGTATTTTGACCGACAAAAGAAACAAAGCCAAAATCAAAGCCGTGACATATTTTACGCGCGCAATCAATCATCTCGATGAAATTCAAAACCGGTCATTCCGTGAAAAGCAGCAGATGAAAGATCTGACAGCATCGGTTTACCGCGACTGGGTTATCTCTCAGTACGACCTCGGAAACCTGCCGCAGACAATCGATCTGCTCGAGCGTTATCTGAAAATCGATCCCGCATTCGAAACAGAAGTCTCTCCGCATAAATACCTGGCATCAGGTTACGGCTTCAAAGAAGCGGTGGCTGAGAAATACAACAAAGGCACTGAAGCAGAGCGCATCTTCTACAAGAAGAACAAGAACAAACATCTGCTGCGAGCAACTGAGCTGAAATACAAAAAAGACTCTCCGGAATACGAACACATTCTTGAACTCGTAAACCGCGACGAGATCATCGCGACAAAACCTTCTCCGTAACGTGCACGGTTGGCTTCGTACAGAAGCCAGATGACGCCGGGGCGACGAGTCGCGGCGGCCGGCCTAAACGGAGTTGCTGTTTGGTCCTAAAGACCCGTCCCGCTGAAACGCGGGCGGGTTTTTTTTGTTTTGCCTCTTGCGCTGAGTTCTGATAACAGGCGCTGTTGCCGGGGGAATACGAGTGTCCAAGAAATCCGATCTGACTACCTTCGAAGACCTTGTTACGCGGCAGATGAACGAAACCCTGCAAAAGGGATCGCTTGCCTCATGCCTGATGGGTTTTCTTAGCGCCGTGCTACTGTACGCGATGCTGCGCATGAATGTTGTCAGCGGAATTGAGGTGCCAATACTCTGGACGCTCATCGGTGGCGTCTATTCGGGAATCGTCTGGCTACTGGCGCGCGCACGGAAGATTCGCAGCCACCGCACATGGCTCGTGATGCTGGGATTCTGTACGCTGCCGACCACTATATATGTTATCGCATTCCTCATGCTGCCCTCAGGTACGGCGACCTATATCACCGGCCCGCCAGGCTATCTGTATTTTTTTCTCATTGTGCTGACTGGCTTTGCCTTCGATTTCCGACTGTCGGTGGTTGCGGGTGTGTACGCAGCGCTGCAATTCAGTCTTGCGGCGCATCTCGCCGTCCCTTACCTGCGTTCGGTAGTGCACGCCGATGCGCTGCTGGTGCAGGATCTCACGCAGGAAACATTTTACCATTTTAAGTCGATGATGATGATCATGACGGGTATCACGGTCGGAATCGTGAGTCGCCATGTGCGCGCTCTGATAGCAGCCACGCTCGCAAAGCAGCGCGAGACGCTGATGGTTTCGCGCTTGTTTGGCGAGTTTGTCTCGGCCGAAGTAAAAGATAAGATTCTTGCGCAGGCGGGTACATTGGGGCAGGGCGAAAAGAAGACAGTGGCTATTCTGTTCTGCGATATCAGGGGATTTACCTCTTTCAGCGAAAAAGTTTCTCCGGAAAACGTCGTCGAATACCTCAACGAATACCTCGATGCAATGGTCGCGGCGATTAACTCTGCCGGAGGAACCGTCGACAAGTTTATCGGCGACGCAGTGATGGCTGTCTTCGGCGGCGTTATCCCGCTGGGGAAACCCTGCGACGCCGCGCTTGCCGCCGCTCTGCTGATGCGCGCGGCGCTCAAAGAGCTGAATGCACGCAGGCTTGCGCGCTCGCTGCCGCCGATTGCGAATGGTATCGGCTTGCATTACGGCGAGGTACTGCAGGGCGCGATTGGCAGCAGCGATCGCAAAGATTTTACCGTCATCGGTGATACCGTCAACAGCGCCTCGCGCCTTGAGGGACTTTGCAAGGATTTCTCTACCGACCTGGTGTTCTCCGACGCTGTTTACGCGCAGGCCTCACCGGCCGTGCAAAGGAACTGCCGCCGCGTCGGCGAGGCAAAGGTTAAAGGCCGCGAACAGGAAATCACGCTGTGGACGATTGATGTTTAGTCCCTGAATAGTGATTTACGCGCGCCGTGCGCAAATCCGCGTTACGCCATGGCGCGTCTCATCGAACTCAAAATACCTGATATCGGCGGCAACGACGGTATCGAACTTGTGAAATGGAATAAAAAGCCCGGCGAATCGTTTTCGGCCGGCGATGAGCTGTGCGAGCTGGTGACAGATAAGGCGGCCTTTTCACTCGAAGCGCCGCAGAACGGCAAATTACTCGAAATCTGCGCAGCCGAGAAATCACATCCAAAAATCGGCGAGCTGGCGGCGCGGGTAGAAGTGGAATAGGCGGTTTGCTTCGAAGCGTTAAATTTCTTCATCCACGCGCTGTACCGAACAAAACTTCTGCTCGAAACTGCAGTAGAAAATGCGGCCCGAGACGCGCACCCGGCCGGCATCGCGCGGTAGCGTAATCGGAGCCAGCTTACTGTAATATTTCTTGTCTTCCGCAGCGGTAGACCCGCTGAAATTTTTCAGCGTCAGCAGCGTTTTGCCTGTTGTCACGGCAGTAAAAGTGAGCTCGTGTTTTCCGTCTTTCTGCACGCCAAAACCCTGCTTCAGCGAAAATACCACAGCACCGGGTTCGCGCACAAGTTTGACTACCACCGCGCCGAATGCGTCGAGCGCCGTAAGCGCTATGACCACGGCGAGAAAACCCTTTTTCATACCTTAATCTTACTCATTTCGGCACCTTCCCGCAACAAAAATGCAAAAATCGGCCGCGTTCAGGCAGGGGATTTTAGCTCTGCAACAATGGCACGGTGTATGGCAGCTGCAACGCGTCGGCGGCGCAGCAGAATACGTGCGTAATCCCACAGACCAAAGCGCAGAATGTCGGCCATATCCGCCTTTCCGGTCGGTTTTCGCATCGTTATCTCGCGCAGCCTGCGCTCTTTGTTCAGATATTTTTCTTCGCCGGGTAAATCGTCCACAATGCGCAGCGCGGCAAAGCGCAATGGCGCAAATTCCGCCTCGGCCATAATCTGAGCCGCGGTGTAGGTTTCCATATCGAGAATATCCGCCCCGGTCGCAGAGCGCAGATCGGCTTTCGTGGCGTCGTCTGAAACGAGGTGGCGCACGGAAACGACCCGCGACCCGCGCCCGCCCAGCGTCAGAATTTTCTCGCCGGGGGCCACGGCCTGAGCCACGCGCACGGTCTGCAGATAAGTGCATCTCGCCGAAAGACTCGCGCAGCTGCCGGCAAGAATCACGCGATCATATTTGTACAGGCGCAGAAACCGGCGCAGCTGTTCTTTCGTACCAATGCCTGGTCTGGCAATATAGAGCGCAACGTTTTGTCCTGAAAGCAGGCCGCGGTAATGGAATATGCCGCTGCCTTTGACGGCGGCGAGGTGGCGCAGCAGCCGGCCGGCCTCATTGCGGGTCGCGATGATAATTGCCTTCACGGTCGCCGCGAAGAGGCATCTCCTGTGCCGCTGCGACCAGGCGCATCCGTACGCTTCGCCCGCAGGTTTGCGTAATCAGCGATGCAGTCGATGATTTGGTCGCCGAGGATTTCTTTGACCGCGTTAGCGAGTTCCAGCCGGCGCCCGTTCCGGAAAAAAACCGTAAATTCATTGGTCGCCGAAGCGAAACCCGCACCCTGACGCGAGACGTCGTTCAGAAAAATCATATCAAGATCTTTGTCTTTCAGTTTGCCCAGCGCATATTTTTCCGTTTCGTGCGTTTCGGCGGCGAAACCGATCAGAATTGCGCGCGGCGTAAATCCCCGGTTTTTTTCCGCCATGCATTTGAGTATGTCGGGGTTGGGCACGAGGTTGATCTGCGGGTTTTCGGTTTTTTTGATTTTAATCGGCGAACGCACCGCAGGTTTATAATCGGCAGGAGCCGCCGACATGACCAGAATGTCACCCGGTCCGAGATTTTCATCGACTGCCTTCAGCATGTCTTCGGTGCTGGTGACGGCAATATTTTTTGCGCCGCTTACGGTTGCGAATTCAGAGGTTACGGGTCCCGAAATAAACACAACATCGGTATTGCTGAGTTTCTGCGCTGCGCAGGCAATTGCGTGTCCCATGCGGCCCGTACTGGGGTTAGAGAGAAAGCGTATCGGATCAAAGTGCTCACGCGTCGGGCCCGAGGTGACGACTATAGTCCGGCGCGGCGCAGCCTGATCGCTAACGGGCATTCAGCGCTCCGCCGCCGATGGCTGTCAGATAATGCGGCGGACGTCTTCGGGCGGACGGCCGAGTACGGCGCGCTGGCCTTTGACCACAATCGGCCGCTCGATGAGGATCGGATATTCGTTGAGATAAGTCAGTAGTTCGTCGTCGCTGAGATCTTTGTTCTTCAGGCCGAGGTCTTTATAGAGCGGCTCGGACTTGCGGAAAATATCGCGCGGCCGGCGACCCATTTTTCGCAATACTTCGGCGAGTTCGGCCTTCGTCGGCGGCTCTTCCATGTAATTGCGGATTTCGGGATCGATGCCCTTTTCTTTGATGATCTGCAATGCCTCGCGGCTCTTGCGGCATTTGGGGTTATAATAGATCGTTACTTTTGCATGCGCGCCTGCCGTTCCGTTTGCCGCACCTGCCGGAGGAGCAGCTGAACCCTGAGCGGGTGCACCTGAGAGTTTCGCCATGTCGGCACAAATTGCGATTTAGACATGCCGTCAAGGACAAAGAGCTTTACAGATCGCTGGCGGCAGAGTTTATACGCACGGGATCTGCGTCATGGCCTGAAAAAATGCCCGTCCGGATCACCTGAGAACCATGCCTGCAAAGCCACACGAAACGATAGACCGTGAAACATACTGGAAACTCAGGCTGATCAAGGGGGCCATATGGACCGTGCTCGTTGGCAGCATTCTGTCGATCGCGCTCTGGATCTATCGCGTGGGCCGCATCGATTTCGGCGCATCGCTGGGGATTATCTTCGCGGTCATTGTGGTCATCACGCTGCATCCGTACTTCGGCTGGCGTGCCAAGGCTATTACGCTGATACTCGATTTAACGCTGATCGGTCTGTATTTTCCTCTGCAGGCAGGTGTGCGCTACACGGCTCTGAGTATCGCCAGCTCCGGCATTATTATTGCCGCGACGTTTTTCAGCCGCCGCCCCGCCTTCATACTCATCGCCTTTGATTCGCTGGTGATTCTGCTCTACGGCTACTGCGCGAGCGCCGGATGGATTCATCCGCCCGATCTTACGGTACCGGGCGAAAGTATTCTTTTGTCATGGGTAAGAACGGCGATCGTTTTCATCACGGTTTGCTCAATGCTGTCTTTGATCATCAGCGGTCTGGTTGATTCGCTGAAGGCCAACGTCGACAGGCTGGAGCGCCTGTCG
>CAYHJO010000073.1:0-17981 GCA_964356715.1 uncultured Turneriella sp. | reverse complement strand
GATGCAGCCATGTGCGCTGAAATAGAGCGCGAACTCATCGAACGCGAAAAGCTTATGAGCACGGGCATCGGCGAACAGATGGCGATTCCGCATGCCGTTGTACCTCAGGCGTGCCGCTTCATGACCGAGTGCGCAATTCTGCCTGCGGGAATAAATTTTGAAAGCATCGACAACACGCCCGCGTACATCGTCGTGATGCTGGTCGCACCGAAATCGGCGCTGGGGGAGCATCTGAAAGTCATGGCATCGATCGCCAAAGTATTCTACTCGGCAGAGACTCGCCGGCGTGTCATTTCAGCGGGCACACCCTCGGCTGCTCTGGCCGCTATCAAATCGGCAGCCGTTTAATTCTACATCCGCTTCGCGATGCCGTCGCCTTTTTTTGGCCACTTGCTCTACCAATAGCTGCTGAAGTCGAATCGATGGCAGCTCAGATCGCGTGCGCATGGCCAGGCACCGCAGTTAACGGCGAAGATCTGAACGCTTTCCGTGAAGCGAATACCTTCGCAGGTCAAATCGACGTCAGTGATCATCCGACAGCTCCGTTTTTCCATAGCCAGCGCGGGGAGATAGAGCTCTATCGCCAGGCGAATTAAAGCCGTCATCGTTATACCTAAATCCATCGCAGCCAGACGAATCAGCTTCTCATCCTCGCCGTAAAGACACATCATGTGCCGATGCATGTCATGCGCAATATTCACCCCCTCCCGCACAGACTCGGTTGCTTTCTGCATCTTTGGCGTCCACCGCAACGCGCACTTCCGCGCCAATTTCAACACGCAGTACCGCGTAATCGTCGAATACGTTCGCCCCCTCCGCCAAGCGCAGATCTTGATCCGGTTCCAGTGAAGCGGCGCCAAGCGCACCTCCAGAAGGTTGGATATCTGGACAGGCTTGTCCGCCAGGAATCGTGGTTGTTTATGGCATTTCATCGCTCTCCCTCTATATTTGAAATACCAAAAAGGACTGTTTTTTTCTCACCCGGTGAGAAAAAAAATGATCGTGCGACCGCCCTGAATTTCCGGAACCACCCAAAACGCCGCAGCTCCTCTTTAACCAGCGTGTCTGAGAACAGCTTTACGCGCTGTCTAAATCGCCGCCTTTTCCGGTATGCTTCTTTCGGACATTGCTGAACGCAGGCGCGTTTCTGGAGTGAATATCCGCAGCATTGAACCGCTGCTGTCACCCGTGGAACTATTACAGCTTTATCCTGCCAGCGCACTCATGACAGATGCCGTTCTGGCCGCGCGCCAGCGTATTGAGGATATTGTTCTTAAAAAAACGGATCGGTTTCTCGTGATCGTCGGCCCCTGTTCGATACACGACGAAGCTGCAGCCCTCGAATACGCGCAAAAACTAAAACCGCTCAGTGATGCCTTGAGCGATAAGATGGAAATCGTCATGCGCGTTTATTTTGAAAAGCCGCGCACGACAGTCGGATGGAAAGGCCTCATTACCGACCCGCGTATCGACGGTCAGGACGACGTGCAGACAGGGTTGAAACTCGCCAGGCAGGTTCTGCAGAAAATTGTCGCCCTGGGCCTGCCCGCAGCGACCGAATTTCTTGACCCGATCGTGCCGCAATACATTGCCGATCTGATTGCCTGGGCCGCCATCGGCGCACGCACCACCGAATCACAGACACACCGCCAGATGGCGTCGGGCCTCAGTATGCCCGTCGGTTACAAGAACAGCACCGACGGCAATGTGCAGATTGCGCTCGATGCGATGCAATCGGCACGCTCGGCGCACAGCTTCCTCGGCATCGATGAACGGGGCAGGACCGCCATCGTGCGCACCAACGGAAATCCCTGGGGACATGTCATCCTGCGCGGTGGCAACAACATGACCAACTACGAAGCCGAACACATAGCGCGCGTTGAAGAGAGATTACGTGCCGCAGGTGTTAATCCGGCGATTATCGTCGATTGCTCGCACGCAAATTCGGAAAAAAAATTCGAAAAGCAGGAAAATGTCTGGCGGAGCATTATTGCGCAGCGCCAGGCCGGCAACCGCAGTCTGGTTGGCATGATGCTCGAAAGCAACATCCATGAAGGCAATCAGAAACTGCCGGAAAAACTCGACGCAGCCGTGAAAAACTCGCTGAAATACGGCGTGTCGATCACCGACGCCTGCCTGAATTTTTCCGCCACCGAAATCTTGTTGAAACACGCACACGCGTCTCTGTCTTAGGTCTGCATGAATATTTTTGAGGTGCTGCGCGGTGAATGGGGTTTGACCCGCGACGCCGATTTCCGTGCGGACCCATGGTACATCGTTTCCGGGAAACAAGTCATCGATTCTGGTTTCGGTAAGCCGCCTAAAGAGTTTTTTTCGCGCACGCTGCCCCCCGGCGTTGTCTTACCCGGCTTTGTTAACGCACACAGCCACATTGAACTTTCCTGCATGGAAGGCAAAATTCCTTACGGTAGCCGCATCACCGAAATGGGCGATATTATTCAGGCAAGCCGCGGGCAACTATCCAACGAGGCCATACGGCAGGCTGCGGTTGAGGCGATACGCAAGGCCCAGGATCACGGAACATTTTTTTTCTGCGATATCTGCAACAGCACTGACTTCATCCGCTTTCTGCGCGACCTGCCGGCATTCAACGGCAACCGCTATCTCGAGCTGCTGGGTTTCTCCTCGCCCAGCGATCTGCAGCGCATTGAAAAAGCGCGGCACCTGCTCGACGTCGACGCGACATTCTACCCGACCGTGCACTCGGTGTACGGTTCTTCGCCGTTACAGATGCATTTCGTGCGCGAAAAAGCCAGGCACACATCGGTCTCCATCCATCTGCTTGAAAGCCCCGATGAAATTGATTTTCAGTATGACCGCGGCGAAATCGTCGCTTTCCTGAAACGCATCGGCCAGCATGTTAAGCACCACGAGATGCAGGGTCGTTCTGCGGTCGAATACCTGCACTCGGTCGGCATGTTGTCGTTCAAGAAGCTGTTGCTTGTGCACCTGTCTTCGGCGCGCACCGAAGACATCGATCTGTTGTCCGATTATGTGCCGCATGCGGCCTGGGTCTTGTGCAATCGCTCAAACAAGCACCTCGGTATCGAGCGCTCCAACTGGGAAACGCTGCGCACCTCTCCGCTCAAAATGCTGGTCGGCACCGATTCTCTGGCCACCAGTCCAGACCTGTCGGTGCTGCACGAGTTGCAGGTCATTCTGCACGAAAGCAAATACTCGGAACGCGATCTTATACGCGCTGCAACCTGGGATGCATACGAATTTCTTGAAATCAAAAACAACCGTATTCCGCATTTTCTCTTTATTGGGGCAAAACCCTACATCGATTCGATTGCGTCTGCCGGTCGCGCGACTGCTTTAGGCGGATATTAGACCGGTTTTCCGGCTTTATTGTGAGGCGATGCCTCACAATAAAGCCGGAAAAGACTCAGAATCTGAAATTGACGGATACTCCGGTCGAACCCTGCATTGCACCGAGTCGGATATCAAGATCTTTTTCTTTCGGCTGCGGTGATTTCATCACAATTCCCTCGTCGGCGGACAACAGGTGCTGAACATAAAAGAAAATCGCAAGAGTAGCGAACACGCCGGCGCCGACCATGAGGCCGGTGCCAATCGAATTTCGCGTATCGTACGCGGCATTTTTCTCGGCAAGAAAGGCATAGTCATCTTCAGTATAGAGCGTCGTTGACTTTCCGCTGAGCCTGCCAAAAATATCTTCCTTTGCCTGGTCACGCCAGACAAAAAAGCCGATCGCCGCGCCGAACGAGACGGCCGAAGCCGACAGCGAAACCCAGTACCAGCTTTTGTAAGACAAGACCCAGAAACCTGCGGCGCTCTTGTCGAGAAAGCCCGTCAATGATTCGGAGATTTTGAGCCGCGGCTGTTTTTCGTTGAGTGTTATTGTCTTGTAGAATTCACCTTTGCCCGGAGAAAGCAGATGCATCCGGTATGTGCCAAAGGTCAAACCTTCAAGCTTACGCGGCGTCAGTCCTTTAAAATCAGCGTCTAAATAGATTTTCGCACCGCCAGGGTCTGTCGTTATATCGAGTATGCCGCCGCCTTTCGCCACCGCCAGGGTAACTTTGCGCGCAAGCGTATCGCCGTTAGCGATGGCAACCAGCTCGTTGACGGCGTTATACCCGTCGTGTTTGATCGCTAATTGGTACGTGCCGGGAATCAGGTACGAGTATTTGAGCGGCGTTTTTCCAAGGAACTGGTTGTCCAGATAGACCGAGGCGCGCGGCGGCACCGTTTCAATCTCGAGCGCTGCAAATGTATCTCCCGTCAGCTTGGCGCGCACAGGATTCATCAGTTTACTGACCGCCGCGACGATTTCCTGTTCGTCGGTCACGGCAGTCCGGCGATGCAGCTGTTCTTTCCCCTGACACAGTATCACTTCGAGCTTCAGACGCAAAGCATCGCCGGCGACGTTCGAAAACACGACGTACCGGTCGCCATGAACGGCATCGCAGCGGTGTCCATTTTCGATATTGTCGCGGCGGCGAACGATTTTGAGCGGCAATACCACCGGTTTGGGAAATGCCGCGAGCAGCGCCGCCCGCTCGTCGGCCGGCAGCGCTTCGTGACTTTTACGCAGAGGGTATTCGACAATATTCGGCGAGAGATGCCCGCGCGTGACAGCGCTGCGCTGCAGCGTCAATTCGTCGAGAATCAGATTCTGCACCACGTTTGCGAGGTATTGCTTCTGCTCACCGAGTTGAATCTGCGGCCGCATCACTTCAAGAAGGTAGTCCGCGGGCCAATCGACTTTACCCGCGGTGAGATCTGTTTTTGCCTGAGCCGATACTCCGGCGGAAAAACTCAATACCAGAAAAACGCCCCACCGCAGAAAAAACCGACGCACTGTCATGGTTGTGCGGCGAGCCGCTTTATCATTTGAATCATCGCAGCAAATCCATTGGCGCGTGACATCGACAGGTGTTTGGCAAACCCGAGACGCTCGATGAAGGTGAGGTTCGCCCCGGCGATTTCGGCGGAGGTCAGACCCGAAAATAACCTGACCAGCAGCGCAATTAATCCGCGCGTTATCGCCGAATCGCTGTCTGCCAAAAAAACGATATGCGCACCTCTGCGCTCGGCTTTCAGCCAGACCTGCGACTGGCATCCCTGCACCTTATTTGCCTCGATCTTATGCTCGTCTGCCAGCGCGGGCAGCTTTTCGCCGAGCTCAATCAGATAACGGTAGCGGTCGGCCCAGTCGTCGAACATTTCAAAATCCGCGAGTATCTCAGCCTCCCTGGCAGCCAGGGACTTTGCTGCCGCAGGGAGGTCGCCCCCGTGGCTGCGGTCTTCGAGGCGCTCGGGTGTGGACATCGTCAGGCCGGCGGATTAACATTTTTGCGCGCCAACGCTTCGAGCACGCGCTTCACCTTAATATCGTGCGGATCGAGTTTCGCTGCGAAATCAATAATTGTCCGGGAACGATGGTAGAGCCCCTGCAGGTAATAGATATCTGCGAGGTTGACGAGGTTCTTGACCATGTCATGGTTTCTAAGCCGCAGGCGTTCGCCAAAGTCGGCCGCTTTTTTGAAGTTCTGCAGTACCTTGTGGCAATACGACGCGATATACAGAAATTCAGAATCCGCGGGCTTGATGTGGATATAGTCCTCTGCAAGATTGGCAGCTTTTTCAAATTGTTTGTCTTTGAGGTAAGCTTTGATCAGGTCGCGCATGACTTCTGGCTGCGCATCGTCGATACGATGCGCTTCTTCCAGATCGCCGATCGCAACTTTCAGCTGGCCGGCTTTTACTGCAGAGCGCGCACGGTTCAACAACTGAATCACGTGCTGCGACAACTGCGTGTGGTCATGGTGCACGTCTTCTTTGAAGCCGATGCGCAAAAACGAGAGGTCGTCGGTCAATTCGCCGTAATTGTCGAGCAGCTCCCTGATTTTGTCGAGCTGGCCATCGGCTTCTTCGACAATCCTGAGGAACTGCTTTTCGTCTTCGTTAATGATACGCGCACCTTCTTCATCGTAGCCAAGCAGCAGATCATCGCGACCGTCCGACCCCATGATGATGACGTCTTTTGGCTCAAGTTGCAGCGTTGCCACTTCAATGTGGCCGCTGACGCCCTGTGTTCCGAGTTTGCGCAGCACGAGTTCTTTTTCGATGAAATCGGCCTTGTGGTCGCGGTAAAGCACCGACCACGGGTGTTCGGCGTTGATGTAGTAGAACAGACCCGATTCATCGTCGACCAACCCCATCACGAGCGAAATCAGCATCGAGCCGTCGAAGACTTCGAAAACCCGGTGCAGTTCTATGAAGGTGTATTTCAGCCAGTGCTCGGGAAATACATCCTGCTCTTTGGGCGACAGCTTGGTGCGTTCTATCACCGAGTGAAACACTGAACCGAGAACCAGTATGCCACCGGCCCCCTGCATTGACTTGCCCATCGCGTCGGCATTGAGGAATACCGTATGCGTTTTGCCCTTGAGAGTCACGCTGCTGGTAATGCAGGTATCGCCGCCAATGTCGCGCGCCCATTTGCGAAACTCAAACTTCTTCTTCTGCTCAAGCAGAACGTCGACGTTAAGATTCGGACTATCGGCCTTGTTTGAACCCAGCGGGTGCGTCAGAAGACTGGTCAGGAAGTAGTCTCCGTCCTGCTGTTTTTTCAGCGCGTTGACCTCTTCAAATGCCTTCTGTAATTCGGCTGTCCGCTCTTTCACTTTGTCTTCGAGTGTTTCGGCGTATTCCTGCAGTTTTTGTTTGGAATCTTTGATCGAATGCACCATGCCGTTGAACGAGCGCGACAGATAGCCGATCTCATCTTCAACGTAAATCGGCAACACGACGTCCAGATCGCCGTTGTTCACCTGGTTCACACCCGAAAGCAGGCTGTTGAGCGGCTGCACCAGTGCGCGACTGAAGAAAAACGGAAAACCCGCGATGATGATAATCATGGCGGCAAACAGCAGTACCACGTATTTAAGACCCAGCGGATGCACGTATTTCCGGTAGTCGAGATAATCAAATCCGACTTCCACAATCTGCATTTTCTTATAGTCGACACCGACGTATGCGGTATAGTGCGCTCCCGTGTGACGATCGATGCGATAGTGCCGCGCCCCGGGTGGCATCACTTCCTGCGCATACTGCAGCAGTTTCTTTTTCAGATCTGCTCCATTATCGGTCGTGTTCTCCCTGAGATACGATAGCATCGCTTCGGCAAATGTCTCAAAACCGCGACGGGGTTTCTGCAAAATTGCGGTGACTTTTTCACGAAACTGGAAGTTAGTCAGCCTGCTGATTTTGTACCGGCTGTGGATCAGCGGTCGCTGCAGCTTCGAAATGCGGCCGAGAATTGCAGCTTTATTCGCCGTGTCTTTTTTCTCAAGCAAAGGTAACACAGCGGCTTTGTAGCCGGAAAAGCTGAGCGGCGCTGACTGCAGGATTTTTTCAATATTGTCTTTAAACGCCAGGTCTTCCCTGGCATAGAAAATTTTCAGCCAGATATTCGAAAACTCATAACCGTTCACCTCCGATTCTGCGTCGATCTCCGCGTTGCCGATAGATTTCAGCGTTTCGACTTTTTTCTTCGTCATATCATAGCTGATCGCGTAGCGCATCGCTTCGGGTTCGATGCCGGACTCACGGAAACGGTTGGCCTGTTCACTCTTGACTCCGTCGTAGGCGGTTTCTTTATCCTGAAAGGAGAAATAGCTGATTCCCTGCAGCACGAGCAGAAAAACCACCACGCTCACGAGAATGATTTTGGCCATAAAGGTGGTCTTGTCGTTCGTATTATTGAGGTAGATGATGACAATCACGAATAGCCCGAGAATTGTGAAAAGGTCAAAGGCCGTCTGGAACGTGCCGCGATCGAGCCCGCCTTCACGGCTGAGCGTGTTCAATAATGCAGGTACCAACGCGCCAAATATGAAACCCAGCAGAATTCCGGCAACTCCCCAACGCTCGCGGCCTTTGGTGATCCAAATGCGCCACGAGCCGATAATGACCAACAGGGCGAAAAAGGCGAGAATGACGATACTAATCACATAACTCGCGTCATCCGCATCGAAGTCAAAGTAATGCCCCTCAAAGTGATAGACGTAACTTGACTCCGTTGTTTGCGCCATGAACCAGGCGGCGAAACCGAAGGACAGGAGCAACATCCCGCGCAGCACAATCTTCGCGAGTTTTGTATGCATTGGGAACGGAAATTCGAAGAACACCTGCACAAGCAGCGCCAGCACGCAGAGCACAAACAGGACAGTCGACCAGCGGTGGTAGGCCGCCAGCGGATGATAGAAAGATGAGGCAACAATATAACTCGACACAAAAATACCGTAGAGCAGAAGTCCGTTGGCCAGAACCTTTGTCGAACGCGACTTGTCCTTGATCTGGTAGAACATGGCGGCCGAGATGAACAGGAACAAAACGGGTATGAGCGACCCGATTGTATAGTAATCCAAATAGATGCTCTGGAAGAAATTCATGGGCAACCAAAACAAAGGCTATCCCGACTGTCAAGCGGATAGTCCCGGAATTCGGGGCTAATATTGCAGCGGAGGCAGATCGCGCAGAATTTCGGCGCGGGTTTTTGCCACCGGTTTTTCCACGCGTCGCGAACGTGCCGGGCTTTCTGCGGTCACCCTGGGTAACATCTCTTCGACGCTCATCAGCCGGGCGTAATTTTTGAGCGGATTGCTCTCGGCTCCCACGGTCTGCGCCTCAGCGGCAATCGGGCGCCTTTCCGCGTGCATCGTGGAATTCGTCGAACCCAACAGAGCCTCGAAGGCAATGCGCGGTTGAGCCGGTTTCCTTTCATCGCTGCCGAAAAGGTGCTGCGTGAGAAATTCCGGCGGATTGGCAATCGTGAGTTCCATCAGTTTAACCTTTTCACCCACAAGATTATTGATCTGCTGCTCTGCCGCAATTTTCATCGTGTTGCGGTATGAGCGCGAACTGTCGATGCCGTCAACAAGGCCATGCAACTCGGCTATTTCGCGGTCGATTTGTTCGACGCGTTTGATGAGGTGGATAACCTTGACCGGTTGCATCGTGCATGCCCGGTGCGGCATTGCAGACGGTCAAGTGAAATGGGGATTGGATGCCGCGTGCTTATGTCCCAACATTCGCACAGGCGCGAGGCTTTGGCCTAGCATCACTCTACCAGAATTTCCGTAGCTTATCGTGCGGTAAAAAACAGGCAAGCCACAGAAGAAGAACTTGCCAGATAAGTACTGTCACGTTGAGATAAAAGAATTTTCTCTTGGAACCCCACCTATTACTATATTTCCCGAAGGCATACGTCCATAAAATCGGCAAAAACGCACCGGTGGCAATCGCAGGCATTACTTGCAAAGTCCAGTAGACTACATTATGTCGCAGCTCGGCGTGCGAAATTGCCAAGATCTGCGCAAAACTGAATGAGAATCGACCCACTCAAATCATCTTTGTCACCCACGCTCGCGCCTGAACTTCCCGTCGGAAAAAATAAAACGGCAGAGCCAGCGCCGCCGGAAAAAGAAAATGAATTCCGCCTGCCGCGCCGATCAGCAACGAGAACAACCAGATCATCGCGCAGTTTGAAAAGATGAGTAAGTGCAGGGCAAGGGTTCCCCCACCAAAACAGAAAAACCTGCGCGGCAGAAATCCCAATGGGAACCGACAGATAGCTAACGAGATAACTCCACCTTTGTTCGGCCAAAAGGTCACCGAATAAAACAAACAGCACCCCAATCAGCGGAATTCGCCTTCGGGTGCGTAGGGACGCCTGCCGTAAACAACGGCACGGCGGATGGCTTCAAGAATTCGCTGCATGATCTCTACAGTATCAACGTCCAATCAAAAATTGCGCTTTTTTTGTATCGTAAGAAATTTTTCGGCGGGTATGCAACATCTCTCAGCCCGCGTCAGAATTTCCTGATCGAAAGTGATGAGCGGTGCTTTATATCGGTTGGCGATTGCCACGTATATAGCATCCGCGCCTTTCAGGCCCAGCAACGCAACGAAGCTCTCTTGACTCGCATACAGACGTTGATCAATCGTAACATATTTCGCCGCAGGCAGGGACTTGGCAATCGCCATTGCTTTCATCGTTACGGAGCTATCACCGGTCTTACGCTGCATGGAGCTGAGGATTTCGAAGAAGAAAAGCGCATGGCTTACGAGCGAAATCCTTTCGGAACTAATCTTTGCGAGAATTTCTTTTGCTGCGAGATTATGTTTTTCGGTCTTCTGAAAGGCGCTAACGAACACGCTGGCATCCAGCGAAAAAATCATCGCCGGCCTTCATGCAAGAGCTCAACCAAAGTCTTTTTTGTCAGGCTTTTGGCGTCAATCTCGGTGGCAATGGCGTCAATTTCGGCCAGCAAGGTTTGATCGTCTCTTTGCCTTTGCTTACGCTGCGGCGCGCTTGCGCCCCGGGTTTTAACCTGAGCTTTTAGACCCCGGATTACCATTTCTTTCAGGCTCGTACCATTCCGCACGGCATGTATCTTAGCGCTTTGCACGAGCTCTTTTGGGATATCGATAGTCGTTTTCATGCACCGCCATCTGCTCAGACAGTATTACTGTAAAGCAGTATTGAGCACAGGGAGACGACTCGCTGGCGAGCATGCCAGAATCCAGCGCAATGATTCCGGGCGCCTGACCCCCTTGACTGTAGTTGCGGGGTCAATTCTCATTGACCCCCTGTCTCTTGCGACCAAAGAAACCTGTGCTATTCACTGACTTAAAGCTCGCTGAGCCTATCCAAAAACGGCTCGCCGAGAAAGGGTTCCCCGAACCTACTCCCATACAGGCTGAGACGATACCCCTCGCGATCAACAACCGCGACCTGATTGCCTGCGCCAAAACCGGTTCGGGAAAAACCCTCGCGTACCTGCTGCCGATACTGCAGTTCACCTACGAACGCAACCAGAAACTTGCGGAAAGCGGAGACACGGGCGTACATCCGCCTCTGGCTCTGGTGCTGGCCCCTACGCGGGAACTCGTCGTGCAGATCGCCGATGAGGCCGAGTTCTTTGCCGAGGCCGCAGGTCTTAAACTTGCCACGATCTACGGCGGTGTCGACCACGATAAACAGCGCCGCGAACTTTCGGGCGGCGCGCATCTGATCGTCGCGACACCGGGCCGTCTGCTCGATTTTCTGCGCGGCGGCGAAGCCAACCTCGCGAATGTCGTCCGCATCGTGCTCGATGAAGCCGACCGCATGCTCGACATGGGCTTTATCGACGATGTGCGCAAAATTCTGTCCAAATGTTCCGCCAATGAAAACGAAGAACGCCAGTTCTCTCTGTTCTCGGCGACGATCAACTTCAGCGCGCTCTACTCTGTGTGGGAATTCATGCGCGAGCCCGAAGAGATTCTCATCAATCCGGAACTCATTGACCATGCCAACATCACGCAGGAAATGCTGCACCTCGGGCAAGACGAGAAGCTGCCTTACCTGGTACAGATGCTCGAAGCCAACAAGCTGGAGCCGGTAATCATCTTCACCAACAGCCGCCAGTTTGTCGACGTGCTCGTGAAAAACCTCAACCACCATAACATAGCCGCTGCGGGGCTTTCGAGCATGGTGACACAAAACCGCCGCCTCAAGATTCTCGACGACTTCAAAGAGGGCAAGTTCCGCGTGCTGGTGGCAACCGACGTGGCGAGCCGTGGCCTGCACATTGAGGATGTACAGCTCGTTGTGAACTATGACATCCCGATGGATCCTGAAACCTACGTTCACCGCATCGGCCGCACAGCGCGTGCGGGCAAAACCGGTAAAGCGCTCAGCGTCAGCTCAGAGTTTGATTATGACTCGCTGGCTAAACTCGAACGCTATCTGAAATACAAAATTCCGGTCGTGCAACCCGAGCCGCGTTTTCTTGAAAACGTCAGCTTTGTGCGCATCGTGCGTGTCGACCGCGAAGACGGCGCCGACCACGTGCGCTCGCACGGCCGGGGCGACAAACGCCAGGAGCGCGGTGCCCGCGGTGAACGTGGCGCGGCGCGCGGTCGCGGTCAGGAAAGAGGGCGCGGCAGACAGGGTGCGGGAGACCGACCACCGCGCCGCGACCACGCACACGCGCAGGGGCCAAAACCTGAGCAGAACGAACGTCCACCCAGAGACCAGCAGAAGCGCTACGGTGAAGACCGCGGAGCCTACATCGATTCGCGCCGCGGCAAGGGGCAGCAGCACGCAGGCAAAGGCGGCCAACGCCACGACCGCCGTCCCGATCACAAAAACAAAAAAGATGCTTTCGCCATTGTACCAAGATCACCGGCCAAAGCGGGCGTGTTCTCGCGCATCGGCAAAGCGATCAAATCCATCTTTACGCGCAAAAAGAGCGAACCGCAGATTTCTGAGCGCACGCGCCGTATTCTCGAACAGGAACAGCGCGATGGCGGCGATCACAAGCGCGGTCCGAAACATGGCCGTCGCCGTCAGGGCGGCCACCGCAAAGGCGGTCGCGGCGACGGAGCAGGCGGACAACGCCGCCGCTGATGCGCGCGAACGCATTCAGAAGATTACTCTATTCTTTTGCGCTCGTGGCGCTCGATATCGGCGCCTATACGCTGGCATTTTTTCTCGCGGTAAAAGTGCGCATTGTTCTCGGGCAGGCCTTTGAAGCGATTCCCGACTTCAGCGGAGACGCGATGCGCTTCGACGAACTCTATTTTATGCCGGGCTTGTTTCTGCTGACCTTCTATTATGAAGGCCTCTATCGCCGGCGCACTCCCTTCATCGATGAATTGCGCGACATCGCGAAGGCGATCGCGCTGCTCACGATTCTGCTCTTTGCGCTGATTTCTGTCGGTAAACTTGCGCATATCGTGAGCCGCCTGACCATCGTCATGATGGCGCCATTTACCCTGCTCTTTGTGGCGGCATTCCGCTATTGGGGAAAAATTCTGCTGCACCGGCTGGGGCTGGGTTGTGAAAAGCTGCTGATCATTGGCGATTGCGTAGCGGCGCTGAAATTCAAGAATGAATTGCTGGCCGAAAAGACTCTCGGTTACGAATTCTCGGGCTATGTGCCCATCGATGCGGCGCAAAGGAAACTCGCCGAAAAATCGGCGTTGCAGGAACTGCCGATTGCCGGCAACATCGCTCAACTCACGGAAATCCTGCAGCAGAAAAAAATCGAATGCGCGCTCGTCGCCGCGCCAGGCCTCAGCCGCGACAAAACATCCGAACTCGCCGACCGCATACACCGTTACGTGCAGCACGTGCTGCTGATTCCCGAAATGCGCTCGGGGGCGCTGCTCAATTCAGAGATCTATCACCTGTTCGTCAACCAGTTGTTTCTGATCAAAATGCGCAACAGCCTGCGCGAAGACACTGCGCGGTTCAGCAAGCTGCTGTTCGATTATACTCTGGTAATGTTGTCACTGCCTTTCACCATTCCCATTTTAGGATTTATTACGTTGCTGGTACGTTTAACTTCACGGGGGCCGGCTTTTTACACACAGCTGCGTATCGGTCACCACGGCAAAGCGATACGCGTGTACAAATTCCGCAGCATGTACACCGATGCCGACGTGCGTCTCAAAGAGCTGCTGGCAAACGATGCGAGAGCGCGCGCGGAGTGGAAAAAAACTTTGAAGCTCAGGAACGACCCGCGCGTCACAAAGCTTGGCGGTTTTTTGCGCAAATCCTCGCTCGACGAACTACCGCAACTGATTAACGTGCTCAAGGGCGAGATGAGCCTCGTCGGCCCGCGTCCCGTGCCCGAACAGGAACTGATGGAACGCTACCGCGATAAAAGCGACTATTATAAGCTGGTACGTCCCGGCATGACGGGACTCTGGCAGATCAGCGGCCGCAGCGACGTCAGCTATGAACAGCGCGTCGATATGGACACATGGTATATCTTCAACTGGTCGCTCTATATTGATTTTGTGATTCTCTACAAAACTCTCGGCGTGGTGCTGAAAAAACGTGGCGCGTACTAGACCCTCACCCCCTATCCCCCTCCCCCGGCGGGAGAGGGGGGGCGAGAAATTCTCTCTGGTTATTCCGGTCCGTAACGGGGGCGAGTTGCTTTTGCGCAATATCCGTTCGATCTGTGACCAGACCAGCAAACCGTCCGAAATCCTCATCTATGACACCGAGTCGACCGACGGGGCCGTGCAGCAGATAAAAGCGCTCGTCGGCAAAATTCCTCTGAAAGTTTTTCCGGTACTGAAACAGGAATTCGACCATGGCGGCACGCGGAACGCAGCATTGGCGCAGGCGCGTTTTCCGTGGGTTCTCTACATGACACAGGATGCCGTGTGTGCAGAGCCTGAATCGCTGGCGCGACTGCTCGCTTCCCCCACAGGCAAAAACGTCGTCGCAGTCTATGGCCGGCAGCTGCCACACGCCGAAGCCAACCCGCTCGCGGTGACGGCGCGGGCGGCAAACTATGGCGAGCGGCGTATCGAGCAGAACATGCAACGCGCGGCTGAGCTCGGCATCAAGACCTGGTTTTGCTCCAACAGCTTCTGTATCTGGAACAGGGCGGCTCTCATCCAGGCCGGTGGCTTTGCCGAAAAGCTGATTTTGGGCGAAGACATGCACGCGGCCGCGCGGCTGATCCAGGCCGGCGGTACCGTCATTTATGAACCGGCGGCACAGGTTTTCCATTCGCACAATTATTCTGCGCGGGAAGAGTTCCGGCGCTATTTCGATATCGGCGTGTTCCATAGCCATAATGCAGATCTGCTTTTTTGCGCGGGTAACGCGAATAAAGAAGGATTAAAATTTGTCTTGCGGCAGGCGAAATCGCTCTGGCAGCAAAGGGCGCTTTTTTCGCTCGTGCGCCTGCCGTTCCACATTGCGGCAAAATTTTTGGGTTACAAATTGGGACGAAAATCCACGCTGCTCGGTACATGTGTATCGCGCTTTCTGAGCATGCACCGGAATTACTGGCCGGCGCAGAGAAGCACACATTAGTGGTTACGTCGTCTAAAAAGGGAATCCTATGTTGAATTCAGAAAACACCATTGCGGGCAGACTCGCATTCGCCGGGCTCATTCTTTGCGCCGCAGGGCTCGCCTTCTCGATCTCGATTGCGCAAACCGGCCTCGGCATCACCTTCCTGATATTTCTCGCTACGCTGATCTCGAAGCGCGGCAGAAAAACTCTGGTCTTGGCCGGCGCGACACGCCTCAAAATACTCTACGCCGCGTTTTTCACCTGGACCCTCTGGCGCCTTGTCCATATTGCGATTTCACCGCTGCCGCTGGCCGAGCTGATTGAAGCGCGCGAAGTGTGGCTCATGCTGATTCCGCTTTTTGTATTCTTTTACGCAAGCGACAAGAAACGCCTGCGCACACTTGCCATGGCCTTCGTGCTCGGCACCGCGTTATCCTCCGCTTACGGCCTGTGGCTGATGCGCGGCGAAATCTGGGATATGTGGACGCGTGGCCGGGGGTTGAGCACGATGCACCACCTGAACTTTGCCGGCGTCTCGGCCCTGGCCACGACGATAGGCCTGGGCCTCACATGGTCGTGGTATTATTCCGGCAACAGAACAAAGGCGCTCTTCACGCTCTTACTGACGGTTCTGTCTTTCCTCGGCCTGTGGATGACCAAATCCAAAGGCAGCATTGCACCGTTTCTGCTGATAATACCCGTATTTATCTACATTCAGCTTTTCAACAAGGCACAGCGCTGGATATTCCTGGCTGCCGTGGCCGCTGCGGGCGTAATCATTATTCCCCGTATTCCAGATTCTATCGCCGAACAGTACAAATTTCCCGACGCGAGCTTGCACCAGGGTTCACAGGCCGAGCGGCGCGACCTGTGGCAGAGCGGGATCGCCATGATCAAAGCCAAACCCGTGGCCGGCTGGGGCGAGCGCGGTTATAATCTGGGCTACCCGCCGTTCCAGGTTCCCGGCGCGACCGGCGTCGCCGCATATGACGCGAAAGATAAAGAAGCCTCGCATATGCACAATGACTTCATCAACACCTGGGTGCTTTACGGGCTCGTGGGCCTGCTGATACAGCTCTTTTACTATTTTTTCGGCGCATTTGTTTATCTGCGCGAACGCTTCAGAATCAGGCTCGAAAGCGATCGGCCGCTCGCGGCGGCTGCCGCCTCGGGCATACCGCTCATGGCGCTTATGGGCTTAACGCAGTGCCATTTCACATCCGAAATTGTGCAGATGAGCTTTTGGCTGGCGATCGGCATACTGTTCAGCCTGCTTGAGTCAGACAGAGCGCGAGCCGCATAATTTATGTTGGGCTTCTGACCATGTGGCGAATATCGATCGATTGTATCAAACTTTAATATCATCCCGAATTCTTCCATTGACCCGGATTCGGGCATAAACTATCCGACAGACTGCAGCTTATGCGTCGCACTAATTATTGCTTTCCGGGATGTCCAGATCTTCTTTTCTGTCACTGAAGGTCAAACGCAAGCCTGACCTACCAATGCGTGTTTGCCGCCGGCCATACTGGCCATCGGCCGGTTGGAGGGCACATGGATACTTATCTGCTGGGCTCTGCCCAACGTCGATCGATCGGCAGATTACTGGTGCAAAAGGTTGCCTTTGGGCGTAATAGACGCAAGTCTATGCTTATGCGCCTGTCTGCTTTCTCATTCCTATCGCTATTCTTTGTCAGCACTTCTGTTTCCGCTTCGGTTAATCCGGACGGCAGTTATTCGCAAATCATTCCCATTCAAATTCCGCCCGGCACCGCCGGTATGCAGCCTAATCTTTCGCTGACCTATAACTCGAATTCACCAAACGGGCCGTTAGGGTTGGGCTGGAGTCTGCAAGGAATACCCAGCATTACGCGCGGCGCATTTGACCGAGGTGTGAACTATAATGGCAATGACACTTATTTCGTCTCTGGCAATCGTCTGATAGATATTTCCGGCAATAAGACCGTATATCATACTTCAGACGAATCATGGGCCAAATACGAACCGCGCGGAAATGATGGGCAGCCTCTCAATGCCTCAAACCAATGCGGTGACGGACCTTGTTCATGGATGCTGACCGATCGTAGCGGCACGCGCTATGAGTTTGGAACGACGCCGGATTCCCGGATTTTGCGGAATTGGTTTGAACACGCGACCTCCCAGAAACAGTTCATAGGATCAGCTACGTATCGTTGCGCAAACGAGACTTGTAATGGCCGGCCTGTTAGTTGTGGTAGCATACGTTATCAATACCCAATGCTAATTTTTCCCGGACATTACTTTTGTACCTATCCAGAACTCCAATCCGTTTCTGGCGACACACCTGTCTCTCATGTCGGACCAGACATCAGAGTTTGGGCGCTCAACAAGGTCACTGACCTGCACGGAAATTCATACTCAATTTCATACCAATCGGATAGCGGGCAGTATTTTGTTGATAAGATTCTTTACACGAACGGATCGGGCCTTACAAACTTGCGCAGCGTCTCCTTTGTTTATGATAAAACAGGCCGACCTGATAAGCAGATTGTTAATACTATTGGTGGACAGGTTCAAACGAACTGGAGGCTAAAGAGTGTCTCCGTAGATTTTGATACCTCATGTTATTGGTTTTTTACCTGTAATCAGCATATACGTAACTACGACATTTCGTACGATATGAGCAGTTCAACAGGGGTTAGCAGAATCGTTTCCATTCAGGAATTCGGATCTGACGGATCGCCGCAACCGCCTTATGGGTTCGGTTGGCAAGAAGCCGGAGACGGCACCCTCGTCGTGGCTAATGGATACAACAATGTGAATGTCGGCTATGGCAGGGTGCTCACCGGGGATTTTGACGGTGATGGCAAAGCGGATCTGCTAAAGTATACGTCGGACATGTACATATGGCTCACGCTACGTAGTAATGGTGATGGATCCTTCACTAACATTGCGGTAACCAGAACAGGCGGTGAGACGGGTTATGCCGACATGATGGTCGCAGACGTCAATGGCGATGGCAAAGACGACGTCATAAGATACACACCAGACATGAAGATATGGATTACTTATCTCAATAATGGAGACGGAAACTTCACGAGCACGAGCGCCACGTTTACTGTAGAAGACGGAGATC
>CAYHJO010000072.1:17215-17991 GCA_964356715.1 uncultured Turneriella sp. | reverse complement strand
GTTATCTCGGCTATGGCTGGGGCACCGGACCTGTGCGCCTCGGCATCAGCCGTTTTGCCGTGCGCGAAGACCTGCTCGCCGGCGCGGTTAATGGCGCAGGTATCAATGTCGGCGCGCAGGTAGTCGTGCTGCCGCCGCTGCTCTCCGTCGCCGCCGACATAAAAAATCTCGGCGCAATACAGAGCCGCACCGGCGGCGGCTTTAAAGAACTGGGCAAGCTGGATACGCTGTTCAGCTTTTCGATGCAGATTCAGGCGCCGCCGCCAAACTCGAACTTTAAACTCATTATCGGTTTTACAGCCAACCTCGACAAACCCGAGGGCGACGGCGTCAGACTCAACATGGGCGTCGCATACGGTTTTAACAAGTACATGTATGCGATGCTGGGTCTCAACGGTTCGAAGCCCGCGCTCGGCTTCGGTGTAAACGTCGGCAAAACGCTGCAGATGGCGGTGTCGGCGAACCGCGATCTGCTGGGCCGCGAGTTCCAGTACTTCGGCGAACTGAACTTTGCCTTCTAAGAACCCCACCCCTGCGCCCCTCCGGGACGACGAAGGGGAGGGCGCTTGCGGCAGGCGCAAGCCTGCGGGGGGAGCCCTCCCCGCAATCTGGGGCGTCATCAATCTCACCCCCGATTCGTTTTATGCCGGCTCGCGCTTTGACACGGCTGCTGCTGTCGCCAAAGCAGAAGAATTCCTGGCGCAGGGTGCAGCGATGATCGATGTCGGGGCCGAGAGCACGCGTCCTGGCGCCAAAAGCGTCGCCGCTGAAATCCA
>CAYHJO010000072.1:0-17205 GCA_964356715.1 uncultured Turneriella sp. | reverse complement strand
TTCTGGTACCCGTCGGGCCTTGGGAGACACTGCAGTGGCGCGGAGTTCAGTCGATACGCGCGATATTGCGGTCATGCGGTCGGCTCTTGATGCCGGTGTGCGCTGTATTAACGACGTCAGCGGCGGCTCACGCGAAATATTTGAGCTCATTGCCGCTCAGAAAGCAGATTATGTTCTCACACACACGCAGGGCACGCCGCAGACGATGCAGCACGCACCGACCTATGCGGATGTCCTCGACGAGGTTACCGGCTTTCTTGCGGAGCGCACGCAGCAGCTGCACGCGCTCGGTGTCGCGAACGAAAGAATTATCTGGGATCCGGGAATCGGCTTTGGCAAGAACGTGGAACATAACCTGACTCTGATTGCCAATACGCAAAAGCTGGCCGCACACGGATGCCGGCTGCTAATGGGAGTGTCGAGAAAGTCATTCATTGGCAAAATTCTTGAAAAAGACGATCCTGCTGACCGGCTGACGGGTACTCTGGCGGTGCAGATATATTTAACTTTACGCGGGTGCGATATTCTGCGGCTTCACGACGTACGCGAGATGGCAGATTGCCTGAAACTGATCACAGCGCTTAAAAAACATGAACTTTAGCCCGCGCGATTTTCTCGACATTATTCTCGTGACTCTGGTCGTGTACTATGGTTACCGCCTCGTGCGGCAGTCACGCGCCGTGCCGATTCTGGGCGGCGTGGCGCTGTTTCTCGCGCTGACTTTTTTAAGCCACCGCACGCAGCTGGAAACGCTGAGCTGGCTCTTTGATTCGATTTCGGGCTATTTTGTGATCGGCATCCTCGTCGTTCTGCAACCCGAGCTACGCCGGCTGTTCTATCAGATCGGCCAGGCGCGCTGGTACCGTACGCTGATTCAGGTGCAGCAGGTGCCGGTTGATGAAATTGCCGCGGCGTGCAAGCAAATGAGCGAAACCCGGTGCGGCGCGCTCATCGCCATCGTGCACAAAGTGGGATTACGGCAGTACAGCGAAGCCGGCGTACAGGTGGGCGGGCGCATTTCCCGCGAGCTGCTGCTGGCGCTGTTTTACGGCAAAAATCCGCTGCACGACGGTGCTGCAATTATCGAAGGCCAGAATCTTGTCGCAGCGGCGTGTTACCTGCCGATGAGCACTTCTGCCGAAATCAAACGTTCGTACGGTGCGCGCCACCGTGCGGCGCTGGGCTTAAGCGAAGATTCGGATGCGCTGATTATTGTCGTTTCGGAAACCAACGGCAAACTTTCGCTGGCATTTCTCGGTGAAATGAAAGAGGGTATCGATCAGGCGCGCTTGCGGAAAATTCTCAATGCCCTCAACCAGAATAACCTCGTCGAAGAGTGGAGAAGCCTGTGATCGTCCGCGTGCTGCGCTATGTCTTCATCGAAGATTATATTGCGAAGCTCATCTGCTTCGCCATTGGCTCGGGGCTCTGGTTCTACGTGGAATACGCACGCGTCACACAAACTACGTTCAACGTGCCAGTCGAATATGTGAAGAAGCCCGCGAACCTGTTTCTCAAACCCGGACAGCCGCGTTTTATCAAAGTGACAGTGCGCGGCCGCGACGAGTTTCTCAAATTCTCCACGTCGGGCATGAAGGCCGAAGTCAACCTCGCCAACGCACGCAGCGGCGATGCCAGCTATCCGATTGTATTCGACACCCGACAATTGCCCGATCGGGTGGAACTCGCGCAAAAACCCGAAACGCTGCAGGTGGGTCTGGAAAAGGGTGCCGCACGCACTGTACCGGTGCACGTCGTTACCAGCGGCAACCCCGACGCCACAATGCGGTTCCTAAAAGCCGTCGTGACACCGGCTGAAATTGAAATCGACGGTCCCGAAGCGCTCGTCGCTGGGTTGCAGGCTCTCGACACCGAGCCCGTCGACCTCGAAGGTGCGGCTAAATCCTTCACGCGCAAAGTAAACCTGCGCATTCCCGATCAGGTTTCGACGGACAAAATCCGCAACGTGAATGTGCGCATCGACCTCATTGCCAAAACCTTCAGCGAAGAAGCTCAGTTCGACCAGATCGCATTGCGCGTGCAGAATCTCGACGCCGCGCTCGATGCGGCGCTGTCGGACAAAGTCGTGCAGATTCGGGTACAGGGTGAATCCGCGGCCGTAAAAAAGCTTAAAGCCGCCGACTTCTACGCTTTTGTCAACGCAGAAGATACGCGCTACAACGCCAAGACCGGCAGCATTCTGCCCTACGCCACAGAATCGGGCGTGACGGTGCGCGCGCGCATCATTTCAGGGGGCAAAAAAATTCAGCTGGTTTCCATCACACCGGATAAAATTAACATCCGCTTCACGGTTAAGCCTGAATACATGAAAAAGAATAATCCAGACGGGGGAAATCCTTGAAACGCATTCATCTCGGTATCAATATCGACCACGTGGCAACGCTGCGCAATGCGCGCGGCGAGAACGACCCTTCGCTCATTGAACTGGCGCTGGTAGCGGAACACGCAGGCGCCGATCTTATCACGGTGCATTTGCGCGAAGACCGGCGCCATATACGCGACGCCGATGTATTCGAGCTCAAACGCAATCTGAAAATCCCTTTGAATTTCGAAATGGCGCTCGCCGACGAAATTCTCGGCATTGCGCTCGAACTCAAGCCCGCAACGGCCTGCATCGTACCCGAACGGCGCGAAGAGATTACCACCGAAGGCGGCCTCGATGTAGCGAAGGGTGAAGCACGCGTTACCGAATTTGTGCAAAAACTGCACGCACAGGGAATTGACGTTTTTCTATTTATCGAGCCCGAAGAGCACGCGGTAAGACTTGCGGCAAAATCGGGAGCGCGCGGCATTGAATTGCATACCGGAGCGTATGCGCGCGCGTTCACGCACATGCGCCGCCGCGCCGACGAACTCAAACGCCTGGCCGCCGCCGCGGCGCTCGCGCACTCGATGCACCTCGAAGTGCATGCCGGGCACGGTCTCAACTACCACAACGTCGGTCGCGTAAGCCATATAAGCGAAATTACAGAATTGAATATCGGCCACGCAATCATCGCGCGTAGTCTTACAACAGGTTTGACAGCAGCTGTGCGCGACATGCTTATTGCCATAACCAGAGCCTGATGGGTTACAAAACCCTCCACGACGCAGTCGTTGACCTCGAAAAATCGGGACAGCTCGTGCGCGTGACGGAAGAGATCGACGCCGATCTTGAGCTCGCGGCAGTGCACCGCCGCATCAATGCTGCGGGCGGGCCGGCGCTGCTCTTTGAAAACGTGAAGGGCGCGGCATTCCCGGCGGTCTCCAATATTTTCGGGACCGCGGCGCGCGCGCGCTATCTGTTCCGTGACGCTTTTGAGCCGGTTAAGGCGACACTGCGTGTGCGATCAGAACCTCAACGCCTGATGAATCCGGCTACGCTGATCAAGGCCCTGCGCGTCGGTATGCACACGCTGCCGCGGCGTTCGTTCTTCGGTACGGGTTTTCGCGCAGCGGATATCTCGCGTATTCCGATTCTGAAATCATGGCCAAAAGACGGCGGCAGGTTTATCACGCTGCCACTGGTTTACAGCGAACACCCAACACAGCCGGGCATCATGCATTCGAACCTCGGCATGTACCGCATCCAGACCAGCGGCAATGAATTCATCGAAGGCAAGACGATGGGCATGCACTACCAGATCCACCGCGGCATTGGCATTCACCATACCGCCGCAATTGCGCAGGGCAAGCCGCTCAAGGTCACGATCATGGTCGGTGGCCCACCGGCGCTGATGCTTGCGGCAGTCATGCCGCTGCCAGAAAACATCAGCGAGCTGTTTTTTGCCTCGATGCTCAATCTGCGCGCGTTTCGCTACAGGCGCCGCAATGGTTTTCTCGAATCGCCATGGGCGGATTTTCTGATTCACGGTGAGGTGCATGCTGGCGAAACATTGCCCGAAGGCCCGTTCGGCGATCATCTCGGCTATTACAGTCTGACTCATAATTTTCCGGTGTTGCGCGTCACACGCGTACTGGCACGCAAGAAGAACGCGATCTGGCCATTCACCGTCGTCGGCAGGCCACCGCAGGAAGATTCCGAGTTTGGCCGGTTGATACACGACCTCACGCACGACCTTGTACAAAACGAACTACCGGGTGTGAAGGAAGTGCACGCAGTCGATGCCGCCGGGGTGCATCCGCTGCTGCTGGCTTTGGGGTCCGAGCGCTACCTGCCTTATATGCCGCCGCAGCCACGCGAGATTCTCACGCAGGCCAACGCCATTTTGGGCTTCAACCAGATGTCGCTGGCGAAATACCTTTTTATTACCGCCGACGAAACGGGACATGGAATTTCTGTTCACCGCGTCGCCGAATATCTGCGCCATATTCTCGAACGCGTCGATTTCACGCGCGATTTGCATTTCCAGACACGCACGACGATGGACTCGCTGGATTATACCGGCGCCAGTTTGCACGAAGGTTCGAAGCTGGTTATCGCAGCGTACGGAAAAAAGCTGCGCGATCTGGCGACCGAACTTTCAGGGCGCGAATTTTCGCGCTATAAGTTCCGCGACGCTGCGCTCGCACAACCGGGGATACTCGTGATTCGCGGCAGTGTATTTCGCGACTACCGCAGCGCCGAATTTGAAATCCGCTCGATCGCCTCAGCCGCGCGCGATCTGCACAACCAGGGCATTATGCTGATCGTCATCGCCGACGACGCGGCATTTACCGCGAAAAACCTCGATAACCTGCTGTGGGTCACCTTCACGCGCTCAGACCCCGCGCGCGACGTCTATGGCGTCGACAGCTCGGTCGAAAACAAGCACTGGGGCTGCAAGGGTGCGCTCATCATCGACGCGCGCAGTAAACACCACCATGCCGGCGTACTCACAGAAGATGCGCGTGTCGAAGAACGCGTAAACCGCTTCTTCCGGCGCAGCGCATCGTTAGGCAAGTTCGCATAAGAATACGCCGGCTTAGCCAGCGTATTCTTATGCGACATAATAGTTTCCCGGAATTTCAATTTTGCACCCGGCCGATCCCGATACTATATCAGGAGCCAGCAGATGCAAAACAGCAATACTCATGCCGTGACAAAAGAGAGCAGGTTGCTCGACCTGGAAAGATACCGGCTCAAACTCAAGCTGCGCGACGCGGGCGTCGAGTGGCACGAGGACCACAAAGGCAAGTTCAAGATCTGGGTACGCCTGAGTACTGCGACAGCCTCGGCGCAATAAAAGTATTGTATTTTCGAGGCGAAGGCCTCACAATACGATACCTCTGATGTTTAGCTTTCTGAAGAAACTCACCAAAAAAGAAAAAAACTATCAAAGTGCAGGCACGCACGGGGTAAGCGCAGCACATGACGTGCCTCCAAGCGCTTACAGAAATCCGGTACCCACCGTCGATATCATCATCGAGATGAAGGGCGGCATTGTGCTGATCGAACGCCGCAATGCGCCCTTTGGCTGGGCGATTCCCGGCGGCTTTGTCGATTACGGCGAGCCGCTCGAAGACGCCGCACGCCGCGAGGCACTCGAAGAAACCAGCCTCAAAGTGAATTTAAAGCACATGCTCTATGCCTATTCGAATCCTGCGCGCGATCCGCGCCGCCACACCATCTCGACGGTGTTTATCGCGGAAGCGAAGGGGGTGCCCAAAGCCGCCGACGACGCGAAAAATCTGCAGGTTTTTGACCTCCGCAAACTTCCCGCCACTATGGCATTTGACCATGCACAGATTCTCGCCGACTACGTGAAATTCAAAAAGACCGGTAGACCGCCAAAGCCCACCTGATATGGTCACCGGCAAAATTCTATTTCCCGATAACCGGCGTCTGGTCGCGCAACCGATTGGCAAGTTCAGCAGCGTCGCCGAGATGCCCGTGACCAACGCCGAAATCGCTTTTCTTGGGCGATCAAACAGCGGCAAGTCGTCGCTATTGCGTGCACTTCTGCAGACCGACAAACCGCCGCAGATTTCATCGCGCCCTGGCTCAACGCGACTGATTCAGCTCTACCAGCTCGGCAGCGACAAAGAAGACAGTACGCGGCTGACGCTCGCGGATTTTCCCGGTTATGGTTATGCGCAGAGTTCGGCGGTTTTTCGCAAACGTTTCTCGACGTTTCTCGCCGATTATATCACGACCCGCCAGGGTGTCAAAGCCGTCTGTCTGATGATGGATTGCCGTCGTAAGCTCGAAGACGAAGAAAAGGAAATCGCCGCGATTGTGCGCGAACGCCACATACCGACGATTCTCTGCCTCAACAAATCAGACCAGCTGAACCAGTCTGAGACATCCAAAATCGTCAAGCTCTACAGCACCAATAAGGATTTCTTTGAAATCGTGCTATTGTCCGCCGCCAAAAGAACCAACCTCGAATTTCTACGCAATTATATTGCTTCGTTAGGATAACCCCCCTGAATCCCCCTAATAGGGGGGCACAAGGGGGGTTCTCGTTTACGCCGCGTCTCCATCTCAAAAATAACCGCATGCAGATAAAGACCGCCGTGTCGCAGATGCTGGGTATCGACCTACCGATTATCGGCGCGCCAATGTTTCTGGTATCTTACCCCAGTCTCGTCTGCGCCGTGTCGAATGCCGGTGGCATCGGCACGATGCCAGCCCTGAATTACCGCACCGCCCACGAGCTACGCGCGGGTCTCAGCGAAATCCGCTCGCGCACAGGCAAACCCATCGGCATCAATCTGATTCTGCACAAAGAACACAACCCGGAATGGATGCGCCAGTTCGAAGTCTGTCTCGAATTCAAAGTAGAACTCTTGATTACCTCGCTGGGGTCACCGCGCTCGATTGTCAAAGAAGCCAAATCAGTAGGCGCCAAAGTGTTTTGCGATGTCACCACACTCAGACACGCCAATCTTGTGGCGAAGTGCGGTGCCGATGCGCTGATTGCGGTGGCGCAGGGGGCAGGGGGACATGCAGGCGCCATCAGCCCGTTCGCCCTCATCCCTTATCTCAGAAAAGAAATTCCCGAGCTGCCGGTCGTCGCCTCTGGCGCGATCTCTACCGGCCGGCAGATGGCCGCAGCCCTGGCACTCGGCGCAGATGCTGTTTATATCGGTACGCGCCTGATCGCGACGCCAGAGGCAAATGCTTACGACGCGTACAAACAGATGCTGATCGATTCAGCGCCCGAAGAAATTGTCTATTCGCCCAAGATTTCTGGGATACCAGCCAACTGGCTCAAGCGTTCGATCGACAAACTCGATCCGGATTTTAAGCCTGACACAGGCCTCAACGTCGAGGCAAAATCGTGGAAAGAAGTCTGGTCTGCCGGCCACGGTGTCGCGCAGATCGATCGCATCATGCCGGCGGCCGATGTTATCACCTCAATGGCAAAAGAATACCGTGAAGTTGTGAACCGGTTACCCTAATGCCGCTCGACCAGGAAATCAACGACCCCGCCGCCGAAGCGGCAAAAGCCGGTCTGAAAAAGCTGCGCCTGGAGCAGGGCTATATGCCGATGAGCGCTCACCTAGGCGAACTCAGAAAGCGCCTGATGCGCAGCGTTATCTGGATCGCCGTCTTCGCCACCGTCGCATATTTTCTCTATGACTATGTGTGGAGCTTCATCATGGGCCCGGTCGCCGACCTCATCCGCAAGTCACGGCTGCCCGACATGCCTTCGGTCAAAATCATGACCACGCGCCTCGGCGATAATTTTGCCATTGAGTTCAAAATACTGCTGCTCGCGGGATTCATCCTCAGCTTTCCCTTTATTATCTATGAGATCTGGCGCTTCATCACGCCCGCGCTGTCGGCCGGCATTCGCCGCTGGGGCAGCGCGATCCTGATCGCTTCGGTGCTGCTGTTCTGGTGCGGAGTGCTGTTTGCACGTCTGGTGCCCTGGAAAACGGTCGCGGTTTTTGTCGGGTTCCCGTGGCTGCCGCCGCCCATTGTGTTGTCGGCGACAGAAAGTGTGCGCCCCGAGATCAATTTGACCATTGCGGATTATCTGTCGTTTTTCACGGGCTTCCATATCGCGTTCGGCCTGAGTTTTCAGCTGCCGGTCGTGTCGGTGCTGTTGGGCTCAATTGGCATTATCACGAGCGGACTGTTTCTCAAATTCTGGCGGCACGCGATTGTGGTTCTATGCCTGTTTTCAATCGTTGTGATGCCACCCGACGTGTTCGCGATGCTGTCGCTGATGCTGCCGATGATGGGCCTGTATTTTCTGTCGGCTCTCTTAGTGAAGCTTATCGAGCGGCGGAAAGAGAGTGTCCCGTGAATTCGCAAATCGCAGTCAAAAAATCTTGACATTCGGCGCCAGCGGCTGAGCCTGGCCAGAGTGCCAAGTTACAAAGATGGCAAATTTCTGCAGACGCTGAAGGCATCGGCCTGGTTGTCCGACGGTATTATGGTGGTGCGCGCCAAAGATAATGTTTTTCTCGATCTTGAAGACGCGAAAGAAATCACGGCTTTGTTTGCAGAGCTGACGGATACGCCGGTTCCGCTGATGGTTGATTTCCACACCCTGCGGGGACAAACCGGCGATTGCCGGAAATACTTTTCCCGAGACGAAGAGCATTCGCGTCTGGTGACCGCCACGGCACTCATGATCGATAGTCCCGTTTCGCGGGCATTGTCTTTCTTTTTCGTCACTGTCGCCAGGCCAATTCGCCCCACGCAGTTTTTCACCGACGAAGCCAAAGCGATAAACTGGCTGAACCAATATAGGGTCAGCCTGGCTTTACAGCGCTAGGTGGCTGCCCGTCGTGGCATTTAATGCCATTTAAGCATTTAACTTCCCATAAGGTATCTTATGTCACATCATGAAAGAGGTCAAACTAACCGTTCCGGCTTAACCGCTGCCAGCCTGAAAGATTCGTAGCATCTGTTGCTGCGCCAGGCCGATATCGCTGGCCCCGGCGAGTGCCCGCGTTAATGTTTGCAGATCGGTTTCTCTGAGCACGAGCTGAATCTCGCGGTCACTCAGCGCGGCCATGAACTCAAGCTGACCGGTCTGCGCATGGAGCGGCGGCTTCCGCTGCAGTAGCTCGCGCAGTTCTTCCATAACCGCATCGGTCATGACTGACCGTATTGATGGCCTACCCAGCCGTCAAATCATTCACAGCATAGACCACTCCTTTCAGGCAGCCACTGCGCGCCTGCGCAGCAACCGTACGACAAACAGAACAATCACCACCACGAGCGGTGCTCCATGCATCATAAGATCAAACCAATCCAATGCCTGATGCAGATAGCCCTGCTTGAGCAGCATCAGTTTCTGCCACAGGTGCGGCTGTTCGCCAAAAGGCAACACCGCCATGACGATCGCAAGGAGTATGAGATACGTGAAGTTTGAGGGGGATTTCATGCGTGTAAGATAACCGCACGGGAACGATTCGGCAATATATTATACTATGTATAGTATAAAGACAAAAGCCCAGATCCTGCCGCAGTGGCGAAAAAGCCACCTAATCCCAAACCTAGTATGGCTAAATCATTCATAGGCCCAGGTTAATCCGACTGTGATCGGGCGGCAAATGTTTTTGACCTCACGACCGATCATGAAAGATAGTGACACCCTTACTGTGGTCAAGGCTTTGAATCTAAGGGAAATTTGGCTCTCCCTGAGGCCGCGGCATGATTATGGAAAAACATCGGTATCGAGGCAATCCGCGGAGCAGCACCTTTGTTCTGGCCCTTCTGCCTTTGCTGTATCTTACCTGCGGCGGCTTAAACAGCGGCTCGGTACGACTGACCAACGATTCGTACAAACAGGTTAAACTCTTTTCCCTGACGCTTAATGTGATTCCGGAAGAACCCGGCCCCATCGGCAATGACCGCACCGCGAAACTGGAATTCTTCCGGGTGCAGAGTTCGCCTGACGCCACGTCGATACTGACGCTGACGCTCAAGGTGGATGAATCGGATCAGGACATCCGCGACGAAATTTACTTCAAGATCGACGAGCAGCCGCATAAGGTCAACCTGACGAATTTTGTACAACATTCGGTGACGCAGACGGTGCCGCATGCGACGAATATCTACGGCACGAATATGGGCCCGAATACGACTCTATCGACCGTGCGCAGCAAGATCTTCAAAGGGCGCCTCGAATTCACCCAGGAACTCGAGGCGGCGCTGAAAAAATGTAAAACCGTGGCGATGCGCGCCTACATGGGCGGTGACGCGCTCAATTTGAAATTCTCATCGTCTGAATCGAATGCCATCCGCAAATTTTTTGCCGGCATTCCGGATGAAACGGTCAATAACTGATCGTCGATCTCAGTCATTTATTGCGCCCGGTGTCCCGAGATTCTTGTCGTAGTCAGGGCTCGTTTGCTTGAACCTGCCCCCCTTGACCGTGGTTGAAACGTGCCAGTTTGCGTTGGAAGTTCCATCGGCAAAGGTTTGCGGAATACCCCCGCCCGGGTTGTTGCGGCTCATGGATTTTTTCTCCTGGCCTGCAGCAGAGCAATTCCCATTTGCACCCGGTGGAGTACCGATGCTATCTTCAGCAATATCAGACGTTGCTCCGGCGGATGACGCCGTTTCAAACAGTATCCACTGTACACCCGAATTATTGAGACTTATGCCTGATGACCAGAAGTCGGCTCCGGTTGTGTCTGTCAGGGCCGATGTCCCACTGGCTTTCCGCGCGAGCACAAAGTACCCACCCGAGGCCACAGTTCCCGAATTGATCGTGGCTTGCAGAGTTGATCCGGAATAGAAAGAATACGGAGTCACGGAAAAATCAATCGTGGCGGCTGTATTATTGTAGAGTTCAACCCATTCATCGGTCGTGTCCGCGGTGGTCCCTGTACCTGCCCCACCGCAGCTGCCCATCCAATTTATTTCATTGATAATGAGTTTCTGCGTGACATTTTGCTTCCAGGTAGCCGTTGCCGTTCTCGCGCCCGCAGGCAATGCGTCAGAATAACTGGCCGTTATGACCTCGTTATCGGCGACCGCGACGAGTCCGTTGGCCGCAACGACTGCCAACTCAAAACCCAGTGTCGCGTTGGTGAATATTCCGGTGTTGATTCCGGTTTCCGTGAGGACTATGGTTTCACCCGTAGTATCCGTCGTTGCCGATTTGACATTAACATTCACCGTCTCGGCCACGCCGGCATTGGTGTTCAGATCCGCATCTATCAGCGTAATCGTTCCCAATGCTGAAACGGTGTAATAGGTACTCTTATTGAGTTGAATGCGACCACAGTCCCCTTCTGTGCCGGCACTGTTCGCGGCACCAGGAGACCCCATTGTCCAGCCGGAATAAGTGGCATTATAATTTCCTGAGCCGCAGCCGGCCGCCGTATGCCAGTCGCCGGCACTGGTCCCTGTACCCGGAACAGCGTTCCGTTCCATCGATTTTCGGCGCTTGTTCGTCGTGTCATCCAATCCCTTAAACCATGCTCCTGCCTGATTGGCAGAATCGATGGTGTTACTCGAAGCATCCTGCAACGTCAGCAATTCACCACCGCTGGCCAGATCGATGGTTGAAGTTGTCCAATTTGCGGCATTCGTCATGCCCGTGATTTTTCCTGCAATGACATAATATCCATTTGCGGCAATCGTTGTCGACGCAGGAATGACAAGATTCGGGCTTCCCGATGTGCCACCGTTAATGATCGTCCATCCCGAAATATCGATCGTACTGCCGGTCGTATTCCTCAGCTCGATTATGTCATCCGTAGCATCGCTTGTACCTGCACTGTTATAGGTCGACCATGTTATTTCATTGATGATGACGTTGCCAAATCCGGGCGGCGCAGTGGTCGCCTGAGAAGCAGGAGCATAAATGGCTTTGTTACCCGCAGCATCCCGAACCACAACCGCAAAGTGATACGTCGTCGATGCCGTGAGACCTGTCACCGCTTTTGTCGTAATATTGGCTGTATAATCCTGAAGCAAATCCCCGCCAGATTTTGCATCCACTTCAGCGACGGTGTCGATGTTCGTAGTTGCCGCATTGTCTTTGACGATGCGGTACTCGAGGTTGGCTTGCGGGGTCACGCCATCCGTGGCGGCTCCCCAGTTTACCGAGAGAGTAGTCGAAGCAACGGAGGAGAATGAAATGGCCGTGCCGACAGTCGGTGCTGTACTATCCGCGGTCGCAGAAGTTGCCTGAGAAGCGGGAGCATAGACAGTCTTGTTGCCCGCCGCATCACGAACGATCACGGCAAAATGATACGTAGTCGATGCGGTGAGTGCGGTTACGGCTTTAGTCGTAATATTTGCCGTATAGTCCTGCAGCAAATCTCCGCCCGATTTTGCATCGATCTCGGCAACGGTATCAATATTGACCGCAGCCGTGTTGTCCTTGACAACTTTATACTCCAGACTTGCCTGTGCAGTAACCGCATCGGTCGCCGCGCCCCAGTTGACTGATAAACTCGTAGCGCTAACCCCACTGAATGAAATGGCTGTCCCGGCGGTCGGCGCAGTTGTGTCAGCCGTCGCCCCGCCTCCCGTCGTACCTGCTCCGCCGCTACTTCCGCCGCTATCGCCACCGCTGCTACCGCAACTCAGGACGAAAAGAACCATAAGACCAGAGAATATATGGATTAACATTGCCATTTTCCAACTTTTACCGAAGCTATCCGCACCGAATTTCATAAATCCCCCTGCCCGGCCCAAGTGCCGGACGGATACAACAAATATAGCTAAATCTACCTGTTCCGCATTATTTAGACGATGTAGCAGCGCATAACACTACGCCACAAGCCAAAAACACACTTACCGGGTTTTTTCGATTTCAGCGTACAGGGGAAAGTGATCAGATACCCCTTTAAAATCCGGCGGATCGTACGCCTGTGGTGTTTTGTCGGCAGTGGTCTGGAATGGCAATTGATTCGCCAGGCGTATGGAACCGCGGTTCACGCGCCAACGCGAGGGGCCGTCGACAAGATTTCCCGAGAAGAAGAACATATCGAAAAAAGACCACGACTGATCTTTGCCGAAAAAGAAGGTGCCTTTACAATTTTTGCAGCCTATCTTGTGCGAGACTTTCCAATAGGGTTCGGCGAATTTCTTGAGGATTTCCGAATCCTTCTCTTCTTTTGAAGAGATATTCGTGTCACCCCCCGCGACGACGAGGCGCTCTTTAGGCAGGCGCTGCGCCAGCATCGTGACAAAGCGCATGGATTTCTGCCGGTAGACCAAGGGCGCCATCTGTGCAGGCAAATGCATAACGAATAAAGTCAGTTCATCATGATTGGGGAGATAGAATGTGCACTCCATTATTCCCCGCGTGTCGAATCCTTTCTTAAAAGGTATTTCATGATACTTCGGCAGCTCAGATTGTTTGAGTCTCGTCAGAACCGCCACATCGATGCCGCGGCGATCTTTGCTCTCAAAATGGATAATCTGGTAATTGCTCGGCAGCAAAAATTCCTTATTCAGACGTTCAAGAATCGCATAATTTTCCACTTCCTGCAGGAGTAAAATATCCGGACCCGCGCCGTTGTTGATCTGCTGTATCGTTGCCGCGACGCGCTCGAGCTTGGTTTTTAGTACTGCATCCGACCAATCCAATGACTGGCATTCACGCTTGTTCTTGCCGTGCAAATAGCCGCACTGCCGTTTCACGTCGGCCCCATTTTTTTGGGATAGCGGCAGAAAAGTGTGATCGTTCTTTCGGTCATCGTGCGTATTGTCGAAGAGATTCTGCGCGTTGAACGTCATGATGCTGATTTTCTTTTGTGACTCATAGACCAGATGTGGTTTCCTGTTCTTCTCTTTGAATTCGAGTTCGCCCTTCCAGAGCTCCCACAGGCCCTTTTTTTCCGCCATCGCGTACGCGAATGCTTCATCGTACTGCTTGCGGTATTCGGTTTTCAGATTTTGTCTGTTGGGATAAGCATAACCCTCGCGTATGATCTCTGTATTGATGAGTTTCTGACTCGCGTCGAAGAGATAGACGAGCATGCGGCCGGCCGCGTCTTTTTTGCCGCCGTCGGTATCGATCGTGAGCTGATCGCCGCGGCCGAGTTTATTCTTGAGATAATTCACCCCTTTAGTGCCCCGTGCGACCAGATCATCGACGTCGACAGAATCAGGCGGCAGATAACGCGCACGCGTCACAATTTCATTTTCCCTGAGAATCTTCACACCGATAAGTTTGATCCGCATCGTCTTCTGTTTATAGGTGACCTTGATCGTTTCAAAATCAATCACCTTCAGCACCTGGACAATTTCCTGCGCCCCGGCCTCGGCCTGTTCTGAAGGCGCCGGTGCTTCGACGGTTTCAGCCGCTGCGCCGGGTTTCGTAAGCTTTATTTTCTTTTGTTCCGTCTTCTGCGCAGCAGAGAAAGTTACAGCGCAGAAGAAGAACAGTATGGCGGTGAAAACGCGCATTTAGTCGATGACCAAAGTACCTGGACCTTCATCGAGAATATCTTCGGTTTTATCCTGAACTTCGTCTTCAACCTCGGCCTTCTGCGCGCTGATGTAATCGAGATCGAGCAGATAGTTCACCCCGAACCCCACCCCCCAGAAAGGATCGGTACCATTCGCTACAAAAGTATTGGTTGCTGCTAATTTAGGATAATAATTGGTCGGCAAAAAGACCGTCGGTTCGAGCAGAAATGTTATATTATCCACCCGGTAAGAAAATTTTGAATAGAGCTCGGTGCCCATGTACTCCATGCCGCGCGTCTGGAACAGGCCCAATACCGCAACTTCAACCGATAAACCGCGCATCCATTTTTTCAGGTCGATATCCTGCGACAGGCGGGCATACGTCTTCGCGTTCGTGCGATCGACATATTGCACTGAATCCTTGCGCTTTTCGTAATCCCTGAAATGGTAGAAGTAGGCATAGGGAGAGGCATGGTACGCGCGGTAACCGTAGAGCAGAATGCTGCCGATGCCCTGTGATTTCATGGCGGCAAAATTCTCATTAAAATAGCCGCCGCTTAAAAGCGTCGTCCAGCGGAACGAATTGAACTCCGCCACCTTTTTGTAATTCAAGGCCGTGGCGATACCGTTATACGTGCGTGTATCGTCGAACTGGTAATCCTTACCGTAGCTATAAGACACCGTCACATCAGGCACTCCCCATTTCTGGAAATCTTTCTGCAGCCGCATACCCGACATACTCAAAAAGTCGCTATCGGCTTTGTTCAGCGGATTGCGGCCGTTTTCAGACAAATCGGCCCCACCCTGTGAATTGGCCCCATAACGCAGAAAATACGTAAAAAACTTGGCAAAATACGCCTGCGCGGTCGCACCACCACGGTAAGTTACTGTATCCCCGTTAAAATCATCGAGTTGTTCGGTATCTTTCTTCACAATCCCGAGGTAGCCCGCCATGTCATGCTTCACGGCATTCGAAAAAATATCGCCCATCACCTGAAACTGGAAATTATTGGAATACTTCCAATCAATTTTTGCTCCGTCGATGATGTCAAAGAAAAAATGGTCTTTCTGTGAATTTCCGATCGAGTAGGTGAAGCGTCCAAAAGTAAAAGCGATACTCGGTATCGGATACCAGGCAAAATACAGATCGTTGAAGGTGAGCGGGTTCTGTCCCGCGTCGCGCCCCTGAAAGTTGTCAGAACCCCACTGCCCCAACCGCGCCATATCGACCTTGAACTCGGTCTTCTTGTAGCGCGTGGCATAGCGCAGGCGCAGCGCTCCCTGAATCAGGTTGAAACGGTCGTCGGTATTCAGGTATGAGGCGGATTGATTGGCCTTGTATGCCGCGGCATCGTAGTTGCGCTGATCGTTGTTGTTGAAATGGTAGTAGTTCGTGTTGAATTCGAGCGTGCTGGTGGCGGCCAAAGGCCCCCCAACTGCCGCGAGAAGAAGGATTTTAAATACGTTACCCGGCGATTTATATTTGGTGCAAAATTCGGAAAGTGCGCCTTTTATTATAGTGGTGTATTTCATTTTTCTCCAAACTTCATCGCCCGAGCAGCTAGTTGATATTGAATATATTCATAGCTGGATTTCGTGGCGTATGACATCTTAGGTGGCAAAGCATTAAGGACCGAAATAGACTTGATCAAAATACAGCTGATCTGTTGCGGCACCGCCTGTCCGACAAGCATGCAAGGCAAACTGAGCATAATACGCGTCTGCTGGCGCGGTAAAAGGCTTTGAAAACTGAGTCCAGGCACTATCGCTGACAGTGATCGGTACGGCCCCGCTATCCAAATCCTCGGGGTTGCTGCTGGGGGTGCCAACGCTGTCCTTAAACCAATACATCCTGATGCGGCCGCTCACATTTGTACCGGTAATTGTGCCTGATTTTATGAACATCGAGGCTGTGTAAGCTCCGCCGGGCGTAACCGGATAATATGCTACCGATTGCGCCATTCTGGCCGAGGTACCGCAAGTTGTCGTTATGTCAGTCCAACCCATCGAGTTGGTACCCTCTTTCACCGAACTGCTGACATTCACTAATGTTCCGCTGGCGACGTTTGTCCACAGGCTTACGTTATCCATACTCGCCGTTGATTGATCCATGATACCACCAAAATCCTTTGCCAGCGATATAAACGGCGTAAATCCATAAAAATTAGCCGTTGTGTAATTTGAATTCACTGGACTACCTCCACCGGTTACCGATGTCGAAACTGTTACCTGATAATTCGTTCCGGCCGTTTGTGATGGAGTAGCCAAACGCACTCTGCGGTTAGCGATGGGGACAACAAGCTGCAAGGTTGCCGTCGTTGTGGTCAGGCTATTATTGAATGTAAACCGCCCCGGAAACGCATCGATTGTAGCTGAATCCAAATTGCTGTCGAAGTTCAGGTCAACGGTGGTCGCATCCACCGGGGTAGCACTCCATAAAATAGGGCCGTAACCCGAAAAATTCGCGGTATTTTTGCCCAGTGCCGCGGCTCCGACAACGGAAGTAACTCCGGTAACATAAACCTTGTAGTTGGTGCTGGTAGTCTGCGCTGAAGTCGTTAGAGTAACAACCTTTCCCGCGAGCACAGCCCCACTAACAGTGATCGCGGGTGTACTGCAATCAGACGCGGCGGCGAGGGCGACACAATAATTTCCCAAGGTTTGCGCTTGCGCCGTAACAGGCGTCGCAGAAAAATACACGGTCAGGGTTGTGGAATTAGTCGTAGCAGACGCGCTGACTACACTCAAAGAGGCGTTGGCTGCTCCCGGGGAACAAGGTTTCACCGTCTCGGCGACAAAATCTGTACCGTTCGTATTCGTATCTGCGCCATCGGCGCTGCGCGAAATGCACTGGTCGCTACCGGTGTTCATTTGCGGCGCAACTGTGCCTTCAAAATTTGTGGATGCCCCCCAACCCACAA
>CAYHJO010000071.1:16658-18034 GCA_964356715.1 uncultured Turneriella sp. | reverse complement strand
CTACACCGACCTTGCAGAGATCAAATACAAGATACTGAAGGGAGATATTGCGCTAAACCCGCTGGTAAAAACCGATGCCGCGACACGCGACACAGAATTCAACAATATTCTGGCTTCGCGCGGCATTGATTTGAACAAAATCTACACGCGTGAAGGCGAGATTGTAACAGAAAAAGGTGCGCTTGCAGTTGTTACGGGTGCGGGTGCTGTTTCTGTCGGCAGCGATCTGGACAGTCTAATCGCAGCATTTAACCCTTGGCGCGGCACGAACCCCGCGACACCGACAGGCACTGCCGCAAACGTGCACTATCTTGCGCAGTTTTCGGATAAGCTGATTCAATTAAAGAACGAATGGATCACGGGCCTGACTGGAGATGCACTATTAGAAAAGCAGCAACGCTGGTTACAGCTGAAAAACGCGGCAGGAGCACTGTTCGGTTCGCTGACCGACTTACAGGGAAACTACCGTTTTTCAGAACTGGGGCAGAAGATCAGCGACGTAAAAGGCGCGATGGTACCGGGAAATCCGCTGCTGATGAACCTGACAGAATTGGGCGCGCAGCTTCAGGCCGACAAGAGTTTGATTGAAGCGCAGGCAGTTGTGGTGGCAAGCGCCAAAGCTGCGTTTGACCTTCAACAGGACATTTACCGGCAGACCAAGAAGACATTCGACGTGCTCGCTTTGCCAAGTTCACAGCAGGTAATCGCGACGGAGATTTCGAATGTCGGACAGCAACTTGCGGCCGTCACAAACCGCATGGTTCTGGTTAACGGCGTTACAGAAATGAAAGACGTCGTTTCGGCAACGGAACTCGATTATTACCGTATTCTGCGTGAGCGCACCGAAGCACAGAAAGACGTCACCTTCACGACGAAGGTGATTCAGGCGATAGATAATACTAAGGTCGCACGCCAGCATTCGGCATCGCTCGATACGATTCTGACTGCCGGTTTTGCGGGTAAGAGTATCGATCAGATTGCAGTGGATTTCAGAAGTCAAGAGGCAAACCTGATCGTGCGCACGGGTGCGACGGCGAACTGGACAAAGACCATTGAATTATTCGACGGAATTGAAGCACAGAAGAGCGCCTATCTTGCAGCGCGTGCGGCACTGGTAACAGCGCAGGGCGGTGGCAATGCGACGCTCATTGCTCAACGCGAACAAGAAGCGCTGATTGCGGCAGAAGCTCTGCGGCAGAACATCGACGGTTTCATCACGGCTCTACGCATGGAGAAGAAGGTTAATTCTGAAGCTCTGGATTATCTTTTGGATACGCAATCGACTTTGGGCGGACAAACAGCCGTCCTGAGTGCGACAGCTTTACAAAAAGAGGTGGGCGATGCAGTAACGCGCACGAGTTCACAGTATGAACGGC
>CAYHJO010000071.1:0-16648 GCA_964356715.1 uncultured Turneriella sp. | reverse complement strand
ACGGCTGAACGAAGCTGCGGTGAACCACCTTGCTACATTAGTGAATTCGGTGATTACCGGCAACAATCAGGGGACAACCAACAGCGAAACGCTGATCAGGGCAGTGGACGACCAGATTGCGCAACTGATGGGCGGCACAAATCGTGCGACAGCGGGTGGGGCCTGGAACGGTTCAAGTTATGATTTCGGGCTCTTTGAAGGTAAGACGGATACGACATTTAACATCAATCTGGAAAAACTCTGGATCGTGCGTGCATACCTGACGGATTTTAATGTCAAAGCACGTATCGACAACCTGTCACAAATACCCCCGCCGGGTGGGCAGACGGTCGAACAAAAATGGCAGAAATTTTACGGGGAGGTGCAGTTTTACCAGCAAAAAAATCAAATCTTTCACGATGTAACGATTCAGGCGCCTCAATCGGCAACCGATGCCTGGGTCACCAATTTTAACAGCACTCGCACGAATCTCCGCAACGATCTGACAAGTTTACTCTCTGCGCCAAACGATACTGCACTCAGAAACGCCCTGAATACGTATCTGACGGGAATGCCCGCGAATCAGGCGGATGATACCCGGTTTATTTTGCAATCCTACTTAGGGCATTATGTAAACGAAGCGAGCACCACAAACCTGCGCACGGATCTGACGAGTGCGCGCAATGCAATTTCACAGGAACTTCAGAAACTGAATTTGAATTATGGCGCGATCTGGGCAAAGGAGCAGTATCTCTCTAAAGACCGCGCGGCACGCAATCTGGAGAGCCAGCTTACGGGAATATTTAACCAGATTTCGGCAAAGGGCGCAGAGATACAGACAATCGATGCCGACATCGGGCCACTGAACACACTGAAGAACGACGCGATCGCTGCGGGTAATGCGGCAGAGGCAGCGACGATACAGACAGAGATCGATAGCAAGAATGCGCGCAAGGCGACGCTCAATAGCGATATTACCCAATTAAACAACGATGCATCTGCGCTGCGCACACAGATCGATCCCTTGCGGGCGTATGCGGGCGAACTTCTGAACCGCGGTTCGTCGCTGGTCATGGCGCCTTTTGTGCAGAACTCACTGTGGCAGTACCGCATTGAAGAAGAAGGCTACCGCCGTCTGAATGCAGAATGGGCAGGCGTGAAAGATGCGGGCTACAGGGCTGAACTTTCAGCGGCAGAGCAGGGACTTTCTGACACGATCAAACAGGTCGTTGGCTTCTACCAAAAGGACGACTACGGCAATATCAGACGCGATGTGAGCGGCGTGCCGCTGGTCGAAAATGCATTTTTGACGGCAAACAGCCTGCCTCTGACGACACCGGCGAGTGCCGATATTTCAGTGCTTTTGGGCGGAAATCAATCGGCAACCACACTTCAGGGCTGGGTAACTGCGCTCACGACCTATGTCGACCGCGCGCAGGCGGAACGCAAGAATGTGCCCGACAACCTGAAGCAATCGATTGCGGGGCTGGAAGCTTCGCTCATTGAATATCTGAGTGCAGAAGCGTATATTGCGAACCGCGCAACGGGTGTCTCTGTGATCACCGGTAATGCCGATGCGGCGCGCACGCTCGAAACCGAACGCCTGAAAAACATCACTAAAGTTCTTTCTTTCTATCAGAATGTCAGCAATGCGATGTCGGGCTACGACACAGCCAACGGTACTTCACCGATTGGTGCCTACAGTGCGTTTGTGGCAGAACTTTCAAAGACGCAGAACAGAGAACTGCTGACGCTTTTCACCGTAGCGGCTCAGGGGCCTGATGCGGCGGTGCATACTTCGCTGACAGAGCTTTTTGCCTTAGGCGATCAGTTGAAAACTGTGCGCGAACAGCTTTACGGCGCGCAGATTCAACAACAGTTCTTAGATGCGCGCAAGGCGGCCTATGCGCAAAACAAAGTGCTATCGGTGTCTGAATTTATCGCGGGTGTCGATGTCTTAAAAACCTCTGCAATTCAAACCAGTATCAACAATATCGCTGCGGACGCGAATTTTGTAAACGGTGTCACCGCATACCTGACAGGCTCCAACGCATCGGAACTCTATCTCTCTAAATTGTGGGATATTGTGTCCTCATATCCGGCAAATGGCGATCCGGTTCTGCTGAAATCCAATCTGTTGGCAACGCTTACCAACGATACATTCGCCACGCAGGTGCGTGGTGATTTGAATGCGCTCTCGCCGCGCGATCTCTATACTGCACGTGGTGGCGCGGGTGCCTCTATCGATGCCTTCATTGCAGAGCAGGCGACGCGTGCTGATTCATTCAGAACCGCGTTCGATGCGTTTGTGAATGCGATACCGGGTGCGACGACGACTGCGAGCGCGGTGACGATGATTAATGCCTGGCTTGCGAACACGACCAATGTGCCCGCAATGCAGCAGGATTACGGAGCAGAAATAACCTACCTGATGCAGAACCTGAACCAGACGATGCCTTTGAACCAGTTCAGGACTGAGCTCACGAATTTTACGGCACTTCTGGCTAACCCATCGGCGGGTGAGCAGCAGAAATTCGGCAATCTGGCATTACAGCAGGAGCTTGTCGATGCGCTCAATCAGTATCACTATGCGGCAAACTTCAATGCGGGGGCTTACCCTGCGGAGCTTAAGAATTTCGTAGTGCTGCGCGGTTACAACGATCTGAACACGCGCTATCAGGAATTTCTGCGGCTCAAGGCCTCACCGATTGCCGACGAACAGGCACGGGCAATACTCGATCTGTCAGGACATCCGCAGGAAATGCAGCGGCATTTTTATCTGAATGATTTTTATTCGTATCTCGATGGCTCTGGCGGCGCAGGCAGTGCACAAGCACTCGACGATTATATGACGGGCGCTTCGACTGCGCTCAGCGACCGGACAACGTCGCAGTTCGTGGCAAAATATCTCGCGAGTCGCAAGATCGATTCGCAAATCATCGGTCAGGATATGGTGAAGGAATTCACCAATATTGCATTACACACGCGTGCTTCGGCTGCGCTCAGCACGCCAACAGTGGCGGACGTCAATAAGGAAACCAACGAATTCCGTACGCGGCTATTGATGGCGAAGTTCGACGACTACATCAGCAACAACACGGTTACACTGACGGGCGGCACCCCGGCTGCGCTTCTGGCGGATTTTAAAACGAAGTTCGATGTTTTTCTGACGGATAATGCCTATCGCATTAGCGGAGTAGACCTAAAGGACCAGCTTGCGGGCAATATCGAGCTATCGGATTTCAGAGATAAGGCTTACGCGTATTTCAACGCAAACCCAACCGGTGGGGGCGATCTTTCCACATATCTGCCGACGCTCTATGTTGGTACGATGAGCCCGGCGACTTTTGGTGCCTACACGCGCCTTAACGCAGACACCCTCTTGCCAGCTGCGCTGACAGCGATTGCCAACTTCAAGACTGCGGGTAAGGGCTACCTGAACGCGATCACCGGAGCAAATGGCGACGCGCTGAAGACCGCGTACCTGAAGCTCTCCCTTGCGTCCACGTCTTCGCCGGCACAGAATAATCTGCCGCCTGACAGCGCACAGATTGCGCAGATGATTTCAACGAGCGGTTACAGCATGAACGCCGGTGTTGAAGCTGCGCTGAACACGTACTTCAATGATCTCTCTTTGGCGACAAAGGTAGCTGAGGCAGGGAATGAGAGTCCCGCGCAGGCACTTTTTAACCTGAGGCTGGCAAAGACCGTAGAAACGGTATTTGTCAGCGATGCAGTGACCAAAGAGGGACTGCTCAGCAACCGCTCGAATCTCTCTGCTGTGGAAAACGCCTCTTATGCAGCGCTGGATAATTCGCCTGCGCGCGTACGCGACCTGGCGAAGAACAACGAACCCGGGTTTATGCTCGCGGCATGGATGCTGGTGTTGGGACTTGCAGTCACAGGTAACGCGGCAGCCAACGGGTTTTATAGCGGATTGAACGCGACCGATAAAGCTGCATTCGACGATTACGCTCTTTCTTTGGGTAGCAAAGTTTCGGCAGAGAACAAGAAATTCATCGGCGACTATCTGAGCGAATTACAAACTTATCTTTCACAGCCGGGAAATTCGGCCAGTGTGCTGTTTAATGGCGATCTTGCCAAATCGGAGGCGACAGTACGCGCCGCTGCGGAGCATTTGGGCACACCGGCACTGCGCAATGCCGCCAAAGACAATTTCAACGAGTTCTACAAGGCGTTTGCAGGGTACATGCAGGGTAGCGGCAGCGGCGTGACGCTGGGTGCTGCGACCATTACGGTGGCTGACTTCGCTGCGATGGCTGCTGAGCTCAACAGCCAGGAAAAAGGCTTCTTTAAAGCGGAACAACCGCGTTTGACAACCTTCTTTAATTCGATACAGGAACTGACTGCAGAACGCACACGCGTCAACCGGCTGATGAGCGATGCATCGCTGACGAATGCGGTTTTTGCAACCGACGTCGCGTGGGAGGTAAAACTTTCCAAAACCATCGCAGAAGCCAACCTGACAGCAGTAACCGACGCGATCGGTCAGAAGCTCCGCAACAATCAGGCGGTGACGACTGGTCGCCAGCGCGTATTTGCGCGTAACATGGCTGTGGCAGACAATCTGAAGCGTTTTGCCGCTCTGCGTGGCGAAACGACGAATCTTGCGACCGGCGGTTCGCTGTTTTTGAATTACCGTTCGTTTATCAAAACCGTGGCGGATAAGCAGGCGATACTCTATACGAACCCCACACCGGATATGCCGACGTACTTGCAGGGCAAGACGCTCAAAGAAAATGTGCTCGCTGTAGGCAATCTGGAAACCCTGTTCAGTTCGGGGAATTACCAGATGCAGCTTGTCAGCGATCGGGCGCCTGATTTCAGCGTTGCCTCTACCGACAAGGTTACATATCTCGATACAAATAACGTCAGCCAAACCGTTTATCAGGCAACGATTAATAAGGTTAATACGGATGCAAATCCCGATCTGACGATTGCGTACCAGGAACATCTGGCAAATAACTACCTGACGGCCGTATCGAACATGAACCGCTCACTGGCATCGGTTTTTGCGATGGCTGAAACACACGACGCTTCGACTTCGCTCACACCCGGTGCAGTGAACACGACGAGCGGACGGCGCGAGATCGTGAAAACCGAACTTGCAGGAGCGATTTCTTCTTTTAATTCGTCGGCAAAGGACGATGCTGCGTTTGATGCTCTGGTGAACGCTGCGAACGCAATTAAGCAGAACCGTAGCGGAAAGCTCGTGGACGACAATGCGGCAACTGGTCTTTCAGAGAACGTACTTTTAGGCGCACAGAAACAAGCGGAGCAATCAGCCGCACAACTGCGTGATTCAAGACAGCAATTGGCAGAGGCAGCGCACCGGGATGTGCTTTTGGGCTCAAGTGCGCGCGGCTATCTGGCGCAGACATTCAATCAGGTGGCGACCGACCTGAGTAACGCCGAAGCTGCCTATAATGCGACCATCAATGATGCGGTGACAGGCTTAAACGCGCGCAAGGCCAAGTACGCGACTGATTTCACGTATTACACGACAGCCATGAATAACATGGCATCAGCTTTTAAAACCTTCCAGGTGGAGAACTCTGATTTTGAGAAAAAAGCGGCTGTCAAAGATTTCGCGACGACGGCTTACCTTTTCGCCTCTTCAACACAGGCATCATCTGCCAACGAAGCCGACGCGTACCAGATGTACCTTGCCGCGAAGCAGAACTATGACAATGTTTCTGCGCAGCTCTTAGCGAAAGCCGACGAGGTGCGCACGCAGGATACGCTGACACAGTTAGCGGATCTGATTAACAAGATCGATCTAAATACAGACACCAATCCCGCCAATGACGTGACCCTGAGCGTGCAAGAAACGGCGATGAAGGCGACTTACCAGAATTTCATCAATGCACGTAAGGAATACGTGCTTGAGTCGGAGCGGATGATTCGCGTCAAGAAGGCGCAGGAGATTTTGGCCGCCGAAATAGAAAAAAGACGTCAACTTGCAGAGCTGAAACTTGCCGCTTATAACAAGTCAAAAGACGATCTGATTGGATATTCAAACCCTAATGATGTTGCGACTGTTTATAATCGGGATAAGACCATCGCGACTTTCCAGGCCATACTTGCGGCGCAGGGCCCTGGGGGCATTGGTGGTGTACTTAAGGGAATGACCTTTGAAGATGATACATACTGGGATGGTGGAAATGTCTGGTTTAATACTTATCCCCGCACAGATCAGCCGGGCTTGAATGAGCCCGCAATCGTTTCTGACTGGAACGGCGCCAGAAATGCCTTTAATTCACTAAACGCCGCTGATAAAGCCCTTCTTGATCAATTCAGGGCAAACATGGTGAATGGCCAGTTAAATTCTGCAAATTATTCCACTTTCAAGGCAGCTGCGGATGAAGAATTGCGGCGAAAGGAAGCGCTACACGAATCGATTATCAAGCTTAACTGGGCGTATGGTGTTGGTTTACCATTAATAGGCCTCGGCGCAGTTGATCTCATTGTTGCAGGTGCCCTATTTGGCGCGGCAGCCGCAGCTTTTGCAAGTCTCTTTGGTGCGTGGGCGGGCGGTGCTCTTATGGCGGCCGGCTTTGCGAAGTGGGGAGCCGGTGTTGCTCTAATTGGTTCGGGTTTGGCCTTAATCATACCGGCCGAAATTGATAAGAACAATAAGGATAACGATCATAGCAGCGCATCACGTAATACGGACGATCAGCGCAATTCGTTCGTCAGCAAGCTTAATACCATCAAACAGAAGGAAGAGGAATACCTGATCGCGAAAGCTGCCCTCGACTACTTCACTAAGGCACCGAGCCAGCAGGTTCTTAAAGACCGTTTGGTTCAGTGGGGCGCGCAGGTGGGTGGCTACACGCTTTCGGATGCCGATTTGCGCTATGTAAAGGACGATAAATCCAATTACATCGATTCCAGTGGAGCAACTTATGTGGCAGGGGCGCATTGTCCACCTACGGGAAATTGCGCGAACGATGCAGCAAGAGTCTTGAATATCACGAGTTCGATTACGACTCCCAAATTCGAGACAGCCGCAGGCGACAAATATGACCCGTCGCAGGTGACGACACAGAACTTAGAATCTACGCTGCAGGGCGGCTTCTACTGGCTGAACGGCGACAAATATGTGAAGATTAAGACCATGGCTCACAACGGTCAGATGACCGATGGCTATGCCAAATACCTCACAGCGGATGTTGCCCCGGGCGGGGTTTGGGATATGTATAATCTGGGCGACGTCATGAACATGGGGTCGAACCATTCAGACGCGCTGCGCACACAGTTGAAGCAGAGCTACGTGACGGCAGGCGGCACGCACGAGCAGACACTGATGCTGAATGAGCGCGAAAAGACGATGTGGTCGATCTGGAATTACGCCGATGCGCAAGGCAAGCAGTACAAAGGCTTTCAGCTGATGGCCGGCGATTATCAGGAAAATTCAACGAATGTTTTTCAGGTGCAGCAGGCACAGAATGCATCCCTTGTGACACAGCAGTGGGATCTGAGAAGAGCAGAACTCGACGCAGCACGAGCGCGCTGGGAAAATCTGGCGCAGACGATTGAAAGCCGCGGTACAGAGAGCTTCAATGCCTCAGAGCAGAAGTTTCTCAAGGCGTGGCGACAGTGGGAAATTGACACGAACCGCAAGATTGATAACGGTAAGAAACAGTGGGATGACAAATTCAAGACCTTCCTGACCTCTAAACAAAACTGGCAGGATGAAATCAAGGCTGCCGCAATGGAGCAATCGCTGGAGAAGATGCTTGGGGCAACCGGAAGTGCACTTAACGAACGGTTGAAAACCCTGAGCGCCAGCATCAATATACCTGTCGATGTACCGGAGATCAACGTCGCAAACCTCGTACAGGCCGCGATGGCTGACTTTGAACGCAGCAAACCCTCAAACGAGCGCCTCTTCGGTGAAATCAACAAGTCGATCACCGCGTTTAATGTGACGCTTGAAATGGGCAATGCAACGCATTTCAAAGGCTTCAATTCCACGAGCTTAGAGGGTGATTTCGCCAGCAACATGGAAACCTTCTCCAAGAAAATGGCGATCCTGAATAACGTCAAAATGTATGAGTCGTTCAAAAAGCTGATTGAAGATTTTAAAGAATCTTTGCGCAAGAACGACACCAACGTTACTGCCGGACTTACCACCGCGGCTACGCTGGCGAACTACCGCCAGGACGGCGGCTGGTACACCAAAGATATGGGCTGGGCATTCGGCGGCAAATATGGCTTCAGCGCTTACCAGCATGCCGATGTCGATGGGCTGATGAATCGCGGTATGCGCGAAGCCGGCATGACGCAGATGTCGGGTGAAGATATGGTGAGCTTTTTGGAGAAAGGCCGCGACGTCGATGTGAAGCTGTTCTTCGAAGTGCAGACGATGGCGCTTGAACAGGCATTCAAGATTGTCGGCGGCGATAAGTCGAAAAAAGGTCTCTACGGCGATTGGGTTGGTGAAGCACCGCAATACAACAATGAAGGCGACGAGAGCAACCAGGGTTCCGGTGAATTGGGTGGTTGGGTTGGCGGCCAGATGGACAACAAGAAGACCTACCGCGGCTTGAATAAAGAGGAAAAACGCCTCGCGACAATCCAAGGGGCAATTACTGCTGGCGTACAGCTTACAGCTGGGTTAGCCGGAGCGCTTAGCGGTAACATCGCTGCAATGATGACGATTGCAATGGCACAGGCAACACACTCAACGGGCACTGGGATATCACAGGGCCGCGACGTCGGTGGTACCCTCGCGATGGGTATGATGAACTTTGGTATGGCATTTGGTGGGGCTCTGGCCGGCGGTGATCTTACGGGTTCCATTATCCGCGCCAGCATGGGAGTCGTGAAATCGGGTATTGGCCAGAACGCCGATGGTACGCTGAATCTGGATTTCAAAGGTAACTGGTCTAAAGGCGGCGGCGCGCAGGCCCTCTTCTCTGGGGCCATGTCGGTTGCGGGTGAAGCGATCGGCGGCTCCATGTCTTCAAAGGGCTGGGGTAGTGTAATCGACGCAGGTCTTGGTGCAATCGGTGACTCTGTCGAATTTGATTCTGGTGGATTTTCGCGATTTAGCGTTGCCAACTTTGCCGGGTCTTTGGCCGGTAGCGCCGCGGCTTATGGAGTGAATTCAACACCTGCAGAAGATATTGAGCCAAACAACGGCGCAGTGCGCAGTAAGGCGGCAACACGCGCTGACGTCCAATACACTGGATTATTTGCCAAGCAGATGCTGGCGTCAGAGATGGGTAAACTTGCTACTGCCGTGACAACGACGCTTGTCGGCACGATGGCAGGCGATGGTCGCGCGACCAGCGCTCTCATATCAACTTACCAGAATGTCGACGGCTGGTCTGCTATGGGTGGCATTCTTGGTCGCGCAACGCGGATTAGCATCGATACGCGGCCGGTGCAGCCCGTATCGCACGATTCAGTGCCCTCACCCGCTGCTAACGGCATGGCGGCGGGGGCTGCGTACGTCGCGCGCCGCAGAGGTCGAGATGAATTTGCTGATAGCGAAGAGTTTGGTGGTGGCGCAGAAAATCCAGATAAGTTGCCAGACGACAGCCTATCCAGCCGCGTTAAGCGACAAGCTGAAGAGGGTGGTGTTTTCTTTAAGCGAACACCTGAATTCCTTGCATTGGACAATCCGGATGAAATGAGGACACTCCGCGAAAATGTTCAGTCAGCGGCAAAGTTTGAATCAGAAAATGCAACGGAGACGAGCCTTCTGCAAAAAATGTTTGGCGGTATTGGTGCTGCTGCGAAGTGGCTCGGTGGAAAAACTGCCGACGCGGCAAGCTGGGCATTTGAGAATGTTCTAAAACCAGCAGGTAGCGCCCTCCGGACTGCCCAGCAATACGTGATGGGTTTTTCAGAGGGTGGCTACTGGGAAAGAGCTCGAAATGAATCAATCTACGGCATAAATGCGTCCGATAAAGATCTGCCTAAAGAACTGGATAAGCTTGGAGAAAAGTGGAAGGACAAAACCTGTTTTGTCGCCGGAACATTGATCCATACGAAGTCAGGCCTCCGCGCGATAGAACAGGTGCAAATCGGCGATGAAATTCAGTCTTGGAATGAAAAATCCGGTATTTTCGAGATCCGGAAAGTAACAAAGCTTTTTGTGCACGAGGTCAAAGCACTCTACGAAATACAAATCAGTGATGAGGATAATTTTAACGTGACCTGGAATCATCCATTCTGGTCCCCTTCGCTCAAGCAATGGGTGGAGGGGAAAAACCTCAGGACGGGTGATACGTTACTTGGAAGTCAGAATGTGGAACTAACTATTCGAAGTATTCGCGAATATGATACCGAGACTACGAAAGTTTATAACTTTGAAGTCGAAAAAAATCACACATACCTTGTGGGCAATGCTGGCGTAGTCGTGCACAACTATAAGATTTCCTTATTTGATTCCTTAGGCGGTCTTTTTTCAGATATCATTAAAGCACCACTCGATTTTGCTGGCAGGAAACTATTTGATGCGATTGGTAATCACGAGGAGCTTGTAACTGCCGGCGGTCACCAAGGCGGTGCAACGCCTGAGGAAATAGCAGCGTTAAGAAAAGGGGTCAGAACGCCCGACGCACCAGCCAGCGGCTTATTCACAGGACTTGTGATGCTCTTGGATAAGGTTGGGCTGGGCTGGACGATGGCCTGGTCAGATACGTACAAATCGCATTTTGGCAAGGATCAATGGCTACATAGCATGACCGATCGACAGGAAACAAATCAGAAGGCAGTTGATAGAACTTTGGGTAATCTGCAAGAACAATGGACAAAACTGCAAAACACAGAATCAAATATTGAACAGGCGAAAATCTTAGGGGAGATGTTGCACCCGATTACCGATAGTTTTGCTGAAGGTCATGTTCAGCGCAATGCCAAGGGTGAGATCACGATGATTCAGAATTACGCCGAACAGGATTCAGGCGAACATGGCCATCCGGATATCGAGGGACCGAAGGCGAAGGGAACTTCTGCGATTCAAGCAGCACAGAAAATGGTAGAGCTTTGGAAAACAGGCGCGAGCTGGGAACAAGTTCAGAGGTATTTAGTCAAAGATGTGTACAAAATAGCCGATGGTAGCCAAAATACCTTAACCGGTACCGCAAAAGAGTATGTCAAAAAGAAGAATGTGAAAAGCGCAATACGAAGCAGTCTACCATGGGATATCGCAGGATGGCAATCACCACCAGGTGGCATAAGCGGGTTACCATAAAAAAGTGTTAATAAATGAAAAATGTGAAGTTAATGAGGATTGTCTTTATGGCGCTAGCTATTTTTAACTCTTGTAAAACCTATGGTGAATACCGATGCCTCAAGGGCAATTGTCGGAATGGCTACGGTGAGCAAATCGTTGAAATGCGCTGGCTGAGGGAAGATGGCAGCCGCCCCTACGTCCTTTACAAAGGCGATTTCCTTAATGAAAAGAGGCACGGTAAGGGGACGTTGGATTTGCGAACCACGGAGGGTGATTATTACGAAGGCGATTTTGCAAATGATCGGTACCATGGTTACGGCAAATGGGATCGCTTAAAAACTTGGCCATGGCCTGAGGAAGAGACTTCGAGTTGTCCGTTGAAATATGAAGGATATTTTAAAGAAGGGTGGCCATTTGGCGAAGGGAAATTGACAACCAGAGATGGCAAAGAATACACAGGGGTTTTCGGCAATACTCAATATCAGGGCGGTATTTGCTATGAAGGTAATTGTATCAATGGCGAGGGGGGAGTTATCTATTGGCACGGATTGCACTATCGCGGTCAATTTAAGGACGGTAAACCGCATGGGCATGGTACGCAATATGATGCGATGAACCGCTGGCGCTATACAGGCGGCTTCAAGAATGGCGAGTATGATGGTCATGGCATAGAAATCAGCTATGATAGGCCTAAATATTCGCGACAGGGAGGGTGGCTTCCCCTTATGCCTATAAGTCGTTTTGAAGGTACGTACGTTGCCGGCAGACCTTTCGGACATGGTAAGATTGTTTATCTTAAGACCGGCGAAGTTAATCAAGGTAATTGGGATGGTGGACTGTGTTATGACGAGAACGGCAAATTATGCAAGGATATCAGGGATAAATCCAGTATCAAGGAAAAGCCTCGCACAAAGGGCAAGTGACGGGAATCTACGCTCTTTGTCCGTCGATTCAAATACCTTGGAGAGCATTGCTAAAAATGAAATTACAAAAAACAATTAGATTTACCGCCCTCTATACGGTTGTGCTATTCTTTCATTGTGCAACTACACCCTATGTGCCTTGGACTGCTGAAAATCCCGCCGATTTAGCCCGCGATCGCTCGCTCTTTCCGACGCAACTAAAAGTGAAGAGGCCATCACCCGTGGGCGATTCATCAGAAGCTCCGCCTGCGGGCGCCCGCGAAGTATATTATAAATCAGGTAATTTGCGACTTAAGGCGTGGCTAAGCCAAGCCCCGGACGATGGAAAAAAACATCCGGCTATTGTATTTGCCCATGGCGGTTTTTCCCGAGATGCGGAAGATTGGCCATACCTTAAGCCATATCTCGAAAAAGGCTATATCGTCATGATGCCGGCCTGGCGCGGAGAGAACGGAAATCCGGGTTATTTTGAATTCTTTTTCGGCGAAGTGGACGACGTTATTGCGGCCGGAAATTTTCTTGCAGAACACCCCACAGTTGACAAGGAAAAGCTATTTCTCGCCGGTCATAGTGCGGGCGGCACATTGGCAATTTTAACGGCGCTCACAGCGTCGCCTTATAAAGCCATTGCTTCATTCAGCGGCTCTCCCGATCAAGAAGTTTTTTTCCGCACCATGTGGGACGGCGGTACGCCATTCGATAAGAAAGACGGGCGGGAGGTCACCCTCAGATCACCTATGGCATATGTAACAAGTCTGCGAAACAGATTATTCCTTTCGGCTGGCGCACAGGAGCATGGCTTCAAAAAACGTAATCTTGCCTTTGCAGCTAAGGCAAAGGACTTGGGAAAGAACTGCGAATTTGCTGAAATCCCTGGCGACCATTTTTCAGCCCTTTCCGGTTCAATGGAAAGAAGCATCCATTTGTTTACGAAACCGCCAATGCCCGGCGCCATAAACCATCATTCTATGCAAATCAAACAATCTGGAGAAAACTAATGAAGAAAAAGCTATCATGGATCACGGGTACCCTTTACTTGACTGTGCTTTTGCACTTTCTTGCAGCTAACTGCATTTCATCGAGGGCAGGAAATTTCCCAACCGAGCCGTTGACCCAACCCAAGCCATTGCCACAAAAAATTTCCATCGATTTTGAGACCACCGTGAATGCCGATTTTGCCGCAGACCGGAATATTGCCAAGGCATGGTTAGATGTGGCGGAAAAGGAATTGGCGGATCGATTTACGGATGTGCTTAAGCAAAGTCAGAATTTTGACAGGATTGCACCGGGAACCGGGAAAGAAAATTATCATGTCAAGCTGACTAAGGACATGATTACTTCAAACGGTGGTTGGGCAACATTGACTCTCATTGTTTCAGGGTTGGGCCTGGTGCTACCAAGATTTGCCGGGACGACAGAATCGAATTTTACTTTTGAAGTTTCAAAGAAAGACAAGCCAATTAAAACTTATTCGTACACAGGGGCCAAAATGCATGATTTCGGCTGGACTCTTTTTGCTTTTGTTATGCCATTCACAAGCACTAAGAAAGTTTACAACGAAATGGAGATATTTACGATGAAAAAATTTCTGATCGATGCTGAGGCAGATCAGATATTTAGTAAATGAGTCAATTTAGAGATAGGTGATGCCAAAAGAAATCAAAGTCTGCCGTGAGAGGGAGCAATGCTGCAGGCAGAGTTAAAGCATTTAGAGCTGATGCGAGGTTCAGATATAAGGGAGCCAGCCAAGGAATATCTAAAATACGAATAATCTACAGAGAGTAACTGACCATGACCAGACTGATCAACAGCACACCGACGACAAACAAACTAAGCAAATCGCCAGACTCCGGGAAATCTGGCAAGCTACCCGCCGCCGCCGCGATTTGTTGGCTTTTATCCGATCATGCCCTGCCACCGCTTGGCCAGCTTTGGCAGAAGAATACGACAGGCTGGCGAATTTGATAGTAGCCAACGCACAGGCAGAGCACATCGGAGCTAAGTGATAGATAGCCTTACCAACCTGCTTCGGCCGTCTATGCCTGCCGATATTCTCTCTATCATCGGCGCACAGCTCGATGCGTTCTGCAGGCGCACCGAATGGCGGGCGAAGTCGCGACAAACAGATTCTGGTCGCTTCTTCTGGCGACGTCGTGGTGCGGCGGTGATTCTTTCCGAAGAGCAACGCACGGTCAGCGGCGACATCTGCCGCCGCGATTCGGGACGGTTTGTCTACCATGCAGGCGAGTGGCACCTCTACTACCTGGACGCGACAGAGCGCTGGCGACGCTATGAGCTGGCACGCCCTGCGGCCAGTTTTGCGGTTGTCTTTGGCCACTGGTGTGAAGATGCGACGGGTATCTTTCAGCCGCCGCGCATTCGCCGCTCGACAGAGATAGAAATCGAACGTGAGGCATTGGCGGCGTTGGTGGGGGCGTGAATTGAACTTTAGGTGGCTCAGCTAAGTTGCATGATTCATTAACACGCGTTAGGGATGCGGAGCGTTCAGTCGGCGCGCAGATGCCTTCTATATCAGCGCCGACTTTGCGCCAGCCATGGCGCATCAGTGGCGCAGCCGACCGGAACGAAGTGGAGCGCGTAGCAGCCCGACCCCTCTCCATGGTTGGTGAGCGCAGTCGAACCACCATGGTGAGGGGAAACGCCCAACTGCCGACGATGCGGCAGAAGGAAGAAGAGTATCTGGCGGCGCAGGCGTCAGTGGACTATTTCACCAAGGCACCCAGCCAGCAGGTTCTTAAGGAAAGAATCATACAATATGGAGCGCAGACCAACGACAACAGCGGCCTTAACCGCTATACCATTACAGAAGCCGACCTGCGCTACGTGAACGACAACAAGTCGGGTTACGTCGATTCAGCGGGTACTGCCTACACGCCTAATGCAACGGATGCGGCACGGTCGCTGAACATACAGTCTACGGCGACAACGCCTGCCTTCAAGACCGCGGCGGGCGACAAATACGATCCATCACAGATAGAGACGCAGAATCTGGAATCTACATTGCAGGGTGGTTTCTATTGGCTGAATGGCAACAAGTATGTGAAGATCAAGCAGATGGCGCATAATGGCACGATGACGAATGCATACGCAAAATACATCACCGCCGATATCTTACCGGGCGGAGCGTGGGATACTTACAACGCGGGCGACGTGATGAATATGTCGTCGAACCATGCGGACGTGCTGCGCGCACAGCTGAAGCAGGATTATTTCACTGCGTCGGCCGCGCATGAAAATACGCTGATGCTGAATGAACGCGACAAGACGATGTGGAGCCTGTGGAGCTATGCGGACGCTCAGGGCAAACAGTTCAGCGGTTTCAGGGTGATGGCGCAGGATTATTCGGACAATACGAAGAGTGTATTCCAGACGCAGCAGGGGCAGAACGCATCGCTGGTGACACAGCAGTGGGATCTGAGAAGAGCGGAACTCGACGCTGCGCGTGCACGCTGGGAGAATTTAGCAAATACCATTGAAAGCCGCGGTATGGAGTCTTTCAACGCTTCGGAGCAGAAGTTCCTGAAGGCATGGCGGCAGTGGGAAGTCGATACCAGCCGCAAAATTGATTCGGGCAAGAAGCAGTGGGATCAGAAGCTTCAGACTTTCCTGACGTCGAAACAGAACTGGCAGCAGGAAATCAAGCAAGCGGCACTCGAGCAATCGATGGAAAAGATGTTAGGTGCAACGGGCTCATCACTCAACGAGCGCCTGCGCACGCTTGCCGATACCTCTGGCATCACGGTGAACATACCGCAGATGGATGTGAATTCGATCGTGGCATCGGCAGTGGCCGATTTCGAGCGCACGCGACCTTCGGGCGAGCGCGTGTTTGGCGAAATCAACAAAGCGATTTCGGCGTTCAACGTAACGCTGGCGATGGGCAACGCGACGCACTTCAAAGGCTTCAACAGCACGACCTTAGAGGGTAACTTCGCAGCCGAATACGGTGAATTCGGCAAGCGCATGGCAATCCTTAATAACGTTAAACTTTACGAGAACTTCAAGAAGATGATCGAAGAGTTCAAGGCTGGCCTGAAGAAGAACGATCAGGAAGTCTTCAAGGCGTTGCACTCCACCGCACAGGCCGCGGGCTATTCGCTTGCGGGTGGCAGTTATAATAAAGAAGTGAACGACAACACCTACCGCTCTACGTTTGATTTTATGGCGTACCGCTACGCGGATGTCGACGGCATCATGAACCGCGCGATGACAGAGGCGGGGCTTGACATGAAAACCTTAACCGACGGAGAGAAGGTCGTTTCGCTTCTGGAAAAACAATCGGCGCTCGATGTAAAGATATTCTTTGAAGTGCAGACAATGGCTCTGGAGCAGGCATTCAAGCTTGCCGGCGGCAGTCGTAGCAAAAAAGGATATTATCAGGAATATTCGGGCGAGCGGCCTTATTGGAAAGGCTATGGCGGCGACCTGATCTCTGAAGGTGCTGGTGAGCAGGGCGGCTGGGTGAATGGCGCGAAGAACAACAAGCTTGCATGGCGAGGGCTGCACGAAG
>CAYHJO010000070.1:0-18621 GCA_964356715.1 uncultured Turneriella sp. | reverse complement strand
ACGATTAACATCGACCACCACCAATTGTCCCGGATTGTGCAGCGTGACGGAGCCACCGCGCCGCGCAGGTTCGATCTTAAGGCCCGGAGCGAGAATATGCGTCTTTTCGGTTTTGAGACCTGAGGTGTAGATGAGCGGATGCTCGAGACCCCATACGATTGCCGTATCGGGATCTGCTTTTTGAATCGCCGCTTCCATACGCCAGACGGCATCGGCGTAGCCGATTTTCCCCAGGAATTCCTGCTTCACCAGAAGCTTACGCTGCAGAATTTTCACTCGCATCAGCCTCGATAACTGAGATTTGACAGCAAGCCTATTCGCGGCCGGGCCGCGATAGGCTGACTGCACTGCCTGCGCTTACGCGGCTTGACGCACGTAATCGGGCTCGGGGCGGCGCTTGAGATCGCTTACGCTGATCGCGCGGGCCACCAGCCTGAAGGTGGAGCGCGTTTTCTGCTCCGCGTCTTTCCAGCGACGCTGCACGAGGTTACCCATGATGATAATCTCCATGCCTTTTTTAAGGCGCGGCGCATGATAATCGGCGAGCTTTTCCCACGCCTCCACGTCGAGATAATTGGCTGTGCTGCCCTGCGCGTCGGTCTTATTGAGCGTATTGTACGCCAACGGGAAATTCATGACGAGCTTGCCTCCCGTTGTTGTCTTGAGCACCGGATCTTTTACCAGCCGGCCCACAAACTGCTGGATGTTCATTCTACTGTTATACATTTTTCCTCTTACGGTTTAACCGGGACTGGCTGCCCAGCAGAGAGTACCCGGCTTTCCCTTCACTTTTTTTTAGAGGAGCTTCCCCCTCTATATATTAAATACCACGAAACGGTGTTTTTTTCTCATTTCGGCGAAAAAAAATTCCGACCGGGAATTTGTCGCTGAACGCCTGAAATCCGCCTATGGAATTCTGGCCACTGCCGTAGCATTGGTGTATATTTAAAATAAGCAAGCTCTGAAAAAAAGGCATACCGGCTGATATGGCGTTTTTTCAGACCTTATGGAGCACAATGAAGCACCAGTTGGTTCTGTACCATTACGAGGGCTGCGGACCCTGCCGCCGAGTAAAAGACACGCTCAAAGAGCTGAATCTCGATATTGCATGGCGGGACATCCATCGCAGCGAAACCGCGCTGAACGAGCTGCTCACGGTCGGAAAATTGCAGCAGGTACCCTGCCTGTTTATCGACGGCCGGCCGATGTATGAATCCGCGGATATCATACGCTGGCTGCGCAGCAATTATGGACAAGCGGCCTGAATGTACCGCACTGGCGCCGGGCATAACGGAGTAAAACATGGTTGATCCGCAGGAAATTCACAGGCTGATCGCTGCGGCTCTGCCAGGCGCAGAAATCGAAGTGCTCGACCCGATGCGGGACGGCGAGCACCTGCAGGCGATGGTCGCCGCCGACGCCTTTGCGGGATTATCGCTGATGAAACAGCATAAACTGGTGATGGAGGCGCTGCGCGAACCGCTGGCCGGCCGGCTGCACGCACTGCAACTTAAGACCATGACGCTCGAACAATACCAACAACAAGAGGGAAAATGACAATTGAAGAAATGAAAGAAAAGATTGCGGCCGATGTGAAAGAAAATCCGGTCGTGCTGTTTATGAAGGGCAACAAGGAATTTCCACAGTGCGGTTTTTCTGCGCGTGTCGTGCAGATTCTGAACGAACAGGGCGCCGACTTCGTTACGCGCGACGTGCTGGCCGATCCGGTGTTGCGCGATGCGATCAAACAATTTTCTGACTGGCCGACCCTGCCGCAACTCTACATTAAGGGCGAATTCATCGGCGGTTGCGACATCGTGACCGAAATGGCGCAGAAAAACGAACTTGCGCCGCTCTTGAAATAGTGCCCGCGCACATCGGGTAATAGTGAATAACCTGCTGCAGAACAAAATTCTCGCCGCGCTACCGCGCACGAATGCATGGCTCGAATCGATAGAAGATAACATACCGCTGTATATGTCGGCCGACATCCGCGATGCGGGATTCAAAATCGCCTCGATCGACGCCAATTTGTACCCGGCAGGGTTTAATAACCTGGACGCGAGTTTTCATGAGCTGGCAGCCAGTGGCCTCAAGGCCGCGCTTGCGCGCTACGGCGTGACGACCGGCAAGCTGCTGATTGTCAGCGAAGAGCACACGCGCAACTTATTTTACCTTGAGAATGTGTACGCCCTGTGCAGCATTCTGCGCCGAGCCGGTTTTCAGACCGAAATCACGACGCAGTTCGCGCTCGAAGGCGAAAACTACCAGGACGGCAGGCTGTCGCTGACGACCGCGAAGGGCAGCACGCTCGAAATTCTCGACCCAGGCAGCATTGGCAACCGCGTCGGTGAATTTGCGGCCGTCGTTTTGAACCACGATTCCTCGGCGGGCACGGCGGACTGGCTCAAAGGTGCGGGCATACCCGTTTTGCCCGCGTGGCAGGCGGGCTGGCATACGCGAAGCAAAGCGCGCCACTTTGCGCACTACCGCGAACTCATGCAGGATTTCAGCCAAATCGTCGGCGTCGATCCGTGGTTTTTCGGCGCGCTAGATGCGCACATTACCGACACCGACATCAACGCCGATGCAGCGCGCGCTGCCATCGCCGGCAAGGCCGAGATTCTGCTAAAAGAGATTCAGGCCAAATATGACGAATACCAGATTCCCGAGAAGCCGTTTATCTTTCTGAAATCTGATCATGGTACCTATGGTATGGCGATGCTGTCCTTCGACAATGCCGCCGAAATTCTCGACATTAACCGCAAAGAAAAGAACAAACTTTTTAAGGGCAAGAGCTCCGTCGTCGTAAAGGACTATCTGTTGCAGGAAGGTGTACCGACCGTGCTTCAGCTGCCAGCGGCAGCGGGCGGCGTTCCTCATTTCGCCGAAAGCGTCATGATGCTCGCCAACAACCGTTTCATCGGTAAATTCGGCCGTGTCAACGAACAGAAAGGCGCCCGTTCGAGTCTCAACAGCACCGGCATGTATTTCAAACCGCTGAGCCTGGCCGAGTGCGAAAACCCTGAAACTCAGGTGGCCACCATCATCACGCGCATAGCGGGCGTGGCACTGCAGCGCGAGATCGGTGAATTGGTTAAGCCCGGCACAGCGCAACCGTCGCTGCAGCATTGAATGCAGGCAGATGAATTTCGCCTTCCTTATCGATCCGCCCGAAAGTCTGCATATTGAAAAAGATACATCTTTTGCACTGATGCTCGCAGCGCAACGGCGCTCTCATCGGGTACACGTGCTTGGCCGCGGCGACATGTCATTGCATGCGGGAAAACTGATGCTGCGCACTCGGGCGGCGAAAGTCAGCGACGATGCGGCACGGCCGTTCGTGCTTGCGGAGACGGAATTGTCCGCCGCCGATCAGTCGGATGTGCTTTTTGTCAGAACAGATCCACCGTTTGACACGGCGTACCTCATCGACACCTGGCTCTTATCGCACGCGGGAAACAGGCCGCTGGTGCTGAATGCGCCGCACGGTTTAAGAAACATCAATGAGAAGATCTGGGCGGCGCAGTTTACCGATATTACTCCCACTACACTCATTACTGCCAGCCAAAACGAGTTCAAAGCTTTTCTGGAGCAGCACGGCAGGGTCGTGATAAAACCCACGGACGGCTTCGGTGGCTCAGCCGTTTTTATGCTGAGCCATGGCGACAAAAATGCGGCGGTCACGTTTGAGACGCTGCAGCGCATGAGCGGCTATGTTATCGTGCAGGCTTACATGCCCGCAGCGAGTGCGGGAGATAAACGCATTCTGCTGCTCAGGGGTGAGATTCTGGGCGCAGTGCTCAGGTATCACAGCGGCGAAGACCACCGCAATAATTTTGCTGCGGGCGGCAAGGCGCAAAAGACCGAAATCACCGCCAGCGATCGCGCCATCTGCGAACGGCTGAAGCCGCACCTGATTAAGAATGGCATATTTTTTGCAGGAATAGATATTATCGGCGATAAACTCATTGAGGTCAACGTTACATCCCCCACCTGCCTCAGGGAAATGCAGCACTACTATGCGGACGATCTCGCGGAACGCGTGATTATTGCAGCAGAAGAAGAATTCCGGAAATTACAGGACGAAAATGCACGCAATTGAAATTCATGGTATGCGCAAAACCTACAGCAGCGGCTTTGAGGCGCTCAGGGGCATCGATCTCACGGTAGACAAAGGGGATTTTTTTGCGCTGCTGGGCCCAAACGGTGCCGGCAAATCGACGCTGATCGGCATTCTTGCCTCGCTGGTTCTCAAAAGCGCAGGTGCGTGTCGCATTATGGGTGTCGATATCGATAAGGATATCGCGCGCGCGAAGTCGTTTCTGGGTCTCGTGCCGCAGGAATTTAATCTCAATATTTTTGAGCCGCCGATGCAGATTCTCGTTAACCAGGCGGGTTATTACGGCATTTCGCCGAAGGTTGCGCGCAAGCGCGCTGAACAGCATCTTACCAACCTCGGTATTATTGACAAGGCCTTCACGCCGACGCGCATGCTTTCGGGCGGCATGAAACGCCGGCTGATGATCGCGCGGGCACTCATACACGAGCCGGCGATTCTGATTCTCGACGAGCCCACCGCCGGTGTGGACATCGAGCTGCGGAAACTCATTTGGAACTTTCTGATCGATCTCAACAAGGCCGGTACGACGATCATTCTTACGACGCACTATCTCGAAGAGGCTGAATATCTCTGCCGCAACATCGCCATCATCGATCAGGGCACCATTATCGCACACACGCAGATGCGCAAATTGCTGTCGCGCCTCGACCAGCAGACATACGTGGTGGAAGTGGCCAAGCCGATTAAAAAGGTGCCGGTGTTGCGCGGTTTTGTCGTCGTCAAAACAGACGATCTTACGCTTGAGGTGACCGTGAAAAAGCACCAGCCGATGAACGGTATTTTTGCCGCGCTGACGGCAAAAAAAATCGCGATCCGCAATATCCGCGAAAAAACGAACCGCCTCGAGCAGCTGTTTCTCGAGCTGACGGCAAGAGAGATGGCGTCGTGAGCAAAACGGATCTTATCGGTTTTGTCACTATTCTGCGCAAGGAATATATCCGCATCGTGCGCATCTGGTCGCAGACGCTGCTACCGCCTGTGATGAACGTGGCGCTCTACCTGTTAATTTTTGGCGGTTTCATCGGCAAACGTATCGGCATGATGGGCAACGACAGTTACGCGAGCTTTATTATTCCCGGACTTCTGCTGATGGCGGTGATTACCAACTCGTATGGCAATGTTTCGACTTCGTTTTTCAGTGCGAAGTTTCAGAAGAATATTGAAGAAATTCTCGTTTCGCCGATTCCCGAATGGCTGGTTGTGCTGGGCTTTGGGCTCGGTGGCGTGATCCGCGGCGTGCTTGTTGCGCTATGCGTTTTTCTGGTCTTCCTCGTTGCACCCGGGGTTGAACTGAAACTGCAGAACCCGGTATTTGCAGTTGTTATCCTGCTGCTCGCCGCAGGTCTTTTCTCCTTTGCCGGTCTGATGAACGCCATGTTTGCCAAGAAGTTCGATGATATCAGCTTCATTCCGACATTTGTACTCACACCGCTGACCTATCTCGGGGGTATTTTTTATCCGCTCTCAAGCCTGCCCGAATTCTGGCAGAAGGTTTCGGCCGCGAACCCGGTGCTGCACATTGTCAACGCACTGCGGTATGCGTTTCTCGGCCACTCTGATCTGCCCTATTGGTATGCGCTGGTCTTTCTTGTCGTCGGCAACTCGGTACTGTATTACGCCTGCCTGCGTTATCTGAAAAAGGGAATGGGAATACGCAACTAGCCTTGCCGCGACGCGTATCAAACCATGGAAATACTGCGCTGGCAAGTCGGTAATGCTCTCAGGAACTACCAGTACATCGTGTGCGATCATGAGCAAAATGCTCTGGTCATCGATCCGCTCGACACGGCGCAGATCGGCGCACTCATCAGAGGACAAAAGCTCAAAATCAAAGGCATTCTGCTGACGCACTATCACCCCGATCATGCTGCCGAAGCTAATCCGCTGCAAAAATCCTGGCGGGTTCCGGTGTATAGTTCACCCACTAACGCGGCACTCGTCAAGGCGCAGGTGACCCCCGTGAGCGATGGCGCACTGGTCCCCTTTAGCAGCGAATTTACGGTGCGCGCGGTCGATACGCCGGGGCACGCCGCAGGACATACCGCGTTCGAAATTAACGGTTTCTTTTTCAGCGGAGACTGCCTGTTCCACGGCGGTTGCGGGCATTGCCGCTTGCCCGGTGCGAACCTGGAAGAGCACTTCAAGACTTTAACCGCAAGGCTCAATCGCCTGTCTCCCAATCTGATTTTGATGCCCGGTCATTACTATGCGGCGCGCAATCTCGATTTCTCCCTGCATGTGGAGCCTCAAAACGGGCGGGCCCGGGCGCTGAGGGGAAAAATTATATCTGACGGCGACGAAATGCTGCACCAGACAACGCTGAAGCAGGAAAAGGAATACAATCCGTTCCTGCGCCTGGCAGAAAACCGCATCCGCGCAAGAATCACTGAGCTCACGGGCCGCAATATGGATGAAGCCGAGGATTTTACGGTTTTCCGTGAGCTGCGCGCACTGCGCGATAACTGGTGACAAGGCCAACAATGATTTACAAGGTATGTTAAACCGAATGTTTGGTCGTTTTAACGGATGCTTGGCTAATCGCCAGGCAGTAAGCAAGCGATGAGAAGCGCAGAGGAAATAGCAGACGCCGCCCGCAAATGCACCGAACTGGCGTCGCTGCCAGCGACGGTGCGCCACCTGCGGGAGCAATTTCCTGACCTGCACATAGTCTTTTCAACCAGCCTGTCTTTCGAAGACCAGGCAATCACGCATATCATTGCGGACGAAAAACTGCCGGTCCGCATCTTCACGCTCGATACCGGACGGCATTTTGCTGAGACCTATCGCGCGCTGCAATCGACGCGCGAACGCTATGGCCTTGAGATCGAAGTTTATTTTCCGCAGACACAGGCGGTAGAGAATCTGATGCGGACCAAAGGTGCGTACAGTTTTTATGAAAGCATCGACAACCGCAAAGAATGCTGCGGCATCCGCAAAGTCGAACCGCTGGCACGCGCTTTAAAGGGCCATGGGTCGCCGCTGGCAAAGCCAGCCGAACTGTGGATTACCGGAATCCGGAAGCTGCATTCGGCCGAACGCGGTGATTTACCGCACATCGAAATCGACCATACACACAATCTGGTGAAATACCATCCGCTGCTGCACTGGTCTGACGAAGAACTGAAATCCTACATCGAAAAAAATAACATCCCTTACAACCGCCTGCAGGATAAGGGTTTTCCCTCGATCGGCTGCGAACCGTGCACGCGCGCGGTGAAACCCGGCGAAAGCATGCTCGCCGGCCGCTGGTGGTGGGAAGACGCCGATAAAAAAGAATGCGGATTACACGTGCACCAATGACCGGAGCGGAGAGAAAATGACAGCACAAGCGCAACGCAGCCACCTCGATTACCTCGAATCCGAAGCCGTGATGATCATGCGCGAGGTCGCCGGTCAGTTCGAACGCCCCGCTCTGTTATTTTCGGGCGGCAAAGATTCGATCGCGCTGGTGAAGCTCGCTGAAAAAGCGTTTCGCCCGGCGAAATTCCCGTTTCCGCTGGTACACGTCGATACGGGCCATAATTTTTCCGAGGTGATTGAATACCGCGACAATCTCGTGAAGTCGATCGGCGAAAGACTGATTGTCGCGAGCGTCGAAGATAGTATCAAGCGCGGCACTGCCGCAGAAGAAAAGGGTAAGTTCCCGAGCCGCAATGCGATTCAGGCGGTGACGCTGCTCGAAGCGATTGCCGAGTACCGCTTCGACTGCTGCATCGGTGGTGCGCGCCGCGACGAAGAAAAGGCGCGCGCGAAAGAGCGTATTTTTTCTGTACGCGACGAATTTGGTGGTTGGGATCCGAAAAACCAGCGTCCTGAGTTATGGCATCTTTATAACGGGGCGATCCACCACGGCGAAAATGTGCGCGTATTTCCGCTGTCAAACTGGACTGAACTCGACGTCTGGCTCTACCTCAAGCGCGAGAATGTTCCGCTGCCTTCGATCTATTTTTCGCACGAGCGCGAGGTGATTCCGCACATGGGTCAGATTTTCCCCATGTCTGAATTTATTGCGGTCGAGACCGGCGACCAGCTTAGCCGCAAAAAAGTACGGTTCCGTACGGTGGGTGACATGACCTGCACCGCGGCGATGGAATCGGAAGCGGAAGACATTGACGCGATTATCGAAGAGGTTATGACCACGCGCAGCGCAGAGCGCGGCGCGCGCCTCGACGATAAACGCTCAGAAGCAGCGATGGAAGACCGCAAAAAAACGGGGTATTTCTGAAGGTTAGCGCCCTTCGACAAGCTCAGGAACCGCGGGGTAACAAATGGATTTAATGAGAGTATTCACCTGCGGTTCGGTCGACGACGGCAAGAGCACGCTGATCGGCCGGCTGCTCTATGATTCGAAATCCATCTTTCGCGAACATCTTGACCATATCGAAGCCAAGGAGCGCGTCGGGGACGGCGAACTCAACCTCGCGCTACTCACCGACGGCCTGAAGGCAGAACGCGAACAAGGCATAACCATCGACGTCGCCTACAAATATTTTTCGACACCAGTGAGAAAATTCATCATCGCCGACACGCCCGGCCATGTGCAATACACGCGCAATATGGTAACCGGCGCTTCACTCGCCGATACCGCGATTATTCTGATCGATGCCCGACAGGGCATTCTCGAGCAGACGCGCCGCCACAGTTTTATTTCACACCTATTGCGCGTGCCACACCTGATTGTCTGCGTGAATAAAATGGACCTCGTCGACTTCAGCGCGCAGCGTTTTGCAGAAATCGAGCAGGATTTCCGCAGCATGGCAAAAGACCTTTCGTTTAAGCAGACAACGCTGATTCCCATCTCTGCGCTCAAGGGCGATAATATCGTGAATGCCTCAGCGGCGATGCCGTGGTACCGGGGGCAGCCGCTGCTCACAACGCTTGAAACAAGCCCGGTGACCGGCAAGGAGAGCAGCGGGACACGTTTTACGGTACAATACGTGCTGCGACCGCAAAGTACCGAGCTGCACGATTTTCGCGGTTTTGCCGGCGTTTTGCGTTCGGGTGAACTCAGGGCCGGCGACGCAATACGCGTGGAACCATCAGGGGAAAGCGCGACGGTGACTGCATTGCACTATTCAGGAATTCCAACCGAGGCAATCTTTGCCGGAGACTCGGCCGTTGTCGAGCTCGACCGCGACGTGGATATCAGCCGCGGCGACATCTTCGTGCTCGCAGCAGAGGACGCGCAGAAGGCGGCGCAGTTCACCGCTCAGCTCACGCACCTCGACACGCAGAACCTGAAGCTCAACTACGCTTATTACCTGCTCTGCGGCACACGCAAGGTAAAAGCCATGGTGAAGGCAATCAACAGCAAGCTGGATATTTCTACGCTGACTTTCAAAAAAGAAAATACCGCGTCTGTTGCACTGAATGAAATCGCCGAGGTCACGATCAAAGCAGCTGCACCGATTCTGTTCGACCGCTACGCGGAAAACTGGAATACCGGCTCAGCCGTATTGGTCGATGCACAGACCAACATGACCGCTGCGGCGCTGATGCTTTCTGGAACAGGAGGTTCCGAAGCATGAGCTGCCAGGGACGGCATCTGCGCGAATGCTCTGGAACAGGAGGTTTTGAAGCATGAGTGAAGCGTTTCCCTGGGAAACACCTGAGTCGGCGCTAACGCCGATCAGTAGTTCAGGCCTGGTCACCATTGCCGGCGCTGGTCCCGGGGAAATCGATCACATCACGGTAGCTGCGCTAAAGGCAATCCGCGCGGCTGACGTTATTTTATACGACGCGCTGATCCGCACCTCGGTTATTGCAGAGTTTCCCCAAAATGCCGTAACCATATTTGTCGGCAAGCGCTGCGGCAACCATGCGTACACGCAGACCATGATCGTTGCCGAAATGATCAGACATGCTATGGCGGGACGCCATGTCGTGCGCCTCAAAGGCGGCGACCCGTCGATTTTTGCGCACCTCGCCAGTGAAATAGCCGCGCTCGCGGCGCTTAAGATACCGTACAAAATATTGCCGGGAGTGAGCGCAATGCAGGCCGCGGCGGCAGAACTCGCCCGTCCGCTGACTCTCAGGCAGAACGCACGCCATGTCTGGGTAACAGACGGCCATGCGGCGGATTTAGAGAATAACGCGGCAAAAATGGCCGCATTTCCCGGTACGCTGGTGTTTTACATGGGTTCAACCCGCACTGCGGAAATCAGCCGTTTGCTTATGCAGCACGGACTCGCGGGGGAGACGGCGGCGGCACTGGTCGAAAATGCCGGCAGTGCTCTGGCGGCATCGCACACCGGCACAGTCGCCGATTTTGCCGCAGAGAGGCTACAGCGCACGACCAGCGGCCCCGGCCTTTTTCTCATCGGCGTGGCGATTGCCAGCGAACCTGACTATGGCAGCGAAGCCAGCGCAGAAACACATGCTTCTGCCCCTTAGCTTCGATCTCACTGATCGCAGGGTCATGCTCATCGGCGGCGGTAAAGCGGCGCTCGAAAAATTTGCACAACTGCGCAAGACTGCGTGCAACCTCACAATCGTTGCGCCCGAGCTCGATGCGGCCTTCGCAGAAGCGTTGGCTTCACCGCAAAGCGCGCACATCACTTTTTTGCGCAGAAAGTTCGTGCCTGCGGATGTCGAGGGTGCGTTCATGGTGTTTTCCACGGTCGACGATGTTCAGGTAGCAGCAGAAATTTTCCGGCTCTGTCGCGAGCAGAAAATTCTCATTAACAGCGCAGACGACAAAACACGTTGTGATTTTTTCACCACGGCCCCAATCCACCGCGGCGATATACAGGTATCGGTATCTACTCAGGGGCGTTTCGCAGGCTTAAGCGCCGTGCTGCGCCGGCATCTCGAAAGCATGTTTCCCGCAGAACTCGATGCCGAGTGGGAAAAAATCTTTGCGTTGCGCGAGCGCGCACTTGCTTTACACAGCGTCATTGAAAAAAAATCCGTCATAACAGACATCGTAAAGGCGATTGAAGAAAAGTATTTTGGTGTCAGGAAAACGGAGACCCCCGATGAGCAGCACAAAGAATGAACCGTCAGAAGTTGAAATAATAAAAGAGAATTCGAAGGGACTGCTCGGCACAATTGCGCAGGGCCTTGCGGACGGCACCGACAAATTCGGCGAAGACGATAAACAGTTACTCAAATTTCATGGAATTTACCAGCAGAAAGACCGCGACAAGAGGCCGGAAGGTGAAGGCGAAAAGCTGCATTCTTTTATGTTGCGGGGTCGTATTCCCGGCGGTCATCTGACAGCAGACCAGTACCTTGCCTGGGATTACCTCGGCGAACGTTTCGGCGGCGGCGCGCTGCGCCTGACGACGCGGCAATCGATTCAGCTGCACGGCCTTTTAAAACGGGACCTCAAGGCGGTGATGCGGGAAATACACCGCGTCGGCCTGACGTCCGTCGGCGCCTGCGGCGACGTCGTGCGCAACGTCACCGAAGCAATCAATGTCAGCGGATCTCAGCTCTACGCGCAGCTCCCGCATTATTCGGTCATGCTGTCTGATTATTTCAAATTTGAATCCACTTCGTACGTAGAAATCTGGCTCGACGATGTGCAGCAGAACCCCGTGGTAGAGGAGCGCCTGTACGGCAAGACCTATCTGCCGCGCAAGTTCAAGATCGCGGTCACGATGGCCGGCGACAACAGCATCGACGTCTATACCAATGACCTGGCCTTTGCGGCAACGCATGCGAACGGCAAAATCGACGGATTTTTTGTCTTTGCCGGCGGCGGGCTGGGCATGACTCATAACAAACCTGAAACTTTTCCGCGCGCGGCCGACCTTTTGGGACATATCGCCGCGGAAGATATTCTGCCGTTCGCTACTGCCGTTGTCACTGCGCACCGCGATTACGGTGACCGTACCGAGCGTAAACATGCGCGTCTGAAATACGTCCTTGCCGACAAAGGTGTTGAATGGTTTCGCGCCGAGGTTGAGCGCCGCGCCGGAAAAAAATTTGCTACCACGCGTCCATTGCCGGCATGGAAGACACCAGAATACCATGGGTTCATCCGCAAAGCAGACGGCCGCTACAATTTCGGACTCTACATCATGAATGGCCGCATTAAGGATATTCCCGGTTATCGTCTGAAAACCGCCATCCAGATCGCCGTGGCGCGCGTCAGAATGGACGTCCAGGTAACGCCCGATCAGGATCTCATATTTCTCAACATGGATGAAAAGCAGCGCCTTGAACTGCTGCACATCCTGAAGGCTCACGGAATCAACACCAACAGGCCGAACGCGCTGTATCGCCGCGCGCTGGCATGCGTGTCGCTTCCCACATGCGCGCTGGCTCTCACCGAGAGTGAACGCTATTTTCCGCATGTCATGCGCGATATTAACAAGATAGTTGAGAGGCACGGCCTGATGGACCGCGCTCCGCTGGTGCGCATGACCGGCTGCCCGAACGGCTGCGCGCGGCCCTATTCTGCGGAAATCGGCATCGTGGGACAGCAAAACGGCGGCAAATATGCCATCTTTCTCGGCGGCAACCATGCCGGTACGCGCGTCGGCGAAGCGGTGCTGCAGAAAATACAGATGAACGAATTTCCACTGTACTTTGACCGGGCATTCAGCTGCTGGAAATCGGAAAGCAAGGCGGGTGAGCGATTCGGCGATTTCGTCAATCGCGTGGGACTCGAACGCATAAAATCCGTAATGCTGGCCGAAGCGCAGTAATGGTTACGGCACGCGGGGCGCGCGTTGGGCAATTTTAGCGCGCGGGCAAATCAGCGGGAGCGTGATCTACTGGAAGCGCAATCGTGAAACGCGTGCATCCGGGCACGCTGGAGAATGCGAGATAACCGTGATGCTTGAGTACCACGTTACGGATAATACCCAAGCCTAAACCCGTGCCCTCCCCCGGGGCTTTCGTGGTAAAAAACGGATCAAAAATCTTGAGTTGGTATTCGGCGGGAATACCCGGACCGGAATCCTGCAACGTAATCAGCACGTAGCGATTCTCAGCTTTGTCGGCAAGCATCGCTTCGAGCTTGGCGTCATTGTGCACATTCTTTGATTCGAGGACGCCGCTGATAGATCGTTCGCGCACAAAGATATCAATTGTACCCTTGCCGTTCATCGCGTGCACAGAGTTGACAATAAGGTTACTGTATATCTGGTTGAGTTCACCAGGGTTACAGGTGATCTTGTGAACTTCTTCGTAGTAACGGTTAATCTGTACTCCATGTTTCAACTGGTTGTGGAATACGGTCAGCGTATTCTCGATGCCATCGCGGACATCGATATTTTCCGCCTCTGCCTGGTCGCGGTGCGAATAGTGTTTGAGCGCCTTGACAATACTTAGGATTGCCGATAGCGCAAAGCGCATGTTCTTGAGATTCTTGTCGATATTCAGCAATGCACGGAAAATCTTGAATTCTTCTTCGTTCGCACTCGCGGCGAGAGACACGACTTCATGATCACCGGCCAGGCCCAGATCGAGTAAAAAATCCGCGCGCGCCGCGGCTTCACCGGCTTCGAGAGTGCTGCCAAATTTCGCCACCAAGTCGCGGCTCGCCCGGAGTCTCTCAACAGCTGAAAGTATTTTGCTGTCGGGACGCTCACGCACGCGCTGCGTCTCTGCCAACAGGTGACGCATCGGTTCGGAGGGAATGCGGTCAGCGATAATCTCATTGATAATGAGCTGCAGGTTATTATTGAGATTTTCGGTCGACCCGCTTACTATCGAAGTCGGCGTATTGATTTCATGCGCGATACCAGCAACCATCACTCCGAGGCTTGCCATCTTTTCCTGTTGTATCAGCTGCGCCTGCGCATTCGAGAGTTCGCTAGTCCGCTCTTTCACCTTTTCTTCGAGGTGGTAGAGCATCGCGTGCAGCCGCTCATAGAGCGCAGCATTCGACAAAGAGACAGTCGTGATATCGCGGATTTCGAGCAGAAAGCGCAGCTCTTTCTTGGTGTAGTGTTTGCCACCCTCGCGGCCAACCAGATACAAAAGCGCCAGTACCGATTTATTCAGATTAAACGGCACGATAATTTCAGCACCAGTTGTGGTAAAGAATTCAAGCGCCGCCTCGCGCACCGGCCCGAATTTCCTGCTGTGTTGAAAATCGTGTTTGCTGAAAATGCGATCCTGCTCTCCGAGCCACAGCATAAAATCGTCAAAGATACGGAATTTAAGCGTGTCGCTGCGGTCTTCAGGTTTGACGGGAATGAAGGCACCGGCCGCATCGTTCCAGTACAGGACGACCGAACGCGTATCGCGGAAGATGTCATCTATGAGTTCCTGCACTCGCGTGATTGCTTCTTCAATATTGAGCAGCGAGATGATGCTGCGCTGGTATTGACGGCGTTTGAGCGAGAGCGAACTGTTGCGCATTAGCCGATCATGTATCCGTTACGCTTTTTTGAGTTTCTTGGCTTCGATGGCAGCGCTCAGCTTTTCCAGAGTTTCAAACGCTTTCGTCGGATCGCCATCAAAGAATTGCAGCAGCGACAAATCGAGCATATCCTTTGCCGTTTTACGTTCTTTGGTCTCAATTGTCTCCCTCTTTTTATGGATCGACTTTTTCTTTTCCGGTTCAACCTGGTCACGCAGCGCTGTGTAAAACGTCTTGAGTTCGGGATCGCGCGCAGCCACCTTTTTGAAACCGGCAGCGGCCTGCCTGAGATCACCGCCTTTGAGCGATATTTTCGCAACGAGTCCCAATAGGACTTTGTCTTCGGGAGATTTGGTAAGAAGAAGATTGATCTGCCGCAGCGCGAGTTCCGGTCGGTCAGTGTGGAAATAGAGTAAGGCGAGAGCCGTCTGCGCCTGCGTATTCTGCGGGTCGATCTTCAGCGCGTTGCGGATGGAAATTTCGGATTTGTCGTTGCGTGCTGTTTTTCCGAACACGTATCCCAAAAGCAGGTGCGCGTTAAGGTAGCGGGAATCGATCCGTAGCAGCGATTTCAGGGCTTTTTCCGCAGAGTTAAAATCCGCCTTCTTGTAGAATTCAACCGCGAGGTTATAGTGCGCACGCACGTCGTTCTTGGAGACCAAAGCCCGCTGGTAGCAGGTGATCGCCTTGTCGGATCTCCCCTGCCGGGTATAGATCGCGCCGGCGTTCAGCCATGCGTCGAAGAAGTTCTGATCAATCTGCAGAGCCATTTTATATTTCTCCAGAGCCAGGCGAAGATCGCCCTTTTTTTCGGCTTCGAGCGCCTGCTCAAAATGCAGGTTGCGCGACTTGCGTGACCTGCCCTGATCCTGCGTTGAAGCCATCCTTCTTTTTAACGTCGGCGGAATTTAGGCATTTTTGTATCAATAAACGGGGGATTGCGGAATCTCCGATGGTGGTGGCCAGGGAAGAATTTCGGTTTTCTCGCTAAAATCCAAGAGGATGCCATCGTTTTTCTGCGTAAGGGCACTATAGCTAATAACGAAATCGGCAGCACCGCGACGCAACGCATACCTTGCTCGCCAGCGTTCTGCATCCGCCCGGTCGCGCCACGAGTAATCGAACCGCAACCAATATTCCAATACACGCTGAAGGTAATGCCTAATGGCAAAATCCATCAGGCGGGACAAAGACAGGCCAGAATGGTGGCAACGCGCCAACGCGGCGCTGCGGAGCGCCTCGGTCGTATAAAACGGAACTACTTCGTATGGCCCCGCACAGCGATTATATTTCTTGTTTCGCATTGCCATTTTCCGCCTGCCGCGCCAAAATTTAAGACCTATGCGCAGGCATTCGCGCATCAGTTTTTGCTCTGAGAATTCGATCTTTTTGCCGGCGAGCGTTGCCACACCTTGCTTCAAAGCCTCATGCGTAGAGGTTCGCATGGTTACTGAAGTATGACGGACCGGACTCGTATCAATGTGCATCATCTATATATTAAATACCGAAAATTCGCGGATTTTTCTCATTCCCGGCGTTTTTTTCGCAGGTAGCGGTCCCATCGCACTCGGTTTGGCCCGGCCGCAAGAGATGGAGGATGGCGCCGGTTTATTGATTTACCCGTCGCCTCAGCTTTTAGGACGTTCGCCCATGCCCTTACCCTCGATTGAGCAGACTGACGTCGCCGGCAAAAAGGTACTTTTGCGCGTCGATTTTAACGTGCCGTTAGACAAGGCGACAGGTGCGATCAGCGACGATACGCGGATGGTCAAAAGCCTGCCCACAATTGGACTTCTGCTTTCACGCGGTGCGGCAATCGTAATCGTTTCGCACCTGGGCCGCCCTGAAAAGAAGGGGGATGCAAGCCTGTCCATGAAGCAGGTCGCCGAGCATCTCGGTAAACTCCTGCCGGCTGTGAAAGTGCAGTTCTCTCCGGAAGCTGTCGGAGCTGTTCCTGAAGAGCTCGCGGGCAAACTCGGCCGCGGTGAAATTCTCGTGCTCGAAAACATCCGCTTTTACGAAGAAGAGACCTCAAAAGAAGAGAAGGTCCGCACCGACCTGGCAAAAAAGCTGTGCAAGCTGGCGGATATATATTGCAACGATGCGTTTGGCGCAGCGCACAGAGCTCACGCATCTACTTATGATTGCGCCAAACTGTTACCGGGTTTTGCGGGGCTGTTGCTCAAAAAAGAAATCGACGTTCTCGAAAAGATCATGACCAACCCTGCCCGGCCGTTTGTAGCCGTGATCGGCGGTTCTAAGGTTTCCTCGAAACTCGGGGTTCTTGAGAGCCTGGTGCTCAAAGCAGATTCGATTCTGATCGGTGGTGCGATGGCGTACACTTTCCTCAAATCACGCCTGATTGAAACAGGAAATTCGATGGTCGAAAAAGACTACCTGAGTCAGGCTTTCCAGATCGTCGACAAGGCAGCGTATAATAAACATGAGCTGTTATTACCCGAAGACCATGTGATTGCGTCTGAATTCGGCGAAAAAGGCAAGGTCAAGACTGTCAAGCGCGCTATTCCCGACGGTTTTATGGGCATGGATATCGGTCCCAAGACCGCCGATCATTATGCCAAAGTCATAAAAAACGCAAAAACCGTGCTGTGGAACGGGCCGATGGGCGTTTTCGAGATGAAGAAATTTTCAGCCGGCACTTACGCCATCGCGAAGGCAATGGCAAAAGTCAAAGGTTCAACGATTGTCGGTGGCGGTGATTCTATTTTCGCGCTGACGCAGTCCGGTCTCGAAGACAAAATGACTCATGTCTCGACCGGCGGAGGTGCCACGCTGGAATACCTCGAAGGCAAAAAACTTCCAGGGGTTGAAGCGTTGATGAAATGAGTCAGACAGAGCACAGCGCGACACAGAACTTTGCCGGGAATTTTTTCTTCGTGGCGCTCTATATGCTCTGTGGTTAAACAAATCCGCACGCGCAATGATAGATTGGTCAAAATCACTTTCCGGGGTCGTACAATCCCTCAAGCCTTCGGGCATACGCGAATTCTTTGATATAGTCGCGACGCGAAAGGATTGTATTTCGCTCGGTGTCGGCGAACCCGATTTTGTTTCGCCGCAGGTCATTATCGACCATTCGATACAGGCGCTGCGCGACGGCTACACGCACTACACCGGCAACGCGGGTTTTCTCTCGCTGCGCAAAGAGATCGGCAAATACCTCGAAAAAGAATATGGCCTAAGCTATAATCCTGAAAAAGAAATTCTGATCACCGTCGGTGTGTCGCAGGGTGTGGATTTAGCCTTTCGCGCGCTGCTAAACCCGGGCGACGGAGTCATTTATCCCGAACCCTGCTACGTTTCATACGACCCGATGATTCGCCTTGCAGGCGGTGTGCCGCAAAAGGTGCTCGCGACAGAAGCCACTGACTTTGCACTACAGGCAAGTAACATTGAAAAGGTGGTCAATGCCAGCGGCGTAAAGTCCAAGGCGCTGTTTCTAAACTACCCCTCAAACCCGACCGGCGCATCCATCGGTGAGGCGGAGCTCAGGCACATTGCAGCGGTGGCAGAACAACATAATCTGCTGGTTATTTCGGACGAAATTTATGGTGAACTCAACTACGAAGAAACACATATTCCCTTTCCGCGGCTTCCCGGCATGCGCGAACGCACGTTACTGTTGGGTGGCTTTTCCAAAGCGTTTGCCATGACCGGCTGGCGTATCGGCTATGCCTGCGGCGACGAAAACCTGATTCGTGCGATGACAAAGATACACCAGTACTCGATGCTGTGCGCGCCGACGCTGGGCCAGATCGCGGCCGAAACCGCGCTCAAATACGCGCTTTCTGACCGCGACAGAATGCGCGACGAATACCGCCTGCGCCGCGATCTGATAGTCAAAGGCTTCAATGACATGGGCCTGAAATGCTTTATGCCGCAGGGTGCCTTCTATGTTTTCCCGGATATCCGCTCGACGGGAAAAACCTCGATGCAGTTCGCGAAAGATCTGCTCGAAGCACAGAACGTAGCGGTGGTGCCCGGTACCGCATTCGGCGAATCGGGAGAAGGATTTATCCGCTGTTCTTATGCGACCGGACGCAAAGAGATTGAAGCCGCACTCACTAAGATTGCCGCGTTTGTGAAATAATTTCGGCCCTGGCCAGCGCGGCTCAGGCCCGCGCCTGACGGCGAAGCAGTTTCCACTCAACGGCGG
>CAYHJO010000069.1:17519-18733 GCA_964356715.1 uncultured Turneriella sp. | reverse complement strand
TTTTTCACATCAAAAATCCGCCGGACTTTGACCGAACCGTAACGCGCGACGCGGCCAAGGTCGTTGCGGTGCAAGTCAACCAGCATGTTGTGCTCGGCAATTTCTTTTGGGTCTGAAAGCAAAGTGCGTACCAACTGTTGGTCTTCTTCGAAGTTTTTGCCGCGGCGCGTCGTGCCGGCCAACGGAAAGCTTTCCATTTCACCCTGGCGCTGGCGGTACAAAAGCTCGGGGCTGGCACCCACCAAACGGTGAGTGCGATTCCCTGCCTGCGGCAGGCCAGTGGCCATCTTAAACTTCATGAAGAACATGTGCGGCGACGGGTTGATCGCGCGCAGGCTCGTATAGATATTCAGCCAATCGCCTGCGACCTGGTACTTTTCGGTAAAGCCAATCTGTACTTGGAAAGTATTACCGTCGATAATTTCCTGTTTGGCGGTTTCGACCATCGTCGCATGCTGCGCCTGCGTTTTTGACTGGCCGAGAGACTGCACCGCGGTCGTTTGTTTTGCACGTGGTTTCGCCGCAGCTTGTGCAATTGCGGCGCGGCGGTCGGCCAAAAAATAGAAGTAGGTGGTTTCGCCGGTCATCTTGTCGTGCAACAGGCCGTCGGTGAAAAGCCCCATGTGGAACGCCGGGAAATCCTCATGGCTTTTTAAACCCAGCGTCGGCTCAAAAAAATTGCCGCAGTCATAACCGAGATAGCCGACGAGGCCGCCGGCATAGTTACGCGTCAGCACATCGCGCGGCAGAATTTCGCGCAGGTAATAATACGGATTTTCGGTGGAAATTTTTTCTTCTTTGCCAGCGTGGCGCACAAGCACCGCGCCCGGCAGAGCCACGAAATCATAGTCGGGCTCGAAGCCGATCACAGAATACCGCGAGTCATAGCCCTGCTCGCCCATCGATTCGAGCAAAAAGCAGGTTTCGAACTGCTGCTCGATGCGCCCGAACAGTTCAAAAAAATCCAGATCGGTCTGGAACGGCGAATAGACGGGTTTTGCAGGTAACCGGGGAATCTGCATGCAAGTCAAAATTCACGCGCGAGTCACAACGAAAATGCTTTTCGCTCAGACTTCGCCGTAGGTACATGAGGCTGTGCGGTGCTCGCGTTAGCGCGCCCCGCACAGCCAAATTGTTTCATCTGATGCAATTTGACAATAAAGCCCCGGACGGCGAGGCTCGCGCCGGCAAGCAGACCGTCACCAACCCCATAG
>CAYHJO010000069.1:8314-17509 GCA_964356715.1 uncultured Turneriella sp. | reverse complement strand
ATACAACTAAAAAACCCCCGCCCTCCACAAAACAAATTTTTTTCGCCACCACCGGCCGCTTTGTTACCTGGGGGGGGGGGGGGGGGGGGTTCCCCCCCCCCCGCACAGCCCATTTCTTTCATCTCATGCAATTTGACATTCAAGCCACTGACGGAGAGGCTCGCGCCGGCAAGCTGACCTTCACCAACACGATAGTTGAAACTCCTATTTTTATGCCCGTCGGCACGCAGGCGACGGTCAAGGCGATCAGCCAGGAAGACCTCGAAGAGATCGGCTTTCGCCTGATTCTCGGCAATACGTACCACCTGTACCTGCGCCCGGGTGCGGATGTCATCCGTGACGCGGGCGGCATACACAACTTCATGTCCTGGCCGTTCGCGGTGCTGACCGACTCGGGCGGCTACCAGGCATTCTCCCTCAGCAAGAACGTGAAACTCGCGGAACACGGTGTCATTTTTCGTTCACACCTCGATGGCAGCGAGCACCTGGTTTCACCCGCGAACACGGTTGAGATCCAACGCAACATCGGCTCTGACATTATGATGCCGATCGACGACTGCGCGCCCTACCCCGCCGACGACAAACGCCTTAAAGAAAGCCTCGTGCGCACGCACCGCTGGCTCGCCGAATGTAAAGAGCATTGGCTGCGCGACCCGCGGCATCAAACCCTATTCGGCATTTCACAGGGGGGAGTAAACCCACAGCTGAGGGCCGAGAGCGCGCGTGCGGTCAGCGACATCGATCTGCCGGGTTATGCGATCGGCGGGCTGTCTGTCGGCGAACCGCTCGAACATTTTATGCCATCGCTCGCCCCGGCGATTGAGCACCTACCAAAAAACAAACCGCGTTATGTGATGGGTGTCGGCACGATACCGGAAATTCTGAACGGTGTGGCGCTCGGCGTCGACATGTATGACTGCGTACTGCCGACGCGCAATGCACGCAACGGTCAGGTGTTTACTTCGACCGGCAAAGTGAATCTGCGCAACCTCAAACACGCGCGTTCAGACGCCGCCATGGACAGCGAATGCGGATGTAGGGTGTGCAAAAGATATTCGCTCGGCTATATCAGGCATCTGCACAAACAGAACGAAATTCTGGGTTTGATGCTGAGCACCTACCACAACCTGTACTTCATGCATGGCTTTATGAAGAACATGCGCAATGCGATTCTCGCGGGACGCTTCGCCGAGTACCGTAGCCATTGGTTGGGGGTGTTTGGCTGATTAGTGGTGGCTGGCATTTCAGCGCGAAGATATTCATATATTCATTTTACACCATGGTGAGACATGAATATATTGTCCTGTGATTCTTTCTTTCTCAGATTCAGAGGCCGAGAAAGTTTGGTCCGGGCAGATTTCAAAGAAATTGCCTTACGAGATTCAAGCAAAGGCACGGATGAAACTGAGAATGTTGGATGCAGCCGTGAAAATTGAGGATTTGAGGGTACCGCCGGGGAACAGATTGCACAGGTTAGAGGGCGATCGCGCAGGACAATATAGTATCAGTATAAATATGCAATACCGAATTTGCTTTAAATGGAATGACGGTACTGCGCAAGAGGTTGAAATCGTAGATTATCACTAGGAGGCTTTCATGAGAAAAAATTTGCCAAACATACATCCCGGCGAGATTCTGAAAGAAGAATTTATGCAACCATTTAATGTTACGGGGTACCGCTTGGCTAAAGACACTGGACTTGACCCCAAGAGAATTAGCGATATTATTCATAGGAAAAGGAGTATTACAGCAGATACAGCACTTCGACTGTCAAAATTTTTTGGAACAACAGCTCAATTTTGGCTGAATCTGCAAAACTCATTCGACTTGGAAGAAAAGGAAAAAGAACTGCGGCGAATTTTGTCCAAAATTCACAAATATTCAGAAGAAGCCGTGACTTCCGTGGAGCACTGAAACGGCAGACAACGGATAGGCGACCATGCCATCTGCAAGCCAAGCGCTATCCGTCAAGAAGGCAATTGCCCGCTCTGATCTGTTCCTGAATCTAACAGCTGAAACCATCCTGAAGAAATCAGGGCATTCGTTCGGCTCATTGGCAGAAGATCGCTCTGTTAATCGGTGAGCCTCGCACCGCTACAGTTATTGCAACGCTGACTTGTGAGATTGTCAAGATCAGCACAACGGCATTTGAAGGCGTATTCTCAAAACATCCGCCGAGCATGCTCGCCATCACCAAGTTGATTGCGAACCGCCTGACGAGCGACCGAATGGGCGTACGCGCCGTGAAACAAAACCGAAGCATAATTACTCTGTTCCCATTGCAGGATCACTTTGCCAGCTTAGCGTTTGGGCCCTTTCTTCGTTCCCTTTTGTTTTGTTGTGGCGGCGGGGGTTCTTGCCCGAACCTTTTTCTTCGGTGGCTTTTGGGTCTTTCGTGTAGCTGTCTTGGCGTTCGCTTTTTTGACTGGCTTCGTGGCAGGTTTTTTTGCCGATACCGGCGATTTTGCTTTCTTCGCCTTGCTCGATTTTGCCTGGGGATTAAAGTCGAGACAGCGCTTCACCCAGAGGGCAAGATCTTCATCGCGATCGACGGCCTCAGGTTGCACATAAAGAAAGCCTTTCATTTCTTTACCCGAAAACGTCATCGGTCCGACACCGCGCTCTTGCACAAAAGCGTCGTAATCGGCTGGGTCGATGCGCGCCATCAGCTGGTTGCCGACAATGCCAAGGCACATCTTGTCGTGCACAAGAAAACACAGGCCACCGAACATTTTTTTCTCTTCAAATCCCGCGCGCTGTGAGCGCAGCGCCTGTGCAATGCGGTCGGCGAGGTGTTCGTCGTATGCCATGGCCTGTCGGAACACAGACACATGTTGTGTCAAACGCTTGGCGGGGTGTTAAACACTGCGCATGCTGGACATGCCGTCTGCGTTTACCCAATCGACTCAGCAGCGGTATGCAAAAAACAGTCCGGCTTCCCCTCAATGTTGGCGTTTCCGCGCTGTGGAATCTCAGCCGCGCTGCGCTGGCGCTCTTGCCCGGCTGGTACATCATCACCAGCTTCTATCTGACGATTCTGGGTTTTCGCGACGGCAATATATTCTGGTACGCTGCTTGGGTCTTTGGCGGGCTGTTTGCCTCGATGGCCGGATGGCAGGCCGCAAAACAGGTTATTGTCGAATGGCCGTCTGACGCGGTCATCACAGAAAACGGGCTAATCATCGAACGCGATCCATTGCCGTTTTTTCTCAGATTTTTCCGGCGCACCTACCGCGCGCGCCTGCACTTCAGCTGGCAGGAACTTCAGGACTGGAAGTTAACTTTGGCCGTACGGAAACAGGAACGCTATACGCTGTGGAGGTTGCTGTTCAGCGGCATTACGGTGCCACTGAGCCTGCTTTTTGCCATATTTGGCGGCGACAAAATTCTCGACCGCATTTTCGGCGTCACCTTCAGAAGCGTGGCGTACTCTGAAACAACGCTTTTGCTCGAAAAAGAAGATGCGGATGAAAAACGTCCGCAGCAGATCATGCTCGCCCGCGGTGAAAACGAGCTCGATACGGAATCAGTCCACGCGCTGCACGATACGCTGAAGAACCGCATGCAGGCACACACCGTCGCGGGACGTGCGGAGATCGCCGCAAGGCTTAAAAGGAATTTTATCCATGCAAATACGACGATTGCGCTTTTGCATTGCCCTCACTGCGGCAGCGCAAACCCTCCCGACGAGACGCCCGTCACGGATTGTCTCTACTGCAGAGAATCCATTCCGGTGCCGGTCGAATTGCAGGAAAAAATCAGCGCTCTCCGCAAAACGGCCGAACACGACAGCAAATCCGAGGCGCTGCTGAAATCACTGCTGAATCAGGGCAAAGCGCGCTGGGCATCATTGCGCCTGAAGACCGGAGGACTCGTTCTGCTGGTTATGGTGCCGCTTATCTATCTCGCCTACGAATGGTTTGATAAGCGCTCGATGACCAATATTATTCTGACGCTGATCTTTGCGCTGTTCTTTGCGACGGCCTACTGCACGGTTTTTTTTCTCACACGCGCAAGCCTCGTCAACCGACGGGCACTGCGCCTCATCACGTTCGGATTTGCCGCGGTGCCGCCGGCAGACGACAATTCGCCGCATCTGTGCCGCAGCTGCGGAGCGCCGCTGCGTCCACGCATTGGCAGCATGATCGTGCGCTGCCTTTACTGCTCGACGCAGAATATTCTCGGCCTCGACTTCAGGAGCGAGCTCAAACCGAGCGCCGAGCAACGGCGCACTCTCGCCGACGCCTTTGCCGGCAGGCGCAGGGAGCGCATCCGCTGGGTTCTGCTTTGCCTGTTGTGCATACCGATGCTGGTAGTTTCGATGGTCATGGGGGCTTATATATGGTGGTGGGCAAACTCCCCCATCGGCGAAGTCGCCGCCTGTGCGAATGAAAACCCCGAATATTGTTTCAGGCTCGCCGATCGCTTCCAGACCGGCGACGGAGTGCCGCAGAGCATAAAAGATTCAGTACAATACCGCTTCGACGGACTGCGCCTGCTCGAAAAGCGCTGCGGGCGAAAAAATCCGTTGGCGTGCACGAATGCCGGTTACCAGTATTTCACGCACACGCACATGAAATCAGACGCAAAATATCTGTACGAACGCGGTTGCCGTTACCGCGAAGCGCGAAGCTGCAACAATCTGGGTATCATGTATCAATTCGGACAGCACGTGGCGCAAAACGCAAAGACGGCCGCGCGTTATTTCCGCAGCGCCTGCGACTTTGGCCTGAGCGACGGTTGCGATCGCTGGCAGAAAATCACGACCGCCCCTGCGCAGTAAGGCATTTGAAAGTTTGTAACGTAAAATCGGCCGGGCAGCAAATTCCGGTTGATTGTTAAATTTACCCGCTGTCCAATTTTCCCATTTTGTCCCATGGCGAAGTTTCCCTGGGAAGACCAGTTCCTGGCCGGTGTCGAATCGTTTGTGGCCGCGGGTATGGCCGCGCACGAAGCCGAAAAACTCCTCAAAGAATACATCCGCCTTTCGCACGTGACTAACTTACCGCCGATTCTGGATTTTGAACACCATCCCGAGCTGCTCGACGGCTCGCCATTTCTCGAACCCGATAAACATATGCATGCGCTGATGTATGCAATTTTCGAACCGCTGCTCAGCCGCTTCACGCTTGAAGGCAGCGGGAATTTTGCGCGCGTGATACCGGCGCTGACGGGCCCCGGCGTGACGATCGTCTCAAACCACCTGAGCCTGTTTGACGCGACGGTGACGCAGATGCTTTTGGGGCGTGAGGCGGATTTCAGGCGTTACGCAGAGCAGTTCTTTTTTATTACCGGCCGGCTCGTTTTTACCTCTGACTTCACGCGCGTTGCCGGCCGTGCGTTTCGCACCATGCTCGTTGCTTCGCCGCGCGACATGGCCGACAACGAATCGATTCGGCGCGAATTGATGCGCCTCAACCTGCGCTCGTACAGAGAAGCGAAAGAACGGCAAAAAAGCGGTGAGGCGCTCGTGCTCTACCCGGAAGGCACGCGCAGCCGTAACAATGCGATGCTGCCTTTCCACGGCCCGCTGTTCAGCTATCTCGACGGTACAGTCGTGTTGCCCGTTGCGGTCGAAGGGCCTGAAAAAATTCTGCACGCGGAAAGTTTTACGTTTGGTTTTACCGAAGGTTCGATGCGCATCGGCGAACCGGTGTTTGTCGGGCCGGCAGCTGCAGCGCCGGCGGGAATATGCGCACTCGATGCCTCTGCGTATCCGAAAGAGACGCGCAAGCAGGACATTATGGATGCGATGGGTCGCATGGTCGCAGGCATGCTGCCGGCATGGATGCGCGGCGTGTATGGTTAAGCCAGTTGCGCAAGTATTAAAGCGGGAACCGCACTGATTCGGCGCCAGACTCCGCGGACAACAAACGCCGCCGCAGCCAGTGCGTGACCTTTGTCTGGTCATAATCCGCATATTCCGCGTGGAGAAAATACAGTGCGTGCGGCTTGAGCGTAACCCCGGCCGCGAGCCGGTCCTGTTTCGCAAGAATGCCGGCCATGTCTTCGGGCTTTATGTTGCCGCGGGCTATATCCAACAAGGTACCGGTGAGAATGCGGATCATGTTATGCAGAAAACCCGAGCCCTTGATATGCAGGTAGGTATATTGCCCGTCTTCGATGACCTTAAGGTCATCGATGCGCCGAAAGGTGGTTTCGCCTCGTTTCACGAGCTTCGCCCTGGTGAAAGCCGCGAAGTCATTTTCTCCCAGAATATGCGGAATCGCCTCGCGCACGGCATTCCAGTCGAGCGCGTCGCGTATCCATAGCGCCTTGTAACCGAGCGTGCCCGGACGATACGGGGCATTGTAGATGATGTAGACATATTCGCGTTGCAGGCATGAAAACCGGGCATGAAAACGCTCTGGCACCTCTGCCGCGTGGCGAACCGCGATGTCTTTAGGCAAAAGGCTGTTCATCGCATAGATCAAGAGCTCGATGCTCTTCGGGTGGCCGCCGGCGAAATGGATCACCTGGCCGAGTGCATTGACCCCGGTATCGGTGCGCCCGGCGCACCAGACCCTGACGGGCCGACGCAGGATCGTCGTCAGAACCCGTTCCAGTTCGCCCTGCACAGAGATTTGTTTGCTCTGCCGCTGGAAGCCGTAATAAGCGGCCCCGTCGTATTCAATGGTCATGGCAGTATTCATCAGTATTGATTTAGAACGGCGGCAGCGCCGCCGTTCTAAATCAATACATATTTTGCTTTATGTCGTATCAATGCTTTCTCATTGTGCTTACTTCCGCATATGAAATTCCAGACGCACAAAGATTCGATCGACAAGGCAGTACGCCGCATCGACGCCATCATTCCGCACCGCGACATGGGTACCATGCTCTCAAACCTGCTCATTGCCGTTGAGGCGAAGCAGGTCAGCATCACGGCTTCTGATATGGAGACAACAGCGCGCATTACTGTTCCCGTTGAGAACGGCACCCCGGGGGAATTCATCATTCCCGCCAAACAATTTCAGGAATACGTCGGTTCTCTGGTTTCCAAAGACCTTATCGTCGAGGTGGAAACCGAAGAGACACCCGAAGAAGGCGCGGCAGCGTTTCGGGTGAATCTGCGCGGCACAAGCGATGCGTCGGCGGCGTACACCATGCCCGGCAATTCTGCAAAACATTTTCCGACGCTCAACCGCCTCAGCGACAATAAACTGTTCGCGGTCTCATCTTCTATTCTCGAAGAGATGATCCGCAAAACACAGTATGCTATTTCACAGGAAGACAACCGCTACATTTACAATGGCGTCTGCTTTCAGGCGAACGGCAATGAGCTTACGCTGGTCGGCACCGACGGGCGCCGCCTCGCCGCCATCACACGCAAGCTGGCGTCGCCGGCAAACCTGCCGCAGGGTACGGATGTCGTCGTGCACGCGAAGGCCATTCGCGAAATGCAGAAACTCATCGATGTGGCAGACGAGGTGCTGATCGGTGTAGAACAACGCGACCTGTTTGTGCGCGTCGGCGACGCGCAATTGTCGAGCCGCCTTCTCGAAGGAAAATTCCCGGATTACAAACGCGTGCTGCCCCAGGACATCACGGTTCAGCTCGAGCTCAGCCGCGACAAACTGATCGAAGCATTGCAGCAGATTCGCCCCGTGACAGAACCACCGTCGCACCAGTGCCGCATGATGCTTGAAGGCAAAAAGCTGCACATCACCGGACAGTCATCCGGCCAGGGCAGCCGCGCCGAAGTCGCGATCGACGCAGACTACTCGGGCGAACGCCTCGAGATTGGTTTTAACATTACGTACCTGATTGAAATCCTCAAAGCGCTCACCTGCCCGCGCGTGCGCCTCGGCATGAACGACGCGAACAAACCGCTGGTTGTGCAGGATGTCGACGATCCGGACTTTATTGCACTCGTGATGCCGATGAAAATATAACGGGCCGGGCGTTTCGACTACGCTCTGAAGCAGAGACTCGCATAAACCTCGTCGCAACGACCGGCACTGTGCAGACAACTCCGAACGCGCCGCTTCCTGTTATCATTCACGGTCTCACACTGAGCAATTTCCGCAATGCGGAAAGTGCGCAGTACACTTTTTCTGACGGCCTAATTTTTGTCACCGGCAACAATGGCGCCGGCAAGACGACAATCCTGGAGGCGCTGGGGCTGGCTTCGTTTCTCAAGTCGTTCCGCTTTGCTCTCGACCGCGAAATGGTGCGCTTTAATGCGAGCTTCTACCGTCTCGAGGTCGGATTTTCGATCGATAGCGAAAAACACCGCATTGCGATCGCGTACGGAAGCAATCCCGATGACCCGAAGGCGGCGGTCGCTAAGCGCTACAGTTTTGACGGCCGCACGAACGAAAGGGCCGCGAATATCATCGGCCGCATTCCCGCGGTTGTGCTGTCGCCCGACGACATGCGCATCATCGCCGGCGACCATTCGGAAAGGCGGCGCTTTCTCGACCTATTGCTCTCAATGCTCTACCCTGCTTACTTCTCCGCGTTGCAGCATTACCACCGCGCCCTCAAGATGCGCAGCCAGCTGCTTAAATCGCGGCCCGATGAATCGGTGCTCGCCGCCATTGACCGCGAACTCGCGAGCTCCGGCGTGCAGATACTCGAAAAACGGCGGCAGTTTATCCCTGAATTTGCTGCACCTTTTGCGGCCAACGTTGCCAAAATTTCCGCTGGGAGAGACGTCTGGCAGATCACATACCATGGCGACACGAAGCAGGTGAGCACGGTCGATGATTACCTGCAAATGCTCAGAGACCACCGGGCGAACGACCTGCGCCTCAGACAAACGACAAGCGGCATACACCGCGACCGGGTATTCTTTCTCGCCGACGGCAACAGCGAGCGCGAAATACGCACGGTTGGTTCACAGGGACAAAAGCGCACTGCGGCCCTCGCGCTCAAAATGGCGCAATTCACCTACATGCAGGGCAAACTCGGGCGACGCCCCGTGCTACTGATTGATGATGTACTGAACGAGCTCGACCTGTCGCGCCGTGCAAGCTTTATTGATTTTCTCGGCGGCGTGGGTCAGGTCTTTTTCACGACGACAGACCTTGTCGGCATGCAGGATTTTTTGAAGAACCTCGGCCAATCGGCCGCAGTGCAGAATATAGAGTTGTGACGCCAAATTAGGGGGGTGGCCCGCAGCGTGGTTTTTTTTAATTACGGTTGACCCCGGGTTAATAAATTTGCCCCCCGGACGGGAGGGCACACGCC
>CAYHJO010000069.1:0-8304 GCA_964356715.1 uncultured Turneriella sp. | reverse complement strand
TTTTGCACTACTACAGACCTTGTCGGCTTGCTGTTTTTTTTTAATAACCTGGGCAAATCGGCCGCTGTGCATAATTTTGAGTTGTGCCCACTCATGGGGGCTTAGCCCGCATGAGTCGTTATCTTACTTCAGGTTAGCCGACTCTTTAATAATGTACGCGCCGATTTCGTTTTTCTGGATCTGGCTCGTGCCTTCGTAGATTGTCAGAATCTTCGCGTCGCGGTACATTTTTTCAACCGGATAGTCTTTTGTGAAACCATAACCACCGTGCAGCTGCAGCGCGTCGTTCGCGACCGCTACCGCCGTTTCAGACGCAGCATACTTTGCCATCGCCGAATATTTTGCCGCTTCGGGGTGACCCGCCATCGCATATTTCGCGGCGCGGTAAGTGATCAGGCGCGCCTGCTCGATGCGCGTCGCCATGTCGGCCAGCATGTGTTGCACTGCCTGGAAGTTGATGATATTCTTGCCGAACTGCTCGCGCTGGCGCGCGTACTTCACGGCTTCTTTATAAGCGCCGACCGCGAGGCCCACAGCTGACGCGGCGACTGCCGGGCGCGACGAGCTCAGAGTCTGGAATGCGTGAATAAATCCGCGGTTCGGCTTTAATCCTACCAGATTTTCTTCGGGCACTTCGCAATCTTCGAGAATCACCTGGCGCGTGTGTGAGCAGCGGATGCCCATTTTTTGTTCGAGCTTACCGTAAGAGAGACCGGGAGTATCTTTTTCAACGATGAAGCATGACATACCGCGCGGGCCTTTGCTCTTGTCGGTCAGCGCAAAGATGGTGTAGACGTCTGCCACACCGGAGTTTGAGATCCACTGCTTGGTGCCGTTGAGCACATAACGGTCGCCTTTTTTGACCGCCGTGGTTGAGAGATTGGGCACGTCAGAACCGGCGTTGGGCTCGGTCAGGCCAAAGGCGCCGATCTTATCGCCCGAAGCAAAGGCGCTGAGGTACTTTTTCTTCTGTTCTTCAGTGCCACCGTGTTCAATCGGCAGCGCGCCCAGCTTAGTTGCGGAGATTGCGGTATTAACACCCAGGCAGTATTCGCTGACAATTTCGGCAAACATAATCGAGGCAAAGAGCCCGAGACCGGCACCGCCGTATTCTTCGGGATACATGATCGCCGGCAAGCCCGCTTCTTTGAATTTCGCAAACACTTCGAACGGGTATTTTTCGTGCTCGTCCATTTCGGCGCGGCGCGGCACCACTTCTTTTTGGCAGATTTCATGCAGTAAATCGGCCATTTCCTGAAGCTCAGGGGTGATGTTGAAGTCTAACAGACTGGTATCTATTGCCATAACGCGTCGATAGTCATCGACGCGTCAGGCCGTAAAGCTTTTACGCTGGCCGGGTGTGAAAACGCTTGCCGGTCAGCGGGAACCTCACCGGCAGCATAAATTGATTGCAGTCGCAGGGGGTGAACAGAGCCTACGCCATGGCATACCGTGGCATGATTGGCGCAAGCGCCAGCGAAGACAGATTGGAAAAACTCATTGAAGACCGCCTCAGACCCGGCGCGGACAAAGACAAGATCGACAACCGCATATGGGACCTGTTTGGCGAGTCATGGGCAATCATGTTCACCGACCTTTCGGGCTTTTCGCGCAACGTCGCGAAATTCGGCATCATTCACTTTTTGCAGACGATCTATGAATCAGAGCGACTACTGATTCCGATCATTGAAGACCACGACGGCATTCTGCTCAAAGCCGAAGGCGACAGCCTGCTGGTTATATTCCGCAACGTCTCAAAGGCCATGAGTGGCGCGATTGCGATGCAGCGGGCACTGCTGATTTATAACAAAGACAAGGCCGAAGAAGAGAAGGTGCTGCTTTGCGTCGGCATCGGTTATGGCAAGGTGTTACGCATCGGTGATATAGACGTCTTCGGACATGAAGTGAATACCGCCAGTAAGCTGGGCGAAGACACCGCCGATGCTTACGAGATTCTGGTTACGCCACCGGTCAAAGAAAGTGCGGTCGACAATCCCGAATACCGCTTTGTTTCATGCAACGATGGTCGCCATTTTCGCCTCGAATGGCAGTAGCGTACTCTTGCTAATGCAGCGAATGGATATCTTTGCGGTAATCGCGCACCTGAAAAAACTCCACAGTGTGCAGCATTTCGGTGAAGCGTGAGTAGATGCGGCCTTTAAACAGATTCTTAACAGCTTCCAGGTCGATGTTGGATGTCACAATCGTCGGCAGATCGCTTTCGTAGCGCGCATCGATCAGATCGTACAGTTGCCGCTGCTCCCATTCAGAATCTGACTGTATGCCAAAGTCATCGATCACCAGCACGTCTTGCCGCGCGATGTCGTTAAACACCGAATCGGTTTTGCCATAACTGCCCGAATCGTTACTGAACGTCGCGCGCAACATCTGGAAAAAATCACGCGAAATTTTTACGTACCGGCAACTGAGGTTCGTGGTGAGAATCAGTTCATTGAGAATCATCGCAGCTAACAGCGACTTTCCCGTACCGGGTGGTCCGATAAAGAATAACCCTTTGAGATCTGTTGGGTTCACACTCTGCGGCGCAGTCAGAACTTTTTTCTGCGCTTCGATAAAAAGCCGCGCCCGGTCGAACGCCGCGGTGAGCGCGATATTTGCCTGGCGTTTCGCTCCGTCGAGCTCGGGTGCCTTGGTCGGGTTGGGATATTGCGGCTGCAGGTTAAAATCTTTGAGCCGCTGGTAACGGTATTTGGTTGGCACATTCGACTGGTTGAAGAGATCCTGCACGCGCGAAAAACGATCGCGCGGTTCTTTGCAGTCGCACGGGCGTATTTTTCCCGCAACGGTGTCGAGATAAAGATAAGGATTCACCCCGTCGCCCGGACAGACCTGGCAAAGCGCGCTCACGCAGTCGCAGATTTCGAGCACATGAGTCGCCCGCCGCCGCGTGAGCTGCGGTACCGTACGGTAACCCAGACCGTCGCATTTTTCACATCCCCATTTTTTCATAGACGCTCGATTTTAAAGCCCGCTTTTTCCAGAAAAGATTGTATACTTTTGTCACCGACAAGGTGCAGCGCGCCTGTCACGAGAAAGAACGGGCCGCGCTTCTGCAATTTTTCACTCTGTTCAATCAACTGCCTTGCCATACGTGCATTGCGGTCGTAAATAAATATCTGGTTGAACGTGTCGTCCACACCGAGTCCGGGGTCTGCATAGTTGTACAGGCGCCACAGTTCGTCACCGTCGCCGCGCCGCCAGACAGACTGCATTTGCGGTATGTTGCCATCGGTCACTTTTGTTGCGTACTGCAAAAAAGACCGAAAGCGTTGAAACTGCTTTTTGTGGGGCACTTTGTGTAAAAGGCTCAATACTTCATCCGAGTTTTCCCACGCAATAATTTCAGGGCGCGCCAATTCGGGGAAAGTCGCGATGCGGCGCAGTAGCTGGTGCTCTGTGCCGAGATCAAGGCTGAAACCCTCGCGTGCGGCGAGCTTGTAACCAAACATGAATTCCACAAAGAGCGGATCAAAAACGTCGACGCTGCGGCGCTGGATTTTGAGCATTTCGCAGATCTTGTCAAAGCGGGCAATCTCAGCGGCGGTCAGCTTTTCGCTGATGGTCTCACCATCCGGCAGAGTCACTTTGGTGATGTCAGGCGGGTGGATCTTGTCTTTACGTACTTCGCCTTCGAGTATAAAAAGGCGGCTTTCTTTCAGCGCGGCATAAATCTTTTCGGGATACGCAGGGTCTTTCGGGCGTCCCATGTGCATCGAACCGAGCAGGTAAATCGTAACGTCATTTTTGACCGCGCGGTAAAAAAAATAACGGTTTTCCTCCGTCGGTGCCGCAGCGGCATGCAGCGAAAAACATAAGATAAGAAGCGATACAAGGCGCATGCGGTGTCACCGCAGTCGGTATTGAGAACGGCGGGTAAAATGAATTATGCATCCGCTGAACCACAGGATTGAGGTCGCGATAAAACCGACCGATTTGAGCGGAGCAATGTAGCCCAGGTATGACAGCGGTGCGGCGAGACACAGCAGCGCGAGAAGCGGGCGCCATTGCCGCGAAAGTAAAATCACGGGAAATAGCAGGAAATAGTACCATGGATGCTGCACGGGAAACAGTACAACCAGTGTGCCCAGTGAGAAATACAGCATTTCGGAATAACTCCAGCGGCGCAGCATATAAAGAATTGCACTGAGCACGAAAACCAGGAGAATACCACGCTGAACCAGCCAGACGCCGTGTGCGGCAGCAAACCCCAGAGCCTCAAACAGGTGCACAATGCCATTACCGTGGTGCCAGTACTGCGAATAGACGAGAAAGCCGCGTTCGGCAAACGGGGTCAGCAGCACACCGGGCAAAAATTGCAGCACAAAGAACAATCCGCAGGCGAGAGCAAACGGCGAAACCGCCCGTCTGAGAAGCCCCTGCCAGCCGCGAGTCGCTGCACGCGGCAGAAAAAATGCGGGAGCAAGAATGCCGGTGAATTTCCAGCCAATGCTGGCGAACGTATAGAGATAGCGGCGCACGCTACTTTGTCTGCGGCCGAATGCCGCACGCGCGTTGACGATCGCGAAATACAGCAGAAAAGCGCCGATGTGATCGAGATGGCCCTCGCGCCAGATCTCGTGCAGGCTCACCGGATTAAACAGCAGAAACAAAATTATCCAGCGCGCAACCCGTCGTCGCGCTGATGCACCTCCTGTGCAACGCCGACCCGGTACATCCTGCACCCATGCGCGGCGCCATTTGCGTGCAATAAACCAGGTGAGAAATGCGAGTTCGGCGAGCCCGCCCAGCAAACGAAAAATCCACGGCGAGGCGTGGACTTTCACAGCAACGCCGAAAAATGCCTGCTGCAGCGGCGGGTAGAACGAGCGCAAATGTCTGTATTCAATTTCGATCGGCGGTGGTGCTGTATAAGGATTTTTTCCCTGCGCGACGTTCAGACCGTCGGCGAGAAACCGCTGCGTGTCGGTCGAGAATGCCGGCAAAGCAAGCATGAACCCCCTGAGCGCGGCGGCTGCGACAAACAAAAAGATCAGGCAGCCGCGGTACGAGAAAATCAAATTCTGCTGCAAAGGGCTTTACTCGGCAAACGCCGCGCCACCGGTCAGAACCGATATCAACATCAGGCTACGGAACATAAGTACCCCATACATTTTTGTTAGCTCCTGAAAGAATCACGAAAGATGTCGGATAGATACCGCCGTTCGTGCGGAACGCCAGAGCACCATTCGATATTGCATAGCCCGGCGAGCCGGTAGTGCTGGTGACCGGCCCCACGCTGAACGCATTCGTGGCGGGATCGTACATACACGTGGTCGGCGTATCTCCCCCGACGAGCAACAGGGCTTTGCCCGCATTTGCACCATAAGGAATAGGTAGCAGTTGCGCGCCGGCGTTCACCACCACCGTATTGCCGCAGGCACCGGCACCGCCGACAGGAGGTCCCGCGGTCGCAGTGAGGGTATCGCGGTTAATAATCGAAGTCGCGGCCGAACCGCCGCCATGGATGAAAAGAATATTACCTGCCTCAGCACCGGATGGTATCAAAAACATCTGCGCGCCGCTGCCACCGGCAGCCGTGAGCGTCGCCGTCGCGAAAGTGAGTAAACCATGGTCAAAAATGGTCAGCTGGTTCGATTGCGCATAAATTGCCTGTTTCACAACTCCTACCGAAGTCCTGAATTGCAGATTCAGCGGCACCGAATTCACTGTCACGCTGGTGGCGTTTCCGGCAATAATCGCACCGGTTGACTGGCTGAAAATCTGTGTTCCCGTACCGTTACCGCGCACGATCATGATCTGCTCAGTGCCGGAAATGGGAAAAGCCGTCGCTCCGGTGTTCATTGCCAATACCGTACCGCTTGTTGGCAGCCCAGCCGCAACCGAAGTCAGGTATTGGTTCGTTGCCGCATTATAGATATTGAAAACAGCGCTGCCGCCGCCGACAAACGTCAAAATATTGCCGGCATAAGATCCCCGCGTTAAGGGCACGCTGAATCCGCTCGCAGCGATTGCGTTGACGGTATCGACACCCGCGGCAATGGCATGGCGCAGGGGATCATACACGGCCGTATGCTTCGTCAAGCCCGCGGCGACAATCAGCGTGCGGCCGTCGTTCGCGCCGCCGCTAATGCGGACTGCGTGCGCCCCGGCATTGGGGATACTGCCCGGGGTGCGTGTCGCGCTGAAAGTATTGTTGTGCGGAAAATATACAGAAGTCGAAGGCATTGTGCTGCCATTCACGATGAAGAATGCGCCGCCGGACGCGCCTGGAATGTAGATTTGGGCTGAACCATCGAGAATTGCACCCGTGGAAATCGGTCCGGCAGAAAATGTGCCCGCTGCAGTATCGTACACACTCGTTGTGTGCGCGGCGGCGACGCCCCCGTGCAGCTTGAGCGGATTATCGTTCGAGTTAGTACCGCTCTGCCGCAAAAGCAGCGCTGCGCTGGAAACAGCCGCGGGCAGTGCACCGCTCTGCAACGTTGGCGCAGCGAAAGTCGCAGTATTGAGCGTGCTGGTGTCAGTAGTGCCGCCGCCGAGCAGTGTGACGACCTTTCCGCTGGCACCACTGCCGATTTCTATGCTCTTTGCGCCGCCGCCGAGAGCACCGGCCGTCGCAGTGCTCACCGCAAAGCCGGCAGGCGATTCGCTGAACAGCCAGGTCGTTGTTGAGGGAGCCGGCGCGCCATTCATGATCAGCCACTTACCGGCATTGATGCCCGTTTGCAGTTTCAGCGCGTGCGCTCCCGCGCCGATCGCTCCGGAGACCACATAAAACGCCGACACGTTGGTGAACAGTTCCGAAGCAGGCGCATAACGCAAGATGCCATTCGTTGAAAGTCCCCGCAGTGCGAGAGTATTATCTACCTCAGTGCTCGTGGCGCTCGTTGGTTGTAGCGACAAACCGCCCGCGCCTGCAGTGAGAGGCAAAGCAGTGCCGCTGAGCGTAATGGTATGTCCTGCAGGATCGTAGAGACACCAGTCTGAGGTATTGCCGCCGCGCACGATCGCCTGCTTCCCCTTGTTGGTTGCACCAGTGGCGATGTAAAAATTATGTCCCCCATCACCCGGCACACAGTTAGCGGGCAAAGTCGGCCCGGCGCTCGTCGTCACCGCAACGGGATCGAGCAGCGTGGTCGTAGTGCTGCTCGAAGTCAATATAAGATATTTGCCGCTATGCGCGCCGCTGCGGATGGCAAAAATCTGTGTGGCGGTTCCCGCGTTTGTCATCAAGGGTGTGGTATAGCTGAAGAAGCAGTTCTCGCTGCCGCAGGGCGCGCCAAGCTTAAAGCCGACAGCGGAGACATAGGGCATCACCGCGATGCCAATGTCGCTTTTCACATCTGCAGTCACTTTGATCTGCAACCCAAGGCCCTTTGGAAAGACCAAAGGCACAAAACGGATACGGGGATTGCCTGACCCATCGACTGTACCCGCGAGACAATTCTGAAATCCGTCGTAGCTGACCTGCAGCGAACCCGTGCATGCCCCGAATGTCGATTGCGCAGTCACAGTGCCGGTCTCGACCGTATGCGAAAAAGTGACGTCGATGTAGGATTGATTGTACGGCGCAGTACTGTTGTCAGCGGGATCTGTGGCAATAACAGTCACCGGATTTTTCTGCGCGTAGAGCATGCGAATGCGGTCGGTTTCACCGATCAGCGAACCGCACATTGGCAATACAAGTAGCGCGCCGGCGAGTCCGGAAATTCCGATTATACGTTTTTGCATCGCCTGAGCCTTCTTGCTTAGACGAGCGAGGTCGTAACTCGTCAACGAATATCTACTTTACGGTGGCCCGGTTACGCATAGACCGCGTCTATGTCTGCGGATCTCGGTCAGCGTAAAGATGCCTTCCCTGCCAACACTGACCCTGACGCCTCCGTGCGTTCGGGTCACCAACATGCAGCGCCCTCCGTGGCGGTTGGTGACCCTGACGCCTCCGTGCGTTCGGCAATCTGTCTGCAACTTTTTCCGTGGCGGCTATCCGAGCTCGAAACGGGGGCGCTCTTTGAATTCGTCTGGCGTTACGAGTTGCCGATTGCCGTCACCGATTTGTGGCATTACCTCATCGACAGCTCGCGGCTGAACAAAGCCGTCGGCTACGAGGGTATTATCTACAGCGAGCATAACGGTCTGCTCTACGGCGCGCGCGGCGAAGGCAAGTTCCGCGAAGAATGGATTGAGTATCCGTTTGAATGGACAAAGCCGTGGTACGTGAACCGCATTCGCAAATATTCCTAGGGCTACATTGATTACAACAAATCTATTTTCTACGCGGAAAAAACTCCGCCGGCCGACGGCCGGACAGCGCCGGGTTGC
>CAYHJO010000068.1:0-18864 GCA_964356715.1 uncultured Turneriella sp. | reverse complement strand
TTTGATAAGATCGCGGACGAATACGGCCATCAGCGGGTCGAGTGAAGCTGTGGGTTCATCGAGGATATAGAGCGGGTGCTGCGCCATGAAGCACTGCAGGATATTGAGTTTCTGTTTCATTCCCTGCGACAGCGTAGAGAACTTCTTAACAAGAAACGCGTCCATAGAAAGTGAGTCAACGAGTTTTTTCCTGACTTTTGCATCGGCCGGTGCCAGATCATCCAGCAAGGTTATGATCTGGCTGCAAGTCAGGTTGGCAGGATACGAGGGCGTCTGTGGCATGTAGCCTATGCTCGTAACGTCTTTCATGTCAATCCGGGATTTTTTATCCGGTTGCACAAGCCCCAAAATACACTTAATGAGCGTCGTCTTACCGGAACCGTTAGGCCCCAGGAGCGCGACTGCATTGCCCGGCCGAATATCCAGATTAACCTCGCTCAGCGAGCGGAAACCGCGGTAGGTTTTACTCAAAGATCTCAGCCGGATCATGGATTCAATTTTTCCTCCCGGTGATGGGCCGCATCAGCGGTTTCGAGTCGACCAAATTCACCGGCGTAATCACGGGAAACGCCCGTTCCGCGGTCTCCAGGAATTCAAGAGCCGGCGACAGGAGTAAAACAGCCAGCGGATTGTACTTGGTCAGCCAGTAGCTGAATACCCTGACCGGTTTGAAAGGGATATCACCAAAGCCATCCCGGTTCAGGTCATACCCCGCGTATTGATCCCAATAATTGCCCGAGAAATCATTGCTGGTTTCCTTCGCATTATAGCCGACGTCAAAAAAATTCGCCCGAAACGTGTTGCGGATGAATTTGTTTTCCTCACAATTTCCAAATACCTGCAGTGCAAAACCATTCTTTTCCAGCTCATTTTCTGCGAATCTGTTCCGATTGGAGTTATCGGCAAAAACCGCCACGGTATTGTTGAAAAACCGGTTCCGGCGAAAATCCGAATCCGCAATGTCTTTCAGCAGCAGACCATAAGCGCTCAGCCCCCAGCTGTATTCAAAAACATTCTGTTCCACAACAATGCTCTTGGAATACATGATTGCCACGCCGGTCTCGTTACGCGTAAAAGTATTCCGCCGAAATTCACCTCGGTCTGCGTACATGAAGTGCATGCCATACCTCAAGTTATGCGAAGCGTGGTTATCCTCAATTTTCATTTTCTTCGAGAACTCTATGTAGATACCATCGCGGTGATGCGATATAGTATTACCCGATACGTGCACACCTTCGGTTTTCCACATATGCACACCGTTGCCACCGAGCACTTCGTTGATAGTGTTCCCGGTAATTGTATTGCCGCCGATATGGCAATTGCGCACGTTTGCTATGTAGACACCGTACGTATTATCCAGAATCCTGTTGCGCAATATCTGGCAATCCCCGCTGTCAGAGACGTGCACTCCCGCATACTCATACCTGTCGCTGACGCCACTCGAGGTAATCAGAAAATTCTCAACAATCACGCGCTTCGCGCGGATGCTGACAGTATTCCCGACGGATTTTCCATCGATGTGCGGATAGTTTTTTCCCGTAAGCCGGATGGATTTCGCAATCGTTATCTGTTCCGGATAGCGGCCTTCGGCCACAAAAACCTGATCGCCGTTCTGCGCCTTATCCACAGCTTTCTGGATTGATCTTATGTCGCAAGTCTGACAGACTTGAATCGTACGGGCGTAAAGCGCGCCGCCCAGGACAAAAAAAAGCGCGGCAAACACCAACAGGCGGCGCAACCGGCTTTGCAGAAATCTTTCCCGACGCGCTGCCATACGAGTACGATCGTATAGATCAGCGATCGGCAATTTTTTCGGACACCTTGTTGATGCTCCAACCGGCGATCAGCCGATCCAAATCGGATGCGCTCAGTATTTTGCCCGAATTCGCCCGGATAAACTCTTCTGCGGCCGAGCGCGATGCAAAAGCAGCCAGCCCCAGCCCCATAGGCGAGCGCACATCAGTAGACTGGACGATCTGCGCGTCTGAAGAGAGCCAACGAGTTGAGTCATAATCTCTCAGCCATGCCTGCGAGTGCTGATCAGCCTGTTTCATGCGCCAGGCCGACAGACACTCGATGCTGTCGAAGTGGAAGTATTTTCCTTTTTCGGAGCGCACCTGTCCGTGGAATTTCTCATCGGCTATTTTCATTTGGCAAAATGTGCATTTTTCATGACCCAACTGTATTTCGACGGGGCCCTTCGCCGCACAGGAATAAGCCAGCAAGGCGAATAACGCCGTCGCGAAAATTCTTTTCATTGTTTCGCGGATCTCATCCTCTCGGTAAATACAATATACGCCAGGACAAAGCCGACAGCAAACAAAATACTTGCGCCAACATGCGGCCAGCTGCATGCTGTAATATTCAGCAGATCCTTACAGCCGATAAGTGGCGGCTGGTAGGTCATTCCCTCGAATTTCATTGCCGCGTGCGGATCAAGATTGTGACCGAAATTATATTCCCAGCGCCAGAAATCATACACGCCGGCCACCCCGACGATCCCCAGATTGATCAGGCCCAGGTACACCATAAAAAGCCGGTTTACGATAAAGGCCGCAACCGCGCCGGCAATCAGATAGTAGAGCACATAAGGCATGTAGAGCAGCTCGGGTATCGCATTCTCGGCGATCTTTTGCATGCCGATATAGTGATTCAACAGATTGATATTTTGCAGATCAAAGTCCGTTCCCCCGACGATTTTCCGGATCCAAATGTGCAATTTCAGTCCTTCGGGATACTGGGGCGCTGCAAGGCTGATAGACCACAGCGGCGTAAAGTAGATGATCAGCATCGAAACGGCAACACCGAGAAGCAGAAACCGATTTCTTTTGCTTAAAGTTTGTTTAAACATAGTACTCCTGACAAATACCGGCGAACGCCCGCCCGGGCATTCGCCGTTCAGATAACTAGCCTACTTTACACGAACATAGCTCTGCATTTCCTGATGGAGCGCCGAGCAGAAATCCGTACAGTAATAGGGGAAAACCCCGGTTTCGTTCGCGTCATACCGCACTGTTAGCGTCTGCCCCGGCATGATGAGAATATTCGGCGCAGTGCCGCCGTGAACCGCAAAACCGTGCGGAACGTCATAATCCTGCTCAAGGTTCGTTACGTGAAAGTAGACGGTATCGCCACGGTTGACTTCAACCACTTCCGGTTTGAAGTGCGACCGAATCGCAGACATTCTGACATGCACAAAACCGCCCTCGCGTTTGACGGAGGATTCTTCTTCGCTTTTGATCCCGTAGGGATGCTTATTCTCTTCGAGGCGATAGAATTTGGCCGTCTTGTCCTTGATCTTACCCGCCGGAAGCATTTGCGCATAGTGCGGCTCGCCGATGGTCGGAAAATCCAGCAGTAGTTGCGAATTCGATCCGGAGATATCATAGAGCTGCGCGCTCTGCATCAGCTCCATGCCCACCGGCAGAAACCGGTCTTTCGTGATCTTGTTGAGAGCTACCAGATATTTTCCGTATGGCTCAACAGTATCGCCACCGACAACGGTCAGGTGGCCGACGCTGTAGTAAGCGGGCAGGTGCTCGACGACTTCGTAACTGGACATTTTCCACTTCACGACTTCGCTCGAAACAAAGCAGCTCGTATATGCGTAACCCTTTGCATCAAACTCTGTATGCAGCGGCCCAAGGCAGGCTTTTTTGACTTCGCCGGCCATTGTGGATTCATATTTGAGGATCGGAATGCCGCCAACTTCGCCGCTTTTTGAAGCCGGATCCGCAGAAGCTTTTACGAGCTTGCTGAACGAATGTACGGTAATGACCGTCGCGAGTTTTCCGCTGCCAACAATATACTCACCCGTCGGATCGACGTCGGTCCCGTGCGGGCTTTTCGGAGTCGGCAGGTAATACATCACACCGGGACAGTCGGCGGGATTAAGCATCTTCACCGTCGTAATCAGCTTTGATTCGGACACGCGGTTTTCCGGTCTGAAGTTGTTGTAGTGCGGACCATTGACTGTTTTCGCGCTGCCGATGCATGACTTTGCCTTGGCCCAGTTGAAGGCGAGGATATAGTCTTTGTCGTTCTTTGAGGCGTTGATTTCGAGCATCTGTGAGGCCTGCTCGGTATTGTAGGTGGAGAAAAAGCACCAGTCTTTCGACACGCCCTTACCGCAGCGCGCCTTGTCGTAGTCGAAACCGGGTACGAGCACCTGGAGTTCGACGCTCATCCGACCATCTTTGGGATCAACCTTTATCATCGAAATCGTGCCCTTAAAATCAGACTTCATCGTCGCATCATTGACGGGCAGCGAACGCTGCGGAATCGGCACAGAGAAGCGCGTCGACGCCATCAGATACTCGTTGTTTTCCGTTCCGTACGGCGAACCATGGTTACCGCCGCTGTTCGGGATCTCAATAATTTCCTCGGTCTCGAACGTCTTGAGACTGATGCGGGCGATGCGCGGGGTATTGTTTCCGTTGATGAAAATCCAACGACCATCATCCATACCCTTCGTCTTTGACAGAAACGGGTGGTGCGAATCATCCCACGTCATCATGCCCTTCGTCGTCTTGAGCATATTCTTGGTTTCTTCGCTGTAACCGTAACCCGTCGTCGGGTCCTGGGAGAAAATCGGAATTACCCGGAACAGTCGTCCGGACGGAATTCCGTAGACGCCCATCTGACCGCTATAACCGCCCGAAGTGAACAAATATACTTCGTCTTTTTCTCCGGGTGGCACGTAAGTTCTTTTGGCCGCATCGGGAGCAAGACCGGCTTTCTTCACGCCGCCCCCGCACGATGCCCCGAACAATGCTGCCATTATGAGCGGCAGCAACACCTTTGTGGTATTCTTCATTTTTATTCTCCTTAACTTATTTCTTCTGGTCACTCGCAGGCCCGCTGTTGAGGGGTTTTGAGTCTGCATCACGGAAAAACTCCAGCATTTTTCTGGTATCTTCCTGCGATACATTTTGAAAAGTCATCGGAACAAGATAAGTTTCCAGCAGTTCTTTTGCCTGCGGATCTTCTTTCAGCATTTCGGCCGGATTCAGGATCATATTCATGATCCATTCGGGTGTGCGACGCTGTGTGACACCATGCATCGCGGGCCCCACTTTGCGTTGGCCCAGCTCATGGCACGCCGAGCATTTCAATTGAAAAAGGCCCTTTCCTTCTTCGACCATCTTTGCATCTATCGGTGCCGTCAATTCAACTTTCTTGACTGGACCGATACCCAACTTTAGATCTTTTTTGTCGCAGGACCCCAAAAAGATTACGAGTGTTGCGACTGCGACGGTGGTAATTATTCTTGAACTCATATTGACTCCTTGCATATTGATAAAGTCAGATCATTTTTTCATAGGCAAGATGACCGAATCGACGACGTGAACGATGCCGTTCGAGGCGGGCACTGAGGCAATCACGTTCGCCCCGTTGATAGTCATCTTTCCGTTCTTGTTGGTGATGTGGACTTCCATGTTGCCGAACATCTTCAGCGTTTCTCCGTCTTTGAACGCCGAAACCTTTCTCGTCGAGGTCATCACATGGTTTTCGAGTATCTCCGTCAGGTCGGCTTTTTTCTTCAACAGGCCTTCAACGGTTCCCTTTGGCAATTTGGCGAAGGCAGCGTCCGTGGGCGCGAATACCGTAAACGGACCGGGATTTGCCAGCGAATCGACAAGGTCTGTTGCCTTGACCGCGGCGACCAGGGTTGTGTGGTCTTTGGAACCTATCGCTATCTGCAGAACAGTCTTCTGCGATGCGTCGTCAGATATGCCCGCCATACCTGCCCCGGCTTCGCCCGAGGAACCCCGACCGCACTGCATCAGCGTAACGGCCAGACAACCCAGCGTCACCGAGATTCCCATTCGTCTAAGTTTAAATCTGTTTAACATAGCACCCCTCCTGCGATCAGATCAATAGATCTTTTAATCCATTTCTGCCCGCGCACCCGGGTCATTTTCACGCATTGCCGGGTCAAGTTATTTAGCGAAATGGTTCCGAAAGTTATCTGAACCGAGAGACGAGGCGGTATTGGCTTGCAGCCGGGTTCGTTATGCTCGCATCGGAATCAAGCATAGCCGATAATAGACTAGCGGACCCCGATGCCCAGCAGTAGTGATTCACGCATAGCTTTCCGCCTTTTCTTCTATTTATTCTTCCTGGTCGCTTCCAACATTACCGCGCGCACCAGCCGCGACACTTTCCTTCTGCAGGGAGAATACGCCCGCCACCTGCCGATCCTCATCGCTCTCACCGCGGTGCTCATGTACGCCATCGTGCGCATCCAGACCCTGCTCTCCAGAGGAGGCACAAGCCCGGTAGCGCTCGCCGTCGCCTCGGCCCTGCTCGGGGCCTTCTCATACGTTGCCTTTCTTCCGTTCAATATGTCCGGTCTTGCCTCGGTCGTTTACTTTATGTGGACCGAGGCTTTGAACTCGCTGCTTGCCGTGCAATTCTGGATTCTGGCTTCCGCCGCGCTCGATGCGCGCACGGGCAAAAAGCTGTTCGGCATCATCGGTGCCGGCGGCGCCATCGGTGGTTTTGTCGCCGGCATGGCGCTGGTTCCGCTCGGCAAGAAATACGGCGTGTCGCTGCTGCCGATCGGTGCGGGCGCGCTGCTTTTTGCAGCAATTCCTTTTGCACTCAGCCTAAAACCACGCGACACGGACGGTCCTGCGGGTACTACCGTCGACAACGCCGGCAGCACACAATGGAATCTCTCGCATCCGTATGTCAGGGTGCTCTGCCTGTTACTGATTCCGGCGACGATCGCGGCGACGCTCATCGATTACCAGTTCAAGGTGGTTTCCGCGGCTGCGATACCTGACAGCGCCAAGCTGACTGCCTTTTTCGGTCGTTATTATGCGCTGTCCAATGGACTCACGCTGATCTTCCAGGTATTTCTGACTTCCGTGTTTCTGACGCGGTTCGGTCTGCTGTTCTCACTCGCGTTTTTGCCAGCAGTACTGCTGCTGCTCGCGTTGCCGGTGCCAGGTCTCGCGATGTTCGCGGGTGCACAGGCCCTGCCGCTGCTTGTCGGCCTCAGTTTTGCCGGCAGGCTCGCAGACCAGACAGTCAAATTCACCATCTATCAGTCGGCCTTCCAGTTGCTGTGGCTGCCGGTACCGCCGCTGCATAAGCCCGCGCTCAAAATGTCGGTCGAAGGCGTGATCAAGAACGGCGTATCGGGCGTTGCCGGTCTCGCCATCGCGGCGTCGGCGGCGGTCTTTCCGCCTTCGGGGGCGACGCTATACAACCTGCAGAGTCTGGTTTCCGCTATAGTCATTGCGAGTCTCGCAGTCTGGCTCTATGGCGCATTCGCCTCGCGGCGCGGATACAGGACGTACCTGATCCGGTCGCTCGAAAACCGCATGATCGATTTTTCCGCCGAAGACGTGGAAATCAATTCGCCAGAAATCCGGGAAACGTTACGTAACGCCTTAATGAGCAGCGAAGAAGGCGCAGTCGCGTTTGCGCTCGACATTCTCGCCAACCAGTCTCTCGAAGGCTGGGAAGCGGACCTGCAGATGGTGTTCATGCGCGCATCGAATCTGATCCAGGCCCGCATACTCGACCTCGCCGGACGCCACGCGGCGCTGCTGGACAAAGAATATATACTGGCGCTGGCGACCGATGAGGGTGAGCACCGTCTCGCCGCGCAGATCATCGCCGCACGGCGTGGCTACCCGGAACTCACGGCAATTCTCGACGCACCTTCGAGAAACGATGCTTACGCTGACATGGTAGCGCTGTGCTGCCGCGCCATTTCCGGCGGCGATAATTCTCAGCTGCACCGGCATTTCAACATCCGCCTGACAAGCTCTGATCTTGTTGAACGCCGGGCGGCCCTTTTGGCTGCGATCAAATTCCCAGAACTCGCCGATAATTCTGCCGTGCTCGAAAATCTCTGGCACCCGGAACCCGAGATACGCCGGCTTGCGCTCGACGTCACGCGCAACGGTGCGAAGCAGATACTTATTAGCGAGGTTATTTTGAATCTCGGGGATGCAAAAACCTTCGCCGCGGCAAAAGCCGCGCTCGCGGCCTTTCATCCGCTCGTTGTGCAGAACGAGTTTGAATCCGATCATTATTTTGCGATGGAAAACGCCGATCTTGTCAACGGCATCTTCCGTTACCTCGGCGGCAGCCGGTCCGCAGAAGCGCTCTCGATTCTGCTGCGCCGCATGCCGGTTGCCGATCCGCGCCTGTTTTCTACCGCCAGCAAGGCGGTGGCTGCGCTGATCCGGCCGGGCATGCGCAGCGAGGCCGACAGGGCTGCCATCGATGCAAAAATCGAAGACGCCGGCGGATTAATCTTCAAGGCGCTGAAACTCGCCGAGTCGCAGAATAAGTTCGCCGGCGAACGCACGCTGGTTGCCGAATGGCTCGAAATCGCGATGGCGCGCTGGATAATAGCGGCGTGCCGTCTCGCGACCGCGGGCCAGGGGTTAACCAATCTCGAAGCGCGCTTTGAAGGTCGCCGGCTGAAATCCGCCAAGCGGGGCGAGTTTCTCGAACTCATTGAAAATGCGACGCGCGGCCGCACCAAGGGCCTGCTGTTGGCGATTCTGGACAGCAAATCGGACGCGGAAGCCCTGCGCAGGCTCGCTGCGCTCGCCGAAAAACCCCAGGATCTCGTGAGCCAATGGTTCTATTCCGCGGGCGAATGGCCTGCCGCCATGGCGGTACTCGTGATTCTCGGTTCGGGGGCAGATGCCAACCGGCGTTGGAAATTTCTGGCTTCGCGCAGGCTGCCGGCGCTCGCCAATGAATTTTTGCTGCGCAAGATGGCGGCAAAACTGCCTTTCTGGCAAAAAAAACTTTCGCCGAAAAATCTGTCGTCACTGCAACACAAACTGAAAACAGAGGTAAATCTCGCCATGTACCCCACACTGGAAAAAATTCTGCTGCTCAAGTCGGTTGGTATGTTCAGCGATATTTCGGGCGAAGATATTTCGCGCCTGATTCAGATTTCGCGCGAGGTGGATATGCCTGCGCAGACGCAGGTCTTCAAAGCCGGAGACGAAGGCCACGAGCTGTTTATCATTCTCAGCGGTGAAATCAGTATCCATAAAGACGGCCGCAACCTCGCGACGCTGAAGCGCGGCGACTTTTTGGGCGAAATGGCACTTCTCGACAACGAACCCCGCTCGGCCGATGCGACGACTCTCAGCGACTGTAAACTGCTGAGCATCGGCCAGCAGGATTTTTTCGATGTGCTGTCGGGCCGACCCGAAATTCTGCGCGCAATACTCCGCCTGCTATCTTCTCGCCTGCGCAAGGCAATACAGACCGGGAGCGCGCCTGCGTAGCAACCATTTGACAGCTCAGCGCAGATTCCGTCTCGCTGTCTGCGCTTGCGTCTGCGTACCTACGGTTATGTTTTGGCACAGTTATTCTGTTTTCTTCCAGCGGTTTTCCCGCAGAAAAACCCGCATCCAGGCGCAGGCCCGGAAAAACCTGCTGATGTAGATGCCGCTAAGCTGATCGCTCACGGCTGGAGCGGCAAAACCGGCTTCGGTTACGCGCTGAGTTACCCCTCGTATCTGTCGGGTGTTTTCCAGTTTGCCGAAGTCAGCCTCGAAACGGCAAAACACCGCTTTCTCGTGAGCAGTGAAACCAGCGGCGTACTGCAGAACGGCAACATCCGGCGCTCGAACGGCGTACTCAATGCAGGCTACGATTTTACCTTTGACCGGCTCAGGCTGTTTGTGTTCACAAACTACGAATTCGGGGTCATAGTTGGGCTCGACAGCAACACGGTATTCGGCGCGGGCATGCGCTACACCATATTCATGTTTAACCGTTTCCATTTCGATGCGAGCATCGCTCCGATCTATGACCGGGCAGCGTATGCAGATGATACTCTCTATGAGGCATTTTCGCTTTCGATGCGCGGTCGCATAAAAATATTCATTTCGGATATCGACAGCCTTTTCCTTTCCTGGTTCTATATTCGCGCGGTCGAAAATACCAACAACCAGTGGCATGCCGCCGATCTTGTTAACAGCACATTACTGACGCAAAAAGTTTCAGTGCGCGTCGGCTACCGCTGGCGTTATGATCTTTTCACCGAAGCCTCCGCGGGCCTCGCGTACATGATTGCGGTATTCAATTTTTCCTGAAATCCGGGGTTTCGCGCTGAATCAGAATCAGAATTTGCCGTATGTTTACCCGTACACTGGCTCTTGTTTTATGGCTGTTGCCCGCTGCCATCGCGGTCGAAGCAGCCGATCAGGGCGCGAATGAATTTGGTAAGATCCCGGTGCTGACGTACCATAAAATCTCCGACGAAGACACCGAATACACGCGCAGCCGTACAAGCTTCATGAACGACCTCGTGCAACTCAAGAAACTGGGGTTCTACCCGGTAACGCTGGCCGAACTGCGTACCGGAAAAATTACCACACCGAAGGGAAAAATCCCCCTACTCATTACTTTTGACGACTCATCAGAATCGCAGTTTAAGTACGAGGCGGATGGTTCGCTCACACCCGGCTGCGGTGTCGAGATTATGGAACGTTTCCAGAAGGCAAACGCCGATTTTCCTTTGCGCGGGGTGTTTTTCGTATTGCCCAAAGCGCAATACCCCAATAATTTTTTCGGCCAGCCGGCAAAGATCGGCGCCAAACTCAAATATCTCACGGCCAGGGGTTTTGAGATAGGTTCGCACACACTGTGGCACGCTAACCTAAAAAAATACCGCAATAAGATCGAAGAACAGCTGGGGCTGGGTGCAGCCGAGATCCGGAAATATCTCAAGGGTTATGCCGTTTATTCGTTTGCACTTCCCTACGGCATTTTCCCCCCAAAAGCGGATGAACACCGGCTCCGTTCCGGCACGTTTAAGGGCAAAGAGTACAAACACGACATGATTTTTGACTATTCGAATGGCCTCAGCCATTCGGTGTATGATAAAAAATTCGACAATTTTCACATCCGCCGCCTGCACGGCAATGAAAAGACGCTGCAAAAGCTGTTCAAGCAGATCCGTGAAAAACGCGAAATTTTCTTCGTGAGCGACGGAGATCCCGAAACGGTGACAGTCCGCAAGGCCAATGCGGGTCAGGTGCGCCTGCGCAGTGGCCAGAAGCTGGTTACATATTAAGGTCGGCGGGCACGTTTTGTGGGAGGCCTTTGCCGCAAATATATACAAACGCTTCGCGTTTGGATATATTTGCGGCGATTCCCCCCAATTAGCACCAGACCCGGAAGGGGGTGGTGGGGCCAAAAAAGCTTGCCGCGAAGATAGGACAAGCATGCAGGTACCAAACGCATGCACGTAGCATTTTTTCGGGTGGTAGCAACCGCCCTACTCATCAGCGGCGCCATTTTCGGTCTCGATGAATACCAGGAACGCGAAGCGAGCCTCAAACTCAACCGGGCCTTCAGGGCCTATTACGCTGAGAAGCCGGTTGCAGCCGCGCGGGGCTTCGAGGAATACCTCAAAATCAAGGGCGAAAATGAGGTCGCGCTCCGCTACCTTGCGCGTATAGCACTCTCCAGCGGCGACATGACAAGCGCAACGCTCTACCTCGAGCGCGCTATCAAGGCAGACCAGAGTGGCAACTACTCGCTGCAACTGCTCTCCGAAATATACCTCAAACAGAACAAGCTCGATGATGCCGCGCGTGTGCTCGCGCTGATTCTGAAGACCGACCCGCTGAACGAGCGCGCATTGCAGGTCATGGCCTACATCTACCAGCAGAAGAACGATCCACGCCAGGCTGCGACCTACTATAAACGCCTGATCATTGCAGTACAAAAAGGCAGCGGAAACCCGGATGTAATGGCGCAGGCCCTGTACTTTCTGGGCAATTACTATTACCAGCAGGATAACTTTCCGCGTTCGCTGCAATATTTCCGTAAACTGCATGAAATCGATTCCGATAACGGTCGTTACCTGCTGATTATCGGCGAACTGCAGAAAATCACGGGTCAGTTCAGGCAGTCGGCCGCGACACACGAAAAACTGATTGAACGACAGCCCGATTTTGCGCAGGCGTATGAATCTCTCGCTGAAACATATTTTGTGCTCAGCGATCCCCGGGCATTGCCGACGGTCAAAAAATTCCGCAAGCTCAAAAAAGATGAAAAACCGGGCATCCTGGAGGGCATCGAACAGCTGTTGAGTGGCAAAGAAGATGAGGCGCTCCGGGCATTCGACCAGATTCTCGGTGCAAACCAGAATCGCATGAGTGCCCGGCTCGGCCGCTACCGCATCTTCGCCCGACGCGCCAACCATGCCGAGGCGCGTAACGAGGCATTTGCCGTCGTGGTCATAGCGCAGCGGCTCAACGGCTATGAGGTTGCCCGCGAATATGCGCATATCACTCTCGATTATCTGAATAGACAGGCCAAAGACACCAACTTCCGCGAACGCTTTTTCGTGCCAGCGCATACCATCGGTGAAACAGCGCTCGATGCCGCTGCTGAGCAGCTCGCCATCGACTTTGTAGAGCTTTACACAACGCACGCGACAACGCTGGAAAACACCAACGAGCGCGGCGTGGCTATCACTTACCAGGAACTCGCAGCCCAGACGATCGAACAGCTGCAGATTTGGTACCAGACGATGCTGAAAAATCCGAAGCTGACAGCGGACAAACAACAACTCGCGAAGCTCGAAAAGCGCATACGCGAAGCGCATAACCAGCTCTACCAGACGCGCGTAAGCCAGGCATGGTCGCAGGTGAACCTCAAGGGGGGCATAGGCGATGCGATAAAAACTGCCGATACGGCTGTCGCCATTGAAAAAGAATATGCCACTGCCTATTTCGTCAAGGGCATCATACACAATAACCTCGCCGAGAAAAACACGACCGAAGCGCACGCAGGTGCTGCCTCTGCAGCGGGTACGAAGTCCGCGGCATCGCTGGCCGAATACAAGACCGCAGCCCGTTATTTCGAAATGGCCATAGACATCACCGAACTCAAAAGCAAAAAGAAAGTCGCGCCGGCAAATTACTACTTCTACTCAGGTATGGCGCTCGAGAAAATCAATGAATTCGGGAAAGCTGAAAAGCAGCTGAAGCGCACCATCGAACTCGATCCGTACAATCCGACGTACCTGAATTATCTCGGATATATCTATTCGCTGCGCAATATGAACCTGCAAGAGGCCAACTCTCTTGTTTTGCGCGCGCTCGAAGACGATCCGGAAAATGAAGCCTATCTGGACACTTTCGGCTGGATACAGTTCAAACTCGGTAACTACCGCGAGGCATTGGAGCAGCTGACTGTCGCGGCTTCGTTTGCGCAGAAGAAATCAGCGGTCGACCCGGTAATCTACTTCCATCTCGCCGAAGTGCACAGCAAGATGAATAACCGGGTAACAGCGGTAGAGTACTATATTAAAACCCGCAATGACATCAAAAAAGCTTCAGAGCCCATGGATTTAGATTATATCAATGCACAGATCAAAAAACTGGAATCAGAAAACAAGCAAAGCAAAAAAGGTGAGGAACATAAATGAAGTATAAGGATTTCAACGAATTTCGCGAAGCGTACAAAAAACGCGCAACAAGCCCCGAATTCCGCAAAGCGGGCCTGGAGACGATGAAAAAGATCCACGATGAGATACTCGATAAGCCGATTGTCGAGTGGCTGGAAATTGCCGAGAGTATCTCACCCGAGCGCAACGGGGAAAGCGAATGGCGCCACGCGCTCGAAGTCATCGTCAAGGATATCCGTCCCAAATCACAGGGCATTATCGTGAAGAACGGCCGCTCCGGCCGCGACATTTTCGAACAGGCCACCATCGACCATTGGAAAAAAGTCGCGCAACGACCGGTCGATTTTCCGCCGGAGACTATCCGCGACATCATGAATCAAAAAGCCGTCAAAGAGCTGTTTTTGAACGTCGTGCACGATTCGATTACGGGTTTTACGAAAAGCATCAAGCTGCCACTCGTGGGCGATCTGAACAAAGTAGTCGATGAAAAGATGATTAAAGGGTTCCTCACGCCGTTTATGGACTCGATCACAAAAATTGCCACCGATTTCGTGAATAACAAGTCTAACCAGCCGATGATGAGTGAATTTGCCGGCAAATTACTCGATATCGCACTCGACCAGAAGCCGACGATTCTTGACGCCCTCATGGATGAGGAGCGCGAAGACGAAATCTGGCAGGCGGTACACGCCACGGCAAAAGACAAAACTTTCCGCAAGCTGGCGCACGAGCACACGCTCGACGTCATCAAGGCGATGAAAAAGGATGCGGGCAATAAGAGCCTCAGAGAATGGCTCAAAGAGCGCGACCGGACTATTCCGTTCATTGCTCCGACCGACAAAGAACTCGATAACATGCAGAAGGTGTTGGCTGAGTCAGAGGCCTGCGCGCAGTTCATGTACACAGAGCTTTCTTTCCACAGTGCCTGAGCAACGAATGGCGCGGCCCCCGCTGCGTAGAGCCCTAACTTTGGCGCTGGGCGTTCTGTTTTTGGCGCTGCGCGCGACCTGTGGCGGCGCGGCAGTCAAAAAACAGCAGGACGCAGGCTCTGCCGACGATTTAACAAAAAAGGAAGCGCAGAAATTTATTGCTGAGGCCACCTCGCAATACTCCGCGTATAGATCCCTGAAAGTGAATTTCACGCTCAAAGGTAAAGTGAACGACGAAGAGCTCTATTACGAAGGCGAGCTCAGCGCTTCGGGAGACGACCTCAGGATTCATCTGAAAGACGCGGTTTTTCTTTCCCCGCTGTTGACGCTCGACATCGGTAAAGAACGCGTGAAGCTCAAAGACCATGCGCGTAACAAGACGGAAAGCGTGCCGCGTTCTGAATACCAGTGGGTAGACCTGTTTGGGCGCGCTTTTCCGCTGCGTTTTTTTGAGCCGCTGATGCGTGGTTTTCTACCGGGCGACGCGACAAACAAGGAAAGCTCATTTGCGAAGACGAGCGGCGGAGAGATTCTGGTCAAAACCAGCAACGACAGTTACGAAGCCGCGATGTACTTTCAAGGGTCTTCGCTGAGAAAAATATTTTACCGCGACAAGCTGCGCGGTGAAATTCTCGTGTTTCATCTGGCCAATTTTTTTAACAAGCGTGCCTACCCGCAGATTTTGAAAATCGAGCACTCGCGCACCAATGACCATTTAACGCTGAGTTTTCGCGGCCTGCGCGTTACGGGCGAGATACCCGCCGCGGCAAAACCTTAAGCTATGACTCTGGAAGAGCTGGGCGCTCAGGCACAGAGCTGCAGAGCCTGCAAACTTGCCGCGACCCGGCGAACAGTGGTATTCGGCGAAGGCAATCCCCGCGCGCGGCTGATGTTCATCGGCGAAGGGCCGGGAAAAGACGAAGACGCCAGCGGCCGGCCGTTTGTCGGCCGCGCGGGGCAGCTCTTGACCCGTATTATTGAAAACGGCCTCAAACTGAAACGCGAAGATGTGTATATTGCGAATGTGGTGAAATGCCGGCCAACGATCGATGGCCTGGGCCAACGCGATCGTCCGCCCGAAAGCGACGAGGTGCACTCGTGCGCGCCTTACCTCAGGCAGCAGATCGAACTCATTTGCCCCGAGGTAATTGTCACGCTGGGGAATCCCGCAACGCGTTTTCTGCTCAACACGACGGAGGGTATCACCAAATTGCGCGGCAAGTGGCAGAGTTATAACGGTATTGCAGTGATGCCCACATACCATCCGAGTTTTTTGTTACGCAACGGGGGCGATGCCGGCAACACGCCGCACAAGCGCGATGTGTGGAACGACATGAAGATGGTGATTGATAGGTTGCGTCTCGCAATCTGAAAGTCGGCTATGCCGATCGAAAAGCTGGCCTTATAGGCCAGCTTCCCGGGGGTTGTAATGTCTCAGCGTCTCCCTGTGCAATTTACCGTTCGTGACGTAACCCTTCCATGTGCGCACCATCATCTCGCGCTCTTCGTCGCGTATTTCCCTCACGAGCCGTGCCGGAGAACCGATCGCCATCCACCCTGATTTGACTGTGGTGCCCGGAGTGAGCAGAGCGCCGGCGGCAACGAAACCGTATGGCTCGACGATGACCCGGTCGAGCAGAATTGCACCCATACCAATAAATGCATCGTCGTGTATCGTTGCGCCGTGGATCAGCACGCGGTGGCCGATCGTGACGCGGTCGCCGATCACGGTCGGGTATTTTCCGCCGGTCACATGCACGACAGACAGATCCTGAATATTAGCTTGCCGGCCGATGCGAATCGAATGCACATCGCCGCGCACCACACAACCGTACCAGATTGAACTTTCTGCGCCCAGAGTGACGTCGCCAATCACCTCTGCGCTCTCGGCAACGTAAACATCAGGTGCAATGACGGGATTCAACGCGCCCAGCGAATAGATCATACCGGTTACTAAAGGTCTTTGAGCGCGGCCGGAAAGTGATTATAGGCCCGGTACCGAAGCGCCACCAGGCGTCACGCGGTCGGCGCAAGTTCGCCCGGCAGAAAAGGCTGCTTCGCGACGCCAGGTGCATGGCAGTGCGCAATTTCATCGAGCACAGCCTGTTTGCAGCGCCCGCAGCCCATCGCGGCTCCGGTCTTCACCTGCAGATCTGCAAGCGTGCGCGCACCACCGGCAAGAGCCTCACGCAGGCGCCGGTCGTTAATATTTGCACAGCAACAAATAATCATGTTTCGCTACGCCTCCGGCTATTCACCACAGGTAATCCGACTGGCTCCGTAACCATGGGCTATTGAGAATAAGTCTCACTTGCTGTCAAGAAGATATGAAATTCCATAGCAAGGCGGATTTATGCTTTTTTTGCTTATCGCACCGCCGGCAAAAACGGACCCTCCCCCATGCACAGACGGCTTGCCATTGCGCTGATTTTCTTCCTCTCTATTCAAGCGGCCTCCGCTGTTGCGACATTCCGTGACGCCGTCCGCGCCATGGGCCCCGGCAACGGCGGTGGCACCGTCGCGCGCGAGCTGGTCACACTCCTGAACACCATGAGCGAAAAACTGCGCTACGACGCCAAGGCCCGGCAGTTCTTCCTTTTTATGAACGATGCGCTCGAAGACTTCGATTTCGCACGCATCTACGATAGTGCGTGGCTTACCCCCGCGCAGGATAATTTCCGCAGCATTACGCTCGCCGGCCGCAACAGCGGCGACGCGTACACGGTGGAAGTTTCGCCCGCGGCTGCCGATTTTTCACGCCTCGGCAACGCGCGCGCCGAATACCGCATGCGGCGAAACGAGATCGAAGGCGATAAGACCTACACAGCACAACTGGCATTCGACGCAGCGCTCAAACAGTTTGAAGCGCAGGGCATGGCGCGTCTCATCGAGGGTATGCTGCGCGTACAGGATAGCGAAAACCTGAATCAGCTGAATGCTCCGGCATCGGGTTATTTTCCCGAGCTCTCGGGAGTTTCACGCAAAATTATCGACCAGTTCGCGGCGGATTTTCCGCGCTCGACAGCGATGGTATCGCGCTTTCTCGAACTCAAAAGTTTTGCCGAAATCAAATCCGCCGGGAAACACACTTATACAGATGCCGCAATTCGCGGGCGCTTCAGGCTGTCCGCGGTCGAAGCCGAATATCCCAGGTTCCGGAAATTCCTGAAAGATATACGCAACCTGTTTGTACTGCAGGTGTATTTCAGCGACACGAAGGGGCGCAATCTCGCCTCTTTCATTCTCAATGCACAGACAGAAGAATTCTTTTTTTCCTACCGCACACACGGTGGTAAAATTCTGCCGCTCGGTAAAGACGGACAGCCCGTGTTCGAGGAAGCCATCTCATTCAGCGGTAACCGCGACCATAAGTTCTACGTGGCGACGAGTTTCTTCGTAAACGTACACGGGCTTAAGATCAACACCGGAAATATCGGCGCCTACCTCAGATACCAGTCAAACCCCGAGCGCATGTCGTTTTTTGCTAAGATCACCAGCATGCCCGAGGGAAAGATTTCCGGCGCATTGTTCGGAATTCTGCCGACCTGGCTGATCGACATGTCGATACCCTCGGATCTGCAGACGCTGATGAACAAATTCGCGCAGACGGCCTTTAAAGCCAATGGCGGCGAAGGCACACGCGCCGAAATCGCCTGGCGGAAAAAAGCGGGTCAGGCGCAGCTAAATGCTTCCGCTTCGACCGAGTTTCTTGATAACCGCTTTATCCGCATCGGTATGAAAATCTGGGTGAAGAAATTCCGGCCGAACGAAGGCGTGCAGGAAGACATCAGGTTATTCATCGGCTCGTTCACGCGGGCACTGTTAAGCGATCTTTCCGGTATGTGAGGCTTTGCCTCACATACCGGAAAGGGATGGCTTCGGTCGGATCTTCTTACTGAACCAGGTTTTGTTTTTGAGCGATTGATCCGCTTTGCGCAGAGCGCGGCGCTCCTCTGCGGGTAAAAGACTGATGCGCTGGCACTCTTCGCTGCAGCAGTTCCCCAGGCGATGCCCGCAAGCCTCGCACTGTACCATCAGCACGTGGCAGCCCTCGTTGGCGCAATTGATCTGACGGTCGCTTGGGGCCCCACAGATGTGGCAGTGCGCCAGCACATCGTCGGTAATGCGTTCGCCCAAACGTTCGTCGAAGACGAAATTCTTGCCTTTGAATTTAGACGGCAGCTGTTCACGCTTAACCGCGTGCGCGTAGTTTATTACCCCCCCCTCGAGCTGGTAGACGTTCTTAAAACCACGCTCGCGCAGGTAAGCCCCCGCCTTCTCGCAGCGAATGCCGCCGGTGCAGTAGATCAGTACTTTTTCGGCCGGCTTCTCCCGCAGCATTTCAGCAACCAGCGGCAGCTCTTCACGGAATGTCGGCACATCGGGGCAGACCGCGTTTTCAAAGCGTCCGACCTCCGATTCATAGTGATTGCGCATATCGCACACTACGGTACCCGGCTCGCTGCGCGCGGCGGTGAATTCCAGCGGGCTCAGATGCGGCGCTTCGCGCTCTGCGGG
>CAYHJO010000067.1:0-19027 GCA_964356715.1 uncultured Turneriella sp. | reverse complement strand
GCCGATTCGCCGCTGGAAACGCCTGCAGGTCTTTACCCGCGCTCAGATTGAAGAAATCCTGATCGGCAAACTGATTGCGACTGCGGCGAAGCAGATTGGCATGTTTCTCGCGATTCTTGCGATCGTCAGTGCAGCGATTGTCGCCTTTATTATCTATACCCTGACGCTGGGGAAAATCCGTGAAATTGCTGTTCTCAAACTCATCGGCACCAGAAATATCACCATCGCCTCGATGATCATGCAGCAGGCCTTAGGTCTCGGTGTCATCGGCTTTGTTGTCGGCAAAACGGCGTCAACCTTCTGGGCGCCGGTGTTTCCAAAATACGTGCTCATGCTACCCGAAGATTCGCTGCGTGGATTTATTGCGGTGCTGGTAATCTGCGCGCTCGCAAGCCTGATCGCCATTCGCGTCGCGCTGAAGGTCGACCCGGGGGAGGCGATCAGTGGCTGATGGAATACTAATCTCTTCGCTTCGCAAACGCTACGGCTCGGGTGATACGGCCGTCGATGCGCTCAAAGGCGTGGACATGCAGGTCAGTCCGGGCGAAGTCGTTGGCTTGATCGGCCCCTCTGGTTCAGGCAAGAGCACGCTGCTGAAATCCCTTGGAGCCGTTATTGAGCCCACCAGCGGCATCATGAAGTTGGGTGACCACGTGATCTATCATGATGGCTGGAAAATTCCCGACCTGCGCGCGCTACGCCGTGACAAAATCGGATTTGTGTTTCAGGCGCCTTACCTGATACCGTTTCTCGACGTCACCGACAATGTTGCGCTCTTACCGATGCTCGCAGGCCATTCGAATGCCGAATCGCGCCGGCGCGCGCTTGAGCTCCTAAAAGCGCTCGATGTGGCTCACCGCGCGAAAGCGATGCCGTCGCAGCTTTCGGGCGGCGAGCAGCAGCGCGTGTCGATTGCGCGTGCACTCGTCAACCGGCCGCCGGTGATTCTCGCTGATGAGCCGACAGCACCACTCGACAGCGAACGCGCGCTGGGTGTCATACACATACTCAACGAAATGGCCGGCCATTTTGAGACGGCGATCATCGTCGTGACGCATGACGAAAAAATCATCCCCACATTCAAACGCATTTACAATATCCGCGACGGAAAAACGCACGAAGAGAAAGGCCAGGCAAAGAAAATCAAGGCCAGGGAGACGGCATGACACAGGCAGAAACAACAAGGCACCGCCCCAAACCGGTAATGCGCTACATCATCGCGGCGGTGGCGCTGCTATTTGGCATAGCGACCATCAAAGCAGGTGGCGACGTGCTATTTTTCAGCGCACAGGCAAAGGCCGATGCCGGCAACTACGTGCTGTTTGTGCTTTGGGCAAACTTCATCGCGGGCTTCTTCTATATTCTCTGCGCCGCGGCAATTCTGCTGCGCCCGGCGTTGGCCTTTAGCGTGGCATCTTTTATTGCAGTTGCAACTGTAGTTGTCTTTGCCGCGCTGGGGTTGCACATCTTGTCAGGTGGCGCGTACGAGATGCGTACGGTGATGGCGATGGTGTTCAGAGCCGCAATTTGGATAATAATTGCTTTTACTCTCTCTAAATTGGAGAATTTTTCGAGGAGACCAAAATGAACAAAGCAGAATCGATTCGCGATAGAATTGTATTGAAGACAGAGGCAAAGTCGGGCACAGTGCTATTTAACGAAGGTTTTAAGGTGGTTGGGCTTGGTTTCATGGCGGGCCAAAATCTCGCGCAGCATAGCTCCCCAACTGAAACGGCAGATTCAAGAGTATTGCTGACAAAAGGAGTATAAAATGCAAGGCAAAAAGAATATAGTCGTCGGTCTGTTTGTCATGGCCGGCTTCATGCTTTACGGATTTTTATTGATTTACCTGCGCGACTTTGCGCCGAATGCTGCCGAATGGGCGGCAGCCTATGGCAACGGAAAACACTTTGAGGCAAGGTTGGCGCATGTGCATGGCAACCTGTTCGGTTTTCTCAATATTCTCATCGGCTACCTGCTTTTTCGTCTCGATTTGACGGCAAAACAAAAAGCCATTGTTTCATGGACCGGCATCGGCGGGCTGATGATGCCGATCGGTATCGTGCTGGAGTTGCTTTTGCACGCACCACCGATTTTCGTTTTGATGGGTGCGGTCAGTATGACCGCCAGTGTCTTTCTTCTGGGCGTATTCGTGTTAAAATCAAAGAATGTTATGGGAGGGAATGTATGAGAACTAAAATAATCACAATTTCAATGGTGCTGGCAGCGGCTCTGTCTGGTTGCCACAAAGAACCGGCCGGTGCAGGCGAGCACCACCACCACGATGAAAATCTGGCAGCCGCCAAGGTTGCTAAGCCGGCAAAGAAATTTGCGACCGACGACAATCTCAGAGTGCGTATGGCAGCGGTGTTGAACACGATGAAGGCAATGCACGCTGCAGGCGCGAAGACTAACTTACCCGAAACCGGCGCCAAAATTGAGTCTACAGTGCAGGATATTTTCAAGAAGTGCAAACTCGAGCCCGCAGCCGACGCCGCGATCCACCCGATTCTGGCCGAGCTACTGAAAGGTGCTGATCTGTTCAAGAAAGGTAACGAGAAAGAAGGGCATGAAATTATCCATAATGCGTTGCTGCGCTATGAGGACTTTTTCGATCACCCAGGATGGAATCACTCGAAACAATAGTCAGATCAGATGAAAAAAACAAGCTTTGCATTGTTTGTATTCCTCTTTTCGGGCATGCTTCACGCAAAAACGGTCGAATCGTATTCCCTGACGGTGTACGTGAAAGATTTACGAAATTCGAACGGTGTTCTTCAGGTCTGCCTGTATAACCAAGAAGACTCCATTCCCGATCAAAAACTGGAAAAATACTTCAAAGTCGGCAAAGGGAATATTTTACATGGCTCGGCGGCCGTCGTTTTCAAAGATCTGCCGCCGGGTAGGTACGCGGTGCATATTCTGCATGACGAAAATAGTAACGGTAAAATCGATAAAGGTATATTGCTGCCAGTCGAAGGTGTCGGGCTCTCAAACTTCCAGACGATTGGCTTAGCTAATCGGCCCAATTTTTCCAAGGCCAGCTTTGAGTTGAAGGGTAATAAAGCCATTTCCGTCAAGGTAATCTATTTTTAGCCGATGTCTGAGATTGAGGCTGACGAATAATGCGCAAATGCATCCAGCGAATTTTGCTCCGCCTGATTCTTGTCTCGTCCGTCGCCGTTCAGGCCAGCGAAACTGAAAAAACGAAATCACACAGAAGCCTCTTCAGTCCGGTTTCCGATAACAGCGATTTTACATTCGGCGGCGGTGTCAACGTGACTGTGATTCCGCGCCGCATCGCCGAAAATACGCTGCGCGTTATTCCGATGGCCGAATTTTTCCTCACGAAAAGATTTCTCAAGGCTTTCCAATGGGAAACATCCGCCGGTATCGTTGTGGTCAGAAACTATTTTTCGACCGGGCTGTATTATTCGTATCGCCTGAACGCGTGGAGCTTTGGCCTCGGCGACAAAATCGAAATATGGGGCGGTTTTCTCGAAAATACCAGCTTTTCGGCCGTTGCCTATTCGCTGGCACAACACCCTGGCGTAATTGTCAGCCATGGTTTTGCGCCAGGCAATCCACCCTGGGTGCCGTCCACGCTGACCTTGCGCGGATTTATCAATGTTTCAGGTTATCAATATACTAAGGTCGGTGATGCCGCCTTTGTCGGCAGGGGCCGCATATTCACCGGATTCGGCGTCGATCTGACGATGGAATATAACGCACCGAATTATGGCGTGTTTTTTACCGCACGCATCAATTACAATAAAGCAGATTACGGCTTTTGGCTGGCCTTTACAGATTCGAATCTGTTCTATGTTTATCCGACGCTGCTGCTGGGCATGCGGTTTTAAAAATGGAGGATGAGATGCGCAGATATTTTAGAATGATCTTAATCCCCGGCTTGTTGTGCCTTGGTCTGAGTTGCGGCAACCTTAACGAAGAAACCGAATTCCCGGACGGAGGCCTTCTGAAGTTTGCGACGCCGCTACCATCGGCGGCTTCGCAGTATTTTGGCGGCAATTTCAGCGCGGTCTATGCCGGCCTCGACCGGTTTGGCGGCAGCGTTTCAGTGCTGTGGGCAGAAAACCGCCTGTCTTTATCGACGCCGAGCTCGGCCAACTATGCGGTGCTCGCAGCCGGGTGTCTGCAGCAGGACGTCTTGTTTGAAGGCGCGTACCGGGATCCGGTCAATCAGGAAAAGGGATTAATCCGCCTCTATATCAGGGCAACCGAGGGGGGCAGTGCGCTCTGCGCCGGAGCTGTTCCCGCGCAGATTGCGTATGAAGGCTCGTTCGGCGAAAATTTCTTCAATCTGAAGAACAACCTGCGCCTGACTTTCGCGCAAGCTCTGAAATCCACCGCAGCATTTTTGAACATTGCGCACCGCGGTGGTTGCCGCACCGTTGACAGTTGCGGAGTTTCGGAGAACTCGCTGCAGGTCATATCGCTCGCGAGCTCCCTTGGCGCCAATGGCATCGAGATCGATGTAAACCGCACGAAAGATGGCGTTGCGGTTCTGTACCACGACGACGATTTTAATACGCGATTGATTAAGGGAATCTTTTGCCTGGGGCCGGTGCAGGAAATGCCTTATCTCAACATGCGGATTTTCTGCCGGTTGAAACAGGGAGAAACCATTCCGACATTGCGCCAGGCGTTGGATCTGGTTATGACGCTGCAGAATATTCGTATGGTCTGGCTCGACCCGAAAACGCCCGCAATTATGCAGAGCGCCGTACTGCTGGCCAAAGAATTCAACCAGCAGGCAGTCACAGCGGGCAGAAACCTGGAAATCGTCGTTGGTTTACCCGATGCCGATTACCTGAATGCATTTTTGAGCATTCCTGAACACACGGGTGTGCCCTGCCTCGCCGAAGAATCTGTTGCTATGGCCGATGCAGGCGCCTGCAAGTATTACGGGCCCCGCTGGACATCCGGGTACCAGACCGACGCAGGCAACTATCTGCATTCCTCGGGCAGAAAGATTCTCTTCTGGACACTCGACGAGCCAGCGTTTATTCAGGATTATCTTTCCAAAGCAAACCCCGATGGATTTATCACGAACAGACCTTATATGATCTTTTCCATCTTGCAGCACAGATGAAGCGCATTGCCGCTGGGTTGTTGCTGCTGGCTTTTTTCGCTGCTCTGCCTGTGCAGGCGCTGGCGGTGCAAACGTCATTTTGGGGCAGCTATGCCTATGGCCTCAGTCCGATGCCTGAGAAAATTGACACCTCCTCGCAGACCAGGGTGGGCGGGGCCGGCCTCGGGGGCGATTTGGCGGTGCAGTTCTTTTTTCCGTTCTATTTCGGTCTTGTCGCCGATTATTTCCCTATCTATGCAGAATCGGTCGTTTTCGATTTTGCAGAGTTTGGTACGGTCGATGTCAAAGCATCGCTGACCGCCACGCGTGTGCATGGCATGCTCTACCTGCCGATCGGTGAATGGATTATATCGCCCGATTCAGCCCAGGTCAAGGCCGGTGTATTCCAGAAAGTATTGCGTGGCCTTTTTGCCACGGTGACCTATGGCCCAAACTACTTCCGCGTCCGTGCCGAGGTGCAGGGCGTCGAAACCATCAACCGTGCCAGCCGCATCGGCTGGTCGTTCGGCGCGGGCTTTATGTGGGAGTTATATCCGCAGCTCTCCATGCGTCTGCATGTCGAAACAATGAAGATACTCGAGGCCGAGATTTCTCTATGGGTGGTCAAGGCGGGATTGATGTATCGTGTGGCATTCTGAGTTTCGCTTTACACGACGAATTTAAGCTCAGCACCTTCTGTTCGCGCGCCGTGCGCCACAACGAATATGCCCAGCGGTGATATGCGCGGAGGATCAACTATATGACAAGCGAATACATTTGGCCATTCTGGCTCGGGGGGCTCGCCATTGCAGCGGTTTCGATCACGCTGGTCATCGGTACGGGAAAATTTCTTTCTGTGACGCGCGGTTATGCGAGTGTCTGCTCGATCTTTTCCAAACTCAAATTTTTTCAGCGGCCGGATCTCGGCGGGCCGTTCGGCTTTCGGACGTTTTTTACTATCGGCCTCATCGCCGGCGGCGCAATCGCGGCAATCACGACCGTTGGCTGGCAGGGGACATTTTCGCTCGGCAAATTTGACCAGATCTGGGGTGCGAGTCTGTTGACGAAAGGCGCAGTGCTAATTCTCGGCGGTTTCCTGTGGGGTTTTGGTTCGCGCATGGCCAAAGGCTGTACGTCCGGCAATTCCATTGCGGGACTTTCGAAGGGCTCACTCGCGAGTCTGGTGGCCACCTGCGGTTTTCTGGTTGCGGGCGTCGCCGTGACTTTTGCCATCGCACAGATTTCGGGGGTGAAATAGATGCTTCGTGTTGTTTTCCTCATTCTGGGCACTGCGTTTGGATATATCCTCATACGCGCGGGAGTTTCCAGCTACGATGTCATCCGCGACATGTTCCTGCTGAAATCGTGGCATATGTATGGTGTACTGGGTGTGGCTGTGCCAGTGTCGTTTGTCGGCGTGCAACTTTGGAAAAAATTCGGCGGCAAACCGGTGCTCGGTGGCGAGACTGACTGGAGCATCGAAAAGGTTTCAAAGAACCAGGTGATTGGCGGCCTTTTGTCCGGAGCTGGCTGGGCATTGACCGGCGCATGCCCGGGGCCGGCGCTCGCGATTCTCGGCTATGGTCTGTATTCGGGCGGTTTTATCGTTCTGGGTATTTTTCTCGGCACCTATGTTTTCGCGCTGCTCGAAAGCAGAAAGACCTGAGCCACCAATTGTGTCGGATTTTTTTGTAATTTGGGGCATGAATCGGCGACAAAACCCTTGCCCCTCTGTTGCAGCCATCGGCTCTGCAATGGGTATTTTATTCGCGGGAGCGCACTAGATGGCTGATTATTTTAATTCAGAAGACCTCAAAAAATTCGGCAATATTGGCCGCGTGAACAAAGAGCTGGCGGATAAATTCTTTGACTACTACAATTCGACGATGAAAGCCGGTGCGCTGTCAGAGCGTGAGAAGGCCTTGATCGCATTGGCTGTGGCGCACGCACAGAAATGCCCTTACTGTATTGACGCATACAGCAATACCTGCCTCGAAAAGGGCGCCGACGAGGCGCAGATGGCAGAAGCGGTTCATGTTGCGGCTACCATGATGGCGGGAATCACCCTCGTGCACAGCGTGCAGATGATGAACCATATTGACCGCGCGAGTCTATGAGATTCGGCGCAGCGGAGCAGCTGGAAATTCTCGGTGCCAAAGCGCCGGCATTCGACGAGCAGGTGACCCGATCAGGCTTACCTGAACTCACGCCGGGCGAACTCAAAATTTTCCAGGTCAATGTCGGCAAATGGTGCAATCAGGCATGCAAACATTGCCACGTTGACGCCTCACCCGCGCGCACTGAAGCTATGTCGCGCGAGACAATGGAAAAATGCCTGCAGATCATCGGCAACACCGCATCGATCGATACAGTCGACGTTACTGGCGGCGCTCCCGAAGGGCATCCTCTGTTCCGCGAGTTTGTGTCGCGTTCTCGTGCGCTGGGCAGACATGTCATCGACCGCTGTAACCTGACAATCTTATTTGAACCGGGCCAGGCCGACCTCGCTGAATTTCTGGCAATCAACCAGGTTGAGATTATCGCCTCGCTGCCGCATTTCGCTGCGGCGCGCACCGACGCGCAGCGTGGCACGGGTGTGTTCGAAAAATCGATACAGTCTCTGAAATTGTTGAATGGGCTTGGTTACGGCAATGCTTTGCCGTTGAATCTCGTCTACAATCCATCGGGAGTCTTTCTGAGCGGCAATCAGGCGCAGCTGGAGCGCGAATTCCGTGAAAAACTGCTCGCTGACCACGGCATCACATTTAGTAATTTGTACTGCATCAATAATATGCCGATCAACCGGTTTCTCGCTGCGCTCGAACGCGGGGGAAAAACCGAAACTTATCTCACAACCCTCGTCAACGCATTCAATCCGCACACGTTGCCGGGTCTCATGTGCCGGACGCAGATTTCGGTGGGGTACGATGGCGCAGTCTATGACTGCGATTTTAACCAGATGCTCGATCTCACGGCGAATTCAGTCGTGCATATCGACGATTTCAGCGCCGAAGCTTTTCAGGCGCGCGCGATACGCATTGCCAATCACTGCTATGGCTGTACGGCCGGCGCGGGTTCGAGCTGCGGCGGTGCTGTCGCGTAAGAGCTTTAACGGCCCTGCTCAGCGGTGCTTAATCTTTCGAGTTCGCGGGGTGACAGAAGTTTTTTGGTTCCGGATTTTAAGTTGCGGCTTTCTTTGTAAATGAACCGGCTGAACGGATAGTTGGCCTCGATGCGGGCAATTTTCTCTGCGTAAGGTTTTTCGGCATGCGCGGCATCCTGTTTCATATAACGGGCATTTTCAGCGGTGAGGCGCACATGTCGCGCTTCAAGTACAATGCTGTGGATTTCCGTCGCCGAACTGAGAGTAAAGCGGATCTCCCGTTTTTCACCCGGCAGTATTCGGTTGTCGCCGATCTTGCGCGCGACGGGCGTCCACTGCCAGGTCTGGCCGACGCGCTCAGTCTTTTCTGCGATCGTTTTGCCGTGTGCATCGAGTGCTCTGAGCCTGATCTCGACAAAACGTTCCGGGTCTCCGGTGGGTACACGGTGGCCTGTGCCGCTGTTGAAAACTGACAGGTCCGCTGTTAATCCACCTGCGTCTGCTTTCACACCGTGCAGCGAAAACTGCAGAGCGCTCGCGTAACCCGCTTTGTTCTGCTGCCGCAGCAGCTCATAGTTCTTCGCCACGCCACCGCCGATGAAGCTGTGCCTATGGCGTGGCGGTGAATTTTTACCGGCCACCTCGCGCATATGGCAAGCAGCACAATCCTGCTTACCCGCAAGATAACCCGCCGCGAGCTCATCGCCGGTCTGAAAGCTGCAGACGAGCTGTGCGTTCACTGTTTCGCTGACATTGTGGCAATCAAGGCAGCGTGAGCGCAGCGCACTCGGGTCGGCAATTATCGGGTGCGGTGCGGATGTATTCTGTTTCGCGGCGATGATTTTGGTTTCGCCGTCTGCAGTCTGTCTGAAATGGCAGACACCGCAGGTGACGGATTCCTGCTTCAGTTGCTTATCAAAATGCGGATTCATCTCGCCTATCGGCCGCAGGATATTCCCTTTCTCGAGAAAACGCACGAGTTCTTCGCGCTGGTTGCCGAGTGGCGTGTGGCAGTTAAGGCACAGCCACTTAGGCGAGGAGCTTTTCGCGATTTCGGCCTGAAACTGCAGATCCTGCAGCGCATGCGCATGCGTCGAAAGTCTCCAGTCGGCAGCATGCTCGGCGTGGCAGCGCGCGCAGTCTGTAGCGCTTAGACCGGCGCCGGCCGCCGGCTTAAAAACAACCGGCGTCTGCGCCCATGATCTCTGCGGAAAAACGGCAGTGACATCGACGCGCTCTTTTTGGGTCAAGCAGGCGGAACACAACGCGGCGGCAGCGGCAACGGCAACGACGAGCGGCAGGCCGAGCGCGAAGACATGTCGCCTGAAACTCCCGGTCAGCATAGCCCGTTCAGCGAATACGAAACAGGTCAGATACGCTTTTCTGCATAGGTCATGACGAGGTATGCGCGGCAATCTTTGCCACCGAAGCTGCGATAGACATGCGGCACATCCGCGACAAAATAGATCGAATCGCCTTCTTTCAGCAGGGTTTTCTGTCCGCCGATTTCGATTTCCAGTTCGCCTTCTTCGACGACGATATTTTCGGCCGTGCCGGCCGGATGCGGCACTGCGCGTTCGACGCAGCCCGTTTTGAGCAATAGTTCGTAGAATTCGACGCGGCGTGCGATATCGAGCGGAAATAGCGCTTTTGACTGAAAGTTGCCTTTCTGCGACGTAAGCACTTTCATGTCGGCCTTGCGCACCACCTGCAGCTGCGCATCGGTGCGTTTGCTGATCAGTGCGGCAAACGGCACATCCAGCGCACGCGCGATTTTCCACAATACGTTGATCGACGGTGCGCTGCGCGCCTGTTCGATCTGGCTGAGCATCGCTTTGGAAACGCCCGACAGGCCGGCGAGTTTATCGAGCGAAAGATCCATGTCTGAGCGCATCCGCTTTACGTTTTCGGCGACGACGCCGGTTAGATTTTCTGCGGTAGCATTGGGCGGCGCGGCTTCGGTCTTTCTGCGGGTGTTCGTTTTTACGGATTTATTTTTCATTCCGCGGATTCAATTGCAGAGTGAGCGGGAACATAAAGCAGAAAGCGCACGCTTGCTTCATCCCGTTGACGGGATGATTTACTCACCGGAAGTGTCGGTCGTTATAATGAAAAAAAATCTGTTATTAACGATTCTTGTTTTGGCCGCGTGCGGCGGCCAAAACAAGAATCGCGAGATTCTCAATGTGTCGTACGACCCGACGCGCGAGTTTTACCGCGACTTTAACGAAGCCTTTTCAAAGCACTGGAAATTGACTCACCCGCAGGACAATATCCGCTTTCGCATGTCGCATGGCGGTAGCGGTAAACAGGCGCGTTCGGTGATCGATGGTCTTGCCGCCGATGTCGTGACCCTCGCGCTCGCTTCCGATATCGCCACCATTGCTGCGCAGGCAAAAATACTGCCCGCCGACTGGCAGAAAAAATTGCCCTTAAACAGCGCGCCTTATACGTCTACGATCGTATTTCTCGTGCGCAAGGGAAATCCTAAGGGCATCAAAGACTGGGACGATCTGGTTGCGCCCGGTGTTTCGGTCATCACGCCAAACCCGAAAACTTCGGGTGGCGCGCGTTGGAACTATCTTGCGGCCTATGTCTACGCGCTCGAAAAGAACGGCAAATCGGCCAGCAAGGCAAAAGAATTTGTGGCAGCGCTCTACAAGAACGTCGCCGTGCTCGATACGGGTGCACGCGGCGCCACAACAACCTTCACGCAGCGTAAGCTCGGTGACGTGCTGATCGCGTGGGAGAACGAGGCGTATCTCGCAGTCAAAGAAATCGGCGCAGGACTCGAAATCGTCACGCCTTCGATGAGCGTACTTGCCGAACCGACAGTCGCTCTCGTCGCGGCCAACGCCGAACGCAGAGGCAATACAGCGCTGGCAACGGCGTATCTCGAATATCTTTATACCGACGAAGGGCAGAACCTCGCGGGTAAACATTTTTTTCGGCCGACGAAAGCAGCCATTGCAAAAAAATACGCTCACATCAGGCCGATGCGCCTGGTAACGATCGATTCTGCGTTTGGCGGCTGGGCCAACGCGAATAAACTGCACTTTGCGGATGGCGGGGTTTTTGATCAGATTTATGGGAAGTAGTAACCTCTCCCCCCGACCCCCTCTCCTTATAGGAGAGGGGGAGAAAGACTGCTACCTGCTCCCCTCTCCCTATAAGGGAGAGGGGGTGGGGGTGAGGGTTTGACTTTTAGACAAAAATCCATCCTCCCCGGTTTCAGGATCACTTTCATCTGGACGCTGATCTATCTTTCAGTCATCGTACTGATTCCTTTGGGAGGCATGTTTGCCAAAAGCTTCTCGCTCGGCTGGCATGACTTTGCGGAACATGCTTTCTCTGACCGTACGCTCGCGTCGCTCAGACTGAGCTTCGGCACGGCGCTGATTGCCGCAGTCATCAATTTGTTTGCAGGTGCAATCGTTGCATGGGTGCTGACGCGTTACGAATTCTGGGGGCGCGGCATTCTCGACACTCTCGTCGATCTGCCGTTTGCGCTGCCGACCGCGGTCGCCGGTATCGCGCTTTCGACTGTCTATGCCGAAAATGGCTTTCTGGGAGCGCCGCTCATGAAGCTCGGTATTAAAGCCGCGTACAATCCAACGGGCATCACGATTGCACTCATCTTCATCGGTTTGCCCTTCGTCGTGCGCTCGGTGCAGCCGGTCTTGGAAGACTTTGAAAAAGAAGTCGAAGAGGCTGCGGCGAGTCTGGGGGCCACGCGCTGGCAGACGATAACCCGCGTGATTCTGCCTTCGCTCCTGCCGGCGTTGTTTTCGGGCACAATCATGGCATTCTCTCGCGCGCTCGGTGAATATGGCAGCGTTATTTTTATCGCAGGCAATATCCCGTTCAAAAGTGAAATTGCACCGCTGATCATTATCACCAAACTCGAGCAGCACAATGTGCAGGGTGCGACGGCGGTGGCGGCGATCATGCTCATGATTTCGTTCACGCTTTTGCTGGTGCTGAATTTTCTGCAGATCAGGCAGAAACGGAGGGCCGTATGAAGCAAATTCAAGACCCTACATGGCTCAAATGGTCGCTCATTGTCCTTGCCGTAGGATTTCTCTCGGTACTGCTGGTTTTGCCACTCTACGAAGTTTTTTCACAGGCCTTTGCTAAGGGCCTTGGTTTCTATTGGGAATCTCTTTCAGACCCGATCACGTGGGAATCGATCAAACTGACGCTGATTGCCGCCGGCATCGCAGTGCCGCTCAATCTTTTCTTTGGCGTCGTGGCTGCGTATTGCGTGGCGAAATTCGATTTTTGGGGCAAGAGTTTTCTCGTGTCGCTGATCGATCTGCCATTCGCGGTTTCACCGGTAATTTCCGGTTTGATATACGTATTGATCTTCGGTCTGCAGGGTTGGTTCGGCAGCGCTTTGCAAAGCGCCGGCATAAAAATCATATTTGCGATACCCGGTATTGTGCTGGCGACAATCTTTGTCACGTTTCCTTTTGTTGCACGTGAACTCATACCGCTGATGGAAGAGCAGGGAAAAAGCGAAGAGGAGGCAGCACTCATGCTCGGAGCCTCACCACTCAAGATGTTTCTTATGGTCACGCTACCCAATATCCGCTGGGGCCTCATCTACGGCGTGATTCTGTGCAACGCGCGCGCGATGGGAGAATTCGGTGCGGTGTCTGTTGTCTCGGGGCATATCCGTGGCGAAACCAACACGATGCCATTGCACGTCGAAATTCTGTACAACGAATACAATTTCACCGCAGCCTTTGCCGTTGCATCGCTGCTGGCATTTCTGGCGCTGGGTACGCTGCTGATCAAGACATTGGTGGATCTCAGAATGAAATTCGCGCAACGCGTGCAGAAGGAGCAGACCGGTTAGCCCACCGCTATGCTTCGACTGCGCTCAGCACAGGTAGCGGTGGGCTGCTGTATAGAAAGAGGAATATTATGCAAATTCAAGTCGAAAATCTCAGTAAAGTTTTTAAGACCTTCAGGGCGCTCGACAACGTCAGCATCAATGTCGGTCATGGGGAACTGCTGGCACTGCTGGGGCCTTCGGGCTGCGGTAAAACGACGCTGCTCCGAATTATCGCGGGCCTCGATTTTCCCGATGACGGTGTCATCCGTTTTGACGGTACCGACGTGCAGACGCTGACCGCCAAAGAGCGTAATGTGGGTTTTGTTTTTCAGCACTATGCGCTCTTCAAACACATGACCATTTTCGACAATGTCGCGTTTGGATTAAAAGTCCGCAAGAAAAAGCTGCGTCCTTCTAAAGAAGAAATCCGCGAGCGTGTGATGAAACTGCTGGGATTGGTGCAGCTCGCAAACCTTGAAGACCGTTACCCGCACCAGTTATCGGGCGGGCAACGCCAGCGCGTGGCGCTGGCGCGCGCGCTGGCGGTTGAGCCAAAGGTGCTGCTGCTGGACGAACCGTTCGGCGCGCTCGACGCGCAGGTGCGCAAGGAGCTGCGCCGCTGGCTCAGGAAGCTACACGACGAGATTCACATTACCAGCATCTTTGTGACGCATGACCAGGAAGAGGCGCTCGAGGTGGCCGACCGCGTGGTGATTCTGAACAAGGGCAAGATCGAGCAGATCGGCACCCCCGACGAGGTGTACCGCAACCCTAAAACGCCGTTTGTTTACCAGTTCATGGGCAATGTGAATCTGTTCCATGGCCGCATCGACGGCGTTTCGGGCAAGGGGTACGTGCGCCCGCATGAAATCGAGGTGGATTTGCAGCAGAAATATCCATCCGACTTTGCAGCAAAAATCGAAGGTGTGCAGCCGCTGGGGCCGTACACACGGGTGACGCTCATCGACGATAAGACGCAGCAGCTGGTCGAGGCGGAAATCCCCTATGAAACCGGAAAAGCACTCGGTTTGAACCTCGGTATGGCGGTATTCTACCGGGTGCGCAATGTGCAGACCTTTGACGGCGACTTTGTCATCTGAGTTTTTTTGCACGCCGCGTTCAAAACCTGAAGTTTTTTCTTGCCGCCGCTGTGGCGCTTGATAGCCTCGTCCATGGCGATAACACTCGATAGTTCGATTCTTAAGAAACGCATTTCTATCATTTTCTATATAGTCAGCGCGCTCGGTTTTGCGAGCATCATTGGCATCATGGTGACACCGAAAGATAACCTGCGTCTCAATGTGACGCTGCACGAAACGTACAATATCGTGCTGATTTTTTCGACGGTCGGCTTTATCGGCCTTGTCTATATCTTACTGAATTTCCTCGGTTTTTTCGGCCTTGACCGCAATAAGTTCATGGGCATGTACCTCGCGCTCTCGATTGCCGGTTGGTTCTGCTTCATTTATCAGCGTTACGATTTTATACTGAAACCGCTCGAAGAATATGGCATTAACATGCGCTTTAAAATGGCGGCCGAAACGCAGAAGTACGGTCAGGTTGGCGACCAGATGGTTAAGATACCACTCAAGAGCCTGCATCCCGCGATACATATCGTGGGCATTGAAACCGAGACCGTGCAGACCTATGGCGGCTATCCGTTCAGCTGGAAACACTACGCCGACGAGTTAAAATCCCTCGAAGGGTCTGGCGTAAACACGGTGATGTTTGATATTTTCTTCATGGATGAATTTAAAGACAACTATGGCCTGCTGCATACGGTCGAAAGCCTGCGCGACAAGGCGCCCGAAATGTTTGCCAAGGGGCAGGGGATCAACCTGTCGAACGCAGAACTCAGGGCGCGATCGGCCTATTGGAGCGAGCGCATCCGGAAATCCGGCAACGTGATTGTCGACTATGGCATGGAGGTTGATCCGAGTTTTGATCCTGCGGTGCTGCAGAACCCCGATCTCAAGGCGCGCATTGCAGAACTCAATAAATTCCGCATTCCCGACCAGAACATCGTTGAAAATGAATATTTGAAAGACCCTTACATGGAATGGATTTCGTTCCCGTACCCGCCGATACCAGCTGTGAGCAAGGCGACTAAAGGGCTCGGCGCCGCGAACGTCAAATACGAGGCATCGTCCGTGAACTATGTTATGCCGATGGTGTTCAAATGGCAGAATCGCCTGTACCCTTCGATCTCTTTGCTACTGGCGTGCCGTTACTTCGGTATTGATATCACGAAGGATGTTGAAGTGAAACTCGGCTCGTACGTCAAACTCAGGAATATTCCCGATAAAAAAATCAGTATTGGTATTTTTGGTGAAGAACGCGACATCATGACGCAACCCAATGCCGAACGTGCAATTACGATTCCCATCAATGAAATAGGGATGATGGCCATCAACTTCATTGGAGGTCCGTATACCTTCCCGCATACGAAAATGGTCGAGCTCGCGGAACAGACCAACATGAAAGAGAAAACGCTCAACATCGAGGATTTCAAAAACAAGATATTGCTGACAGCGATGTATTATGCGACGGGTGTCTCAACCACCCGCGATATACACCCGTCGCCCTTTTCGCACACTACCGCGGGAATCGAGCACCACGCGAGCGCGCTTAACACGATTCTCATGCAGAACTTCGTCACGTACGCCAACCAGTGGCTGAATTACCTGATTCTGTTCGTTTTTGCCGCGATTCTTGGTTTCCTGATTCCGCGCTTCAATATCGGTGTTGTGTTGGTGGTTGTCGGGGTTGTGTCGGGTATCTTTCTCGTTGAGGCAATTCTGGTCTTCAAATATATGAAATTTGTGCACTTCTTTTTGGTGCCCTATGTTGAAACCGTGGTCGTGCTCATTGCCGTCATTGGCTATAAAGTTCTGACCGAAGAAGAAAACGTCAAATATATCCGCAGCACGTTCTCGAAATTCGTGTCTAAAGACATTGTGAACGAACTGCTGGCAAATCCCGAGTCCCTCAAGCTCGGGGGTGAAAAGAAAGAACTCACGGTATTCTTCTCCGATATCCGCGGATTCACCACGATGTCCGAAAGTCTGTCACCGGAAGACCTGGTTCACCTGCTGAACGAATATCTCTCGACCATGACAGATCTCGTCATCGCTTACAAAGGCACGATCGACAAATACATGGGCGACGCGATCATGGCATTCTGGGGGGCGCCGGTGCCCAACGCCGACCACGCATACTATGCCTGCCTGACGGCGGTGATACAGCTCGAAGAGCTGAAAAAATTGCAGGACCGCTGGGCAGCGCAGGGCTACCCGATTATCGACATCGGTATTGGTCTCAACAGCGGGCCGGCGGTCGTCGGCAACATGGGGTCATCGCACCGCATGGATTACACGGTCATGGGTGATACAATCAACCTTGGCAGCCGTCTTGAAGGTACCAACAAACAATACGCCACCCGCATCATCATCTCCGAATACACTTACGCTCTGGTCAAAGACCGGGTTTATGCGCGCGAGCTCGACGACATTCGCGTCAAGGGCAAGCACGAGCCGGTGAAAATCTACGAGCTCATCGACGTGGTGAACCGCGAAGACCTTGAAAAAATGCGTCTGGCCGTCAGTTAACTCATGAGCGCGCGCTGATCCACCGAGCGGGCATCCCGCTGGCGGATTTGCTCGTTACCGGCCAGCATTTCCGGGTTATTCTTTTTGAGCTGAATGACATCCAGCGCCGTGAAATGCGGCTTGCCCAACCGGTTGAAGTGCGTGAACACACGCCTCGCCACTTCGAGGTCAGCCGGTTCGTCGATTGTCAGGCGAATTCCCGCAACGCGCGCTTTGGCTGCTTCCTCTGAAATCGTTTCGTCCAGCGGCTGCGGATAGATATCGTACAGGTGCGCATTTTCGCGGATGTACGGTGTCACGTGTTCTGTGTGGTGCTTCTGCAGAGGCGATTCTCCGCCGGGTGTGAGTGGCACGGCCCTGATCATGACCGAGCGCAGCGCGTTGACGCGGATAATTTCGGTGCCCATGCCAAGTGGCAGGTGGGCGGTATAACCGTAGTCGATTGGCGAGCGGCGCACATGCGCAACCAGCCTGCCCAGTTGTTCCTGATCGGGGAAGGGGTTATCCGCCGTCGCGCGTATCACATAATCAGTGTCTGCAAGATCGGCAGCGGCATCTGAGTAGCGCTGCAGCACGTCCTGTTCGGCACCGGCAAAAAATTTTAAGCCTTTTTCAGTCAGATGGTCGCGCAGTTCCGGGGCGGCCTCATCGGCAATGGCGAAACACAGCTCGACGCCGGCTGGCGAGAGCAAGGCGAGGCGGTCTGCAATGTGTTCAATCAGCGTCTTTTCGCCGATTTTCTCGAGAACTTTGTTCGGCAACCTCGAACTGTTGAGGCGTGCCTGCACCAGCGCTCGTACTCTCATACTGGAATATCGGTTCAATTTTCGGGCAGAAAATCAAAAAATACTTGTCTCACAGCCAAAAGCACTGAAACAGACCAATGGCTGCCAAGTCAGGCATTAAGATCAAGGTCAAGAAAAAGGGCGAAGTCAGTATTGTTGAAATCGACGGCGCGATCAAATCCGGTATGGAATTTGATCTCGCAGACGAACTCGAATCTTGCATGCACGAAGCCAAAGTGCCAAAGATCGTTGTCGATATGAAGAAGGTGCCATTCATCAATTCAGCGGCTTTGGGTATTCTGCTCAATATCTATAAAGAAATTGAGCGCCGCAACGGTCGTTTTGGCCTGTGTGCGATCAGCCCCGACGTTGATCATCTGCTTGAAATCACTAAACTGGGCTCTGTATTTGACATCTACAAAAACCAGGAAGACGCGCTCGATTCGATCGCCGATTAATATCGTTTCAACTAATTTCGTACGCGAGTTTTAGCGCGAATCTATCGAAAATAGAATGTGAAAAGACGCGTACTTGTTCTGGGCATCGCCCTGTTTCTGCCGGCTCTTCCGCCGCTGATTGCGGCTGCCGGCGCACCCGGCGTCAACGCGGTCGTCGACTGGCAGCGCAGTAAAATTTTCATCGAAGCAAGCTGGCGTCTGCACGGCACAACCGTGCACGCGAGCAATGCGGAGCTGAGAGCGAAGTTGCGCTCTGCGATGCTGACAAAGCTCAGCACGGTTGTGGCTGAGTTATGGGGCAAATCCGCTTCGGCAGATGAAGACCGCCGGTCGGCTACGATGCCGCCCGAACTCGCTGAATTTTGGGCCGCACAGAAGCTATCGACGTTTCAGGTCGCGGAAAACGAGGCTTCGGCCAGCATGGAGATTTCGCTACGCGGCAAAGAGTCTCTGCTTGCTCACTTACCGATGCCATTCGCCCGCGAGCTGCAACAGAATTCCGGAACCGATAATGTCTCACCGGCGTATGAAAGACGCACGCCTTCGGGCGAATACGATACTTCGGAGGCTGAGGCATTGCTCTACACGGGGCTCATCATCGACGCGCGTCACCTCGATTACCGCCCGTCGCTCAATACCGGCATTTATACAGGGTCAGGGCGCCAGATCTATGGCGTGGAATATCTTAGCCGCAATACTGCGGTGAAGCGCGGAGTCGCGGGGCACTACGCGGCCGAGAGCGATGCGGATCTCAGGCAGCGCGCAGGGAAACGCCCGCTCAAGGTCTCTGCACTCGATCTCAACGGCCGTGGCGAAAATTCGCTGGTGATCAGCGATGAAGATGCCGCGAAACTTTTGGCGCATGCCGGCAGCGTGCAGAATCTTCGGCGCGGCCGCGTCGTGGTTCTTATCGATCCAGGCAAACTCAAAGAAAAATACTAAGAGCCTATTCCGGTAGTTCGTCATACCCGCGCAGGCCATTGGTCTGGTAACACCAGACGGGTATCCAGTCGGTGAAATTTTTGCTATGGATTCCCGCTTTCGCGGGAATGACGGCATGAAAGCATTCCAGTTACTGGAATAGACTAAGAACCTGTTTAAGATCTTTTCAAAACTGCCGATTATGAATAATGAGACATAA
>CAYHJO010000066.1:0-19446 GCA_964356715.1 uncultured Turneriella sp. | reverse complement strand
GCGCCAAGGGCAGACAGGCAAAGTCGAAAGCGCGTCTGGGTGCCTATGAAAAGCTGCTCAATGAAGACGCGAAAGAGAAAGAAAGCAAACTCGAAATTTATATTCCCGATGGCCCGCGTCAGGGCGACAAGGTTATCATCGCCGAGGGAGTCAGCAAAGGTTACGGGGATCGCCTGCTCTATGAGAATCTCAACTTTGAACTGCCGCCGAACGGCATTGTCGGCGTGATTGGCCCGAACGGCGCCGGTAAAACGACACTGTTCCGCATGATCATGGGGCTCGAAAAGCCCGACGCCGGCAAGTTCACCGTGGGTGAAACGGTAAAGATCTCTTACGTCGACCAGCAGCATTCGGCTATCGATCCCGATAAAACAGTCTATGACGTGGTATCAGGCGGCGCACAGGAAGTGAAGGTTGGCAAACTTTCCATTAACGCACGCGGCTACATGGCGCGTTTCAATTTCACGGGCGCCGATCAGGAAAAAAAATGCGGCATGCTGTCGGGTGGTGAGCGTAACCGCCTGCACATGGCACTCGCCCTCAAAGAAGGCGGCAACGTGCTGTTGCTCGACGAACCCACGAACGACATCGATGTCAATACTGTGCGCGCGCTCGAAGAAGGCCTCGAAGCTTTCGCCGGCTGCGCGGTGGTGATCTCGCACGACCGCTGGTTTTTAGACCGCGTCGCGACGCATATTCTCGCATTCGAAGGCGATGCGCAGGTACGTTTTTTTGCGGGCGGCTTCTCTGAGTATGAAGAAGACCGCAAAAAACGCCAGGGCGGTGAGCCACGGCGCTTCCGCTATAAAAAACTCGTGAAATAGACGCCTTTTTGCAGACTGCCAGACCGATGTTTTGTCGCCGGGTTTTACCGATCGTCTTTGTCGCCTGCATTCTTGCCGGCGGTACGCTCTCCGCCAAATACGATCCCGATCTCACATGGAAAACTCTCGAGACCGAGCACTTCTACATCCATTTCCATAACGGCGAAGAGAAACTCGCGCAGAAATATGCCGCGCTCGCCGAGAAAAAATTTCCCGCGATGGTGAAAAAGCTCGGCCACACGCCGTATTTTCGCACGCACCTCGTCGTCAGCGATGTGTACGACGACCCCAACGGCACAACGATGCAATATCCGTGGAACCGCGTCGAACTGTTTGCGGCCAAGCCACTGCCGGGCAGCACGCTCGGCAATTACACCGATTGGGACGATCTGCTGTTCACGCACGAATACACGCATGTGCTGAACCTCGACCAGATTCGCGGCCTGCCCGCAATCAGCCGTTATGTGCTGGGTCGTTACATTTTTCCGAACGAATGGCAGCCGCTGTGGCTGATCGAAGGCAGCGCGGTGATGGAAGAATCTGCCGACGGGCACGGGCGCAACAATAGCCCTGTCGTCGATATGTACTTTCGCAGCGCGGTCGAGGGTGACGATCTCAAATCGATTAATCGTTCGTCGAATTATGTGCGCGATTTTCCCGCCGGCGAAATTTATTATTTCTACGGCGGTCGCTTTATTCAATGGCTGAAGAAAAAATATCCCGGCAAAGAAATCCACGCAGTGCATACCGAAAACGCCGACAACATCTGGCCGTTTCTCAACAACACGAATGCGCGCGATGTGTTCGGCGCAGCGTTTACCGACCTATGGGAAGAGTGGCAGGCCGAGCTGACGAAAGAGCAGCAGAGTAGGATTGCCGACGTGCGCAAGTCAGGGCTCACGCAGCTCACACGGCTCACCGAAGCGGATTTTTATCAGACTTTTCCGCGCTTTGATGCGAACGGCAAGGTGCTGTATTATCTGAATGAGAACAATTACACCAGGCCCACCCTGAACAGAATGCGTCTTCCCGGTAAGAAAGGGGCGACGAAAGGACGCGAACTCAATGCACCGGCTTTTCTGACGCTGCACAAGGGCGAACCGTACGTGCTCGACAACGAGCTTTACCGCTCTTTCTCTGCGCACTATGACGTGTTTTCAACCACGGAAGCCGGCCAGTTGACCGATAAATTGCGCGCGGTGAGTATCGACTTCACACCCAAAGAAGAAATTCTCGCGATCACGCAGAATGCCGGTGAGTACACGCTCGCGCTGCACGACAAAAAAGGTAAGCATGTGAGGACTCTGCTCGGGCCGACAACCACGACGCTGTCGCATGCGCGGCTTTCGGCAGACGGCAAACAGGTTGTTTTCTGCGCAATGGAATCTTCGGTTGCCGCTACCCATCTGTATATATTTAATCTCGAAAATGGTGAGATGCAGCAACTGACCGAAGGCCGTTTCACCGATATCCATCCGGCTTTTTCTGCCGATGGCAGTAAGGTCGTGTTTTCGAGCGACCGCAGCGGAATTTTTAACCTGCACGAACTTTCGCTCGCCAGCGGCGAGCTTGTGCGCCTGACAAACCTCACGGGCGGTGCGTTTTATCCCGACGTGGCGCCCGACGGTAAGAGCATTGCGCTGTCAGAATTCACGCACAAAGGCTACCGCATTGCATTGCTCGAGCGCAACCGGCCCGAACTCGACCGACAGAAAGTGGAGTTCAAAAAAATCAGCGCCAGCGATCTCGCCAGTGCAAATGCAGCGCCGGTCGATGCACCTAACCGGGTCGGCCCGGCGACCGCGCAGAATTACAGTGTCTTCCCATCGATCTTGCCGTCGGCATGGTTTCCGTGGGTGTTGTTCTATTCCGATGCGCCAAAGCTGGCTTCGGCTGGTGCTTCAATCTACGGCCTCGACGCGCTACAGCGCGACTTTGTTGGCGTCGGCTATTCGCGCGGCATCAACTCGGGCAGCAACAACGTTGACCTCTATTACGAGACGCAGCGTTTTTATCCGGATTTTTATATTGCCCCGTATATGACGGCAGCAGAAATCTGTAACGGGTTGTGCTACGCCGGCTTCAGCGCGGGTATGCTGCTGCCGTTTTACAAGTATTACACGCGCCATGCAGGTTATGCGAATACCTACTATGACTACGATCGCTTTTATGGTTCGAACGATAATTCACTCACTCTCGGCTATTCGTTCAGCAACACGCAGTTTTTTGCGCGCTCCGTGAGCCCCGAGAACGGCCGCGCGCTCGGCGCATCGACGACGTTGCGCCGTTATACCGAAAACAACAGTTACGCGGCGTACGCGGGCAATTTCAGTAACGTGGCGTTCAGCTACACAGAATACCTGCCGGGTTTTTTCCGCAACAACGTTCTTGCTGCACGCGCTTATGTCGCGCAGTCGCTCGACATCGGCTCGGGCAACCTTGGGTACAGCGATGCCTCGCGCTACGCGGTCTTTGGCTGGGGCACGCGCGTGCGCGGTTATGGCAATTCGTTTCGCGGCACCGGGCTCACGGTGCTTTCGCTCGAATACCGTTTTCCGATCTACCAGCCCGACTGGGGGTTCTTTCGCGTGCCGGTGTTCTTCAAAGATTTTTACGGCAAAGTATTCGCCGACGCGGGGCAGGCTTATTCTGGGTTGCCCGAGTTTTCGCGCACGCGCACATCCGCCGGCGCGGAAGTAGGATTGAGCAGCGTTTTTGGATTTCGTTATTATTGGTCGGCCTTTGCCGGTTATGCGCGCGGCTTCAACGAAGGCGGCGAGCACCAGATCTATTTCGGTATTTTGGGTTATACTTCTGTGCTCACCGCGAAATATTCGCCGCACGCGGAACACCGGTAATATCCATGAGGCGTGTCGTCTCATGGATATTTAGGGATAAAAAGGTCTTTATATTTATTGAATTGACGTTTTGACTGCCTCAGGCAATCGGCTGCTGCATGAAGCTTTACGGATATGCCGCATTACTGTTGTCACTCGCGCTGGTAGCCTGCCGCGAAAAAACCCCGATCCGTTCGTCGGACTACATGGCCTCTTTACCCGACGGCGAAATCAAACGCAAACTGATTATGGGCTGTACCTCATGCCACCAGATGGGTGTGCCGGTCGCGCTGCGGAACACGCGCGAAGAATGGCTGGGCACAATCAACAAGATGCTCAAACTCGACGAAGATCTGAAGCTGCACCTGATTCCGCTGAGCAAAGAAGCGCTCGTCGACTGGCTCACCGAACACGGCAGCGGGCCACTCGAAAAAAGAAATATCAAAATCTACAGCGATGTGCCCACGGCAGCCGCCGATTACGAAGAATTCTCTCTCGGCAATGTGAAGGGATTCTATCACGATATGGCGATTTCGGGCGGGCGCGCTTTTGTTGCGGATTATTTTGGCAATAAACTCTATGGCATCGATCTGAAGACGCGCAAGACTGAGACGTACGATATTCCCGTGAGTTCGAAACCGGGTAAACCCGGCGGTGCGCATGCAATCGACACGACGCGCGACGGCAAACTGTGGGTGACATTCACCAAATCAGAGCAGGTGATGCAGTTCGATACCGAGACGAATAAATTCCGCATCTACAACGGATTCACGCGCGACGGCAACGTGCAGTATTTTGTGCTCGATGCCGATCGGTATATCCATGAAGATAAAGACCGCAATTTCTGGGTATCGCATTTCTCGAAAGAAATCCTCACGCGCGTGAACCGCGATTCGGGCGCGACAAAAGTTTTCCAGACCACGCGCACTGCAAATATGGAGGAAGCTGCCGTACACCTCTATGCGGCGGTTGCCGACAGCAAAGGCCGGCTGTGGTACACGGAAACACACGGCAACCATATGGGCTTTCTCGATCCGGCGACCGGCAAAACATGGGAGAAACCGATGGCGCTCGCGTGGGCAGGCCCGAAGAGACTCGCAATCGATAAGAACGACATGCTATGGATTCCCGAACTCGCGACCGGTAAGATCACACTCTATGATACCGTGAAAGAAACCGTTGCGGGGCAGATCGAGCTGCCAATTAAAGGTGACTATATCTACGCTGTGCGCAGAAATCCGTATAACGGTGATATGTGGGCGACGGGTTCCGGCTCGGACAGTCTGTACCGCATTAACTCTGTGACAAAGGCCGTGAAGGTCTACCGCCTGCCGCGGCTCGGTACGTTCACGCGTACCGTCGCGTTTGACAAAGACGGCGGCGTCTACACGAGTTATGCATCGCTGCCGAACAAACACACACAGATGCCGCATGAGAGCGCGGTGATTCTGAAGGTTACACCGAAAGACTGAAAGCCTGTGCTTCAGGTGGTCATGCCCGCGAAAGCGGGTATCCGGCCGGTCAAAATTTTACTGTGCGTTCAGGTGTTCCAGCGCATCTTCTTCGATGAGATACAACCGCGAATCGTGGTCGGCGAGCCCGGAAACCAGCGGGCCATAGCTGCGGCCGGCGACAATCAGCGCTTTTTTCGGCTCGACCGCGTCGAGAATGATTTTGAACATTCTGACCTGCGGTTCGTTCATGTTTGGCAGCGCCGCAAGATTCAGCAAAATGGAATCCGATTTGGTCATCGACTTGAATGCCGTTGTGTGCATGCCGAGAAACGTACGCACACTCTCGTCGTTGAACACACCCCCGAAGGAGAACTTTGCGATACCCGGCAATCGCACCAAAATCACCTTCGCGGTTTCGGCCTTACCAGTGGCTGTGCTGCGCAGCGCCAAAGACTTCTTCAATGTCTCTAATTTTTGCGAAAATTGCCCCAATTGGTAAGGTTTGCCAATATAATCGCTGATGCCGAGCTTCATACATTGTTGCAGCGACTCTCTGGTCTTCGTGGCGGTCAGCACGATGACGGGTAGTTCGTGCAACAATGCATTCTCGCGAATGGCTTTCAGCACCTGCAACCCGCTCTTTCCAGGCAGCCCGAGGTCGAGCAGGACAGCGTCAAAATAGTGCTGGCTGAGCTTTCCCAGACCCGCTTCGCCGGTCGCACAGAAAATACCCTGCACGCCGATCTGTTCGAATATGGCCCCCAGCAACTCGTGCTGGATTTCATCGTCTTCTATAATCAGTAATTTCATGGTGCATGTGCGCCGTGTAAACTCAGACTATTGGTACTGTGGCCGCGTAAAGCCGTATTCCGCATGGCGGGCGTTATTTTTGTCCACGGGAGCTGAGCACTCTGGCGTATGGCGCTATGCGTCTTCTTACCCCCGTTGCCGGCTTGTTGTTTTGTGCAGGACTTGCTTCTTTGCCTGCCAAGAACCTGCTGCGGGAAGATCTGTTTATCCGTACAGGTTTCGATACTGGCTGGACGAGGGCATGGCCGGAACAACAGAAGGACAATGCCGCGTGGCGGCATATTCCATCTTCAACCGGCGATAATCGCCCCGTCAAAATTGCCGCGCTCGGTGCGCCGTTTATGGTACCCGGCATCTATGAGTGGCCGACAAAGAAGATCCACGAATACACAGCGGTAACGCGTTTTTTTCTCACTCCCGATGAAAAAAAAACGCCGCACAGCTGGGGCTTGAGGCTCGGCAGTATTGCCGACAACTGGCAGGTGTTTCTCAACGGCACGCTGATTGCCGGTGCATGGTATGTCGACAAGGCCGGCGAAAAAATACTGACGCACCGCGCGATACGTGATACCGTAATCGAATTGCCCGGGACGCTCATGGTGCCCGGTGAGAATATTCTTGCGTTCCGCCTTGCCGGCGATGCGGGCAGTGCGGATGTGGGTTTTTTCATGGGGCAGCCGTACGAGGTTGACGGCCTGCGCCAGCTGTTGCAGAAAAAGAATGAGACGATAGTGCTCATTCTGATTTGCCTCTATCTCGCGATCGGCGCATATCACCTTCTGCTGTATTCGCGGCGGCGTCAGGAAAGTTATAACCTTTACTTCGGTATTTTTTGCGCCGGCCTGTTCATCTATCTGTTCACGCGGACCAGCGTTGTTTTCGATCTGGTACAGGATTCCACGCTGATTCAAAAAGTGGAATATGTTGTTCTGTTCAATGTTCTGACCCCGTTTCTGATTTTTATCGATAAGCTTTTCGAGAACCGCATATCTCTGTTTCCGAAAATATACGGATCGATAGCCATTGTACTTTCATTGGCCGTGATTTTTACGACGTCGCATTTTAATACGACCATTCTGCGCACCTGGCAGATTATCGCTCTGCTGGGGATCATATATTTTATTGCCTTCCAGTTGGTGAGAACAGTGGTGCGCGAACTGCGCCGACGCGTATCAGAGTCGCCGAAAAAATCAGGCGTTGGCCGCTTCCTCTCGGGCTTCAAAGACACAATGTTCTATTCACCTGCAGGAAATCTGTTTATCGGTATCCTGACGATTATCGCCACCGCGGTCTTTGACATTCTCGATTCGGTCATCTTCGCCACGGGTATTGCCTTCACGAAATACGGGTTTGCGGTTTTTGTGATTGGCATCGCCGTCATGCTCGCGAACCGCTTTCTGAATGTCCACAACCAGGTCGAAGAGCTCAACGCAAATCTCGAAATCAAAGTCGAAGAGCGCACGCGCGAGCTGCAGGCGAGTCTCGTACGCGTGCAGGATCTAAAAAAACAACAGGACGCGGATTATTTTCTTACGGCACAGCTGCTCAAGCCGCTGGCAGCCAATGCGAGTCACAGCAAAAACTTGCAGGTCGAATACCTGATCAAACAAAAGAAAACATTTGAGTTCCGCAAATGGAAATCCGAAATCGGCGGCGATATCAATATGGCGGCGTCAATTTCTCTCAAAGACCGGCCATATCTCGTGTTTGTCAACGCCGATGCTATGGGCAAATCGATGCAGGGTGCGGGCGGCGCGCTGGTCTTGGGGGCGGTGTTTCAATCCACCATTGAGCGCCTGCGCTGGACCAAAGAGCTCTCGGATGTGTTTCCCGAAATCTGGCTGCACACCACATTTCTCGAACTGCACCGTATTTTTGAAAGTTTTGAGGGTTCGATGCTCATTTCGCTGGTTATCGGGCTTGTTGATGAGGCCACGGGCCTTATGTACTATATCAACGCCGAGCACCCGAGCATCGCGCTTTACCGCGACGGCGAGGCGCGTTTTCTCGATGCCGATATTCTGCGCAAGCTGGGTACGCCGGGTGTAAAGGGCACGCTCAAGATCCATTGTTTTCAGCTGAAACCCGGCGATGTCATCGTTATGGGCTCGGACGGTCGCGACGATTTGATATTGGGCCACAACGCCGACGGATCTAATATTGTAAACGAAAATGAAAATCTGTTCCTGGAGCATGTGCGCAATTCGCGCGGCGATCTGAAGAATATACTGGATCGCCTCGAAAAGACGGGTGAAATCATGGACGACCTTTCGCTGCTGAAAATCGAATTTACACCCACCGAAATAAACGTGGATTACGGTGAGCATACGGTGAAGGCCGATGCGCTCAGGCAACGCGCAGCTGAGCTGACTGCCGCCGAAAAATTTGGCGAAGCGGCAGAAGCCTACGCCGAGCTCTACGAGCTGAATCCCGAAGACGTCGAGATCTGCTTTCTGATTGCGCAGAGTCTGCGCCGCGAAAAGAAGATCAAAACGGCACTGCAGTGGGCAGAACGCGCAGTGCTGAGGGACAGCGAAAACCTGAAATATCTGCTGCAGGCCGCTGAAATCAACATCATGATGAAACGCCCGAGCAAGGCGCGCGGGTATATTCGCCGTGTGCTCGAACTCGAACCGCAACACCAGCGCGCAGCGAAGCTGCAGACAATGGTTTAGCATTCAAGAAGTTGTCCCCGCTTGCGCCTACGGAGCCCATTTGCCCGCGACAGCAAAGGGGTTCGCAATCTGCCTATTGTATTTGTCCCGAAAAGCCGGTGGTGAAAAAATAACCCGGTTCAGAAGCGATAACCCAAAGTAAGAATAAATGTCGGAATGACGTAACTGGACCCGGCAATCGTACCGTAGATGATAGGTACTTCCAGGCGGATATCGATTCCGTGTCCGAATGCGATGCCCGCGCCGACGTTAAAGACCGGGCCGCCAATACCAAACGATTTCTCCTGCCTGCTGCCCCCGCCGGCGAGCGCAGTGCCGAGGCTGGTATCGGTTTTGCTTGTCTCTTCCCACGTGCCGCTGATGCTGGCGACGCCGATTCCCGCGATGAAGAACGGTGAAATATTGTCGGGGTCATAATTAACGAGGTAATTGGCAAGAAGTCCGATCGCCAAAAGTTTCGTGGTTTCAGTATAGGTATGGGTTCCACTGGTTTCTTCAACATGCGTGCTGGCAAATCCCACAAGTCCCAGCTCAAAAGTATTCGTGAGCAGAAAGTTGGCTCCGCCGCCGTATGCCATGCCGCCGCTAATATCGGTGCCCATGCCGCCGCGAATACCAATCTTTCGCTGTGAAGGGGATGAGTACTTATCCGCCGCAAATACCGCCGTAGAGCCGATCAGGCACAAAGCGATCAGAATTGCGATTTTCATCATGCTGGATTAATACAGCTTTTCGTGTATTTGTCAATTGAGCCAAATGCGCGGAAAGCTGCGTATTTGTACCCGGATGCCAGTTGGGTTTGAACGATTGCCATGCGGTCGGCAGCCTGGTCCTCCGCGCAGGCGCAACGCCCATGCGCACAGCGCCGTCTATGGCTATCTGCCGATTGGTCTCGACCGCCTGTCTCGCCCCGAAAATCGGACGTATGTTCAATCACCGCATCCACAACTTTAGCGCGGGCCCGGCCGCGATACCGCTGCCCGTTTTACAGAAGGCAAAAGACGAGTTCCTCAACTTTGAAGGCACTGGCATGTCCATTATGGAGATGTCGCACCGTTCGAAAGAATTTGAAGCCGTGCTCGCGCGTGCGATCGACGGTGTGAAGCAAGTGCTCGGTGTTCCCGACGACTATGCAATCCTCTTTATTCAGGGAGGCGCCAGCATGCAATTCACCATGGTGCCGATGAATCTCGCATTGCCGGGTAAGAAAATTGACCTCATTCAGACGGGCGCCTGGACGCAGAAGGCGCATAAAGAGGCGAAGCGCCATGCGGATGTCAACATCGTGGCAACGACTGAATCCGAGAATTTCATGCGGCTACCCAGGGCCGATGAGCTGAAATTTACACCCGACGCAGCGTATGTGCACATGTGCTCAAATAACACCATTTTTGGCACTGAGTATAATTCCCTGCCTGACACCAAGGGTATACCGATTGTTTCTGATATGTCGTCGAATATCGCTTCGCGCGAGATCGATGTCAGCAAACACGGTCTGATTTTCGCCGGCGCGCAGAAGAATCTTGGGCCCTCTGGTGTGACTCTGGTGATCGTGCGCAAAGACCTTGCCGAGCGCGCCGACAAAAATCTGCCATCGATGCTGCAATACCGCACGTACATCGCAGAAAACTCGATGTATAATACTCCGCCGACGTTTGGCATCTATATGCTGGCGCTGACGATGGAGCACATCAAAGAAACCGGCGGACTGAAAGCGACCGAAGCGCGCAATATTGCCAAGGCGACAGCGCTCTATGATGCGATCGACGGTTCGAACGGCTACTACCGCTGCCCGGTGAATAAAGCCGATCGCTCGCGTATGAACGTGAACTTCCGTATCTACCGAAGGCAGGAGGCCTCAGGCTCGGCGACCGGCACGATGCCGTCTGCGTCGACGAGCGGCAATGAGGCAAGCGAAGCGCTAGAAAAGCAGTTTGTCGGCGAAGCCGAAAAAGCCGGATTTTCGGGTCTCAAAGGCCACCGCTCGGTCGGCGGTCTGCGCGCTTCGATCTACAACGCTGTGGAGCAGAATTCGATCAATGAGCTGATTAAGTTCATGAACGATTTCGCCAGAAAAAATGCGTAAGACCCTCATCCCCCAGCCCCTTCTCCCGGAGGGAGAAGGGGAGTGTAAGGTTCCCTCTCCCTCCGGGAGTGGGCCGGGGTGAGGGTGGCTGCAAAAGCTGCCGTTTTGTTAATCAATCTCGGTTCGCCGAGTTCACCCTCCGTTCCCGACGTACGCAAATATCTTGCGCAGTTTCTGATGGATGGTTATGTCATCAATGCACCGAAAGTTATCCGATGGATAATCGTCTATTTGTTTATTCTTCCATTTCGTCCGAAACGGTCTGCCGAAGCCTACCGGAAAATATGGACCGCAGAAGGATCGCCGCTCATTCTCAACACAAAGCGATTCGCCGACAAAGTACAGAAGTTCACAAGGCGCAAAATCTACTGGGCAATGCGCTACGGCCAGCCGTCGATTGCATCAGCGTTGGCACAAATCAGCGCTGACGGTCACGCGTCTGTTCTTGTTGCGCCGCTCTATCCGCACCATGCCCTTTCGTCGACGGTGAGCGCAGTCGAAGAAGCCTGGCTACACGGGACAAATCTCGGATTAGTCCTCGAGTTTCTGCCGGCATTCTACGACAGCCCTGCGCACCAAAATGCGCTGGCAAAAGCCGTAAAAAAAGTTGCGGCCAGCCACGATTACATACTGTTCAGCTATCATGGTCTACCCGTCAGGCATATCACGAAGGCTGACCCGACGGGCGCTCATTGCATGAAGGTCGAAAACTGCTGCGACATACGTACGACTCACAGTTGGGGTGTTGATCCCCACAATACTTGTTATCGCCACCAGGTCTTTGAAACAACAAACGCAGTAGCTAAACTCGCCGGGGTGAAACCCGGCAAATTCGGTCTGTCATTTCAGTCGCGCCTGGGCCGTGCGGAGTGGTTAAAACCGATGACTTCGGAATATATCGCAGAATTGCCGAAAAAAGGCATTCGCAAAATCGCGCTGATTGCGCCCGCGTTCGTCGCCGACAATCTGGAAACGCTCGAAGAGGCGAATATGCAGTTGCGCGAAATATTTCTCGGCGCGGGCGGCGAAAAGTTTACTTACATTCCCTGCCTCAACGACGACACTGAATGGGCAAAGGGTTTTGCCCGGCTTCTCGACACGAACTGATGGCGCGCACCCGTATTGTGTTCTGGGGTTCTCCCGGTATCGCGGCAGAGTTTCTGAGCGATCTGCACAACAACCACGGCGAACATTTTGAAGTCAAGGCGTGCGTGACGCAGACCGAAAAAACGGTGCAGCGGCAGGGCAAAACGGCGGTGCGCTCGGCCGTGCATAATCGCGCCGAAGAGCTGGGCCTGCCGGTGTTTACTCCGAAATCCGTCAAAAAAGAGGCGGATGTTTTATTGCACGAGCTGACAAAAATCGGTTTTGATCTTTTTGTCGTTTTAGCCTACGGAAAAATTCTACCTGAGAGCATCATCCATGCTCCCAGACTGAAATCCGTGAATTTTCACGGTAGCCTGTTGCCTCTGCTGCGCGGCGCATCGCCAATCGAGCATTCGCTGCTGCAGGGTTTCACCGAAACCGGCTGGACTCTGCAGCGCATCGTCGAGGCGCTCGACGCGGGTGACGTGATTGCACAAAGTGTCGTGCCGATTGCCGACGATGAGACCACCGGTTCGCTTTACGGCAAGCTGACGGCGGACCTCATTGCGCACGGTGCGCAGATGCTCTCCGATTATGTCGCCGGCCGCGCGAAAATTGTGCCGCAAGACGAGGCGAAGGCCACGCACTGCGGCAAAATTTCGGCAGAAGATGGTAAATTGGATTTCAGTCGCCCGGCTATGGAAATCCGTAACAGATACCGGGCATTCACGCCGCGACCCGGTGTGTTTGCGATGTTCAGGGGTAAGAAGGTTAAACTGGCATTCGATTTGGCGCCCCTCCCCCTAACCCCCTCCCCATTGCATGGAGAGGGGGAAGCCCTGAAACACCCCTCTCCCCCCGGGAGAGGGCGCTTGCGCTCGGGCGCAAGCCCGTGGGGGGGTGAGGGAGGGCGAGGCAAACTCATGCGGGAAGGCAAAGATGGTCTCTTCGTTATCTGCGGCGATGGCAATGCTCTGCAAATTTCCACCGTCACACCCGAAGGCAAAAAGGCGATGGCAGTGGCTGATTTTATCAACGGCTACCGGCTGACCGATACTGACCTACTCACATGATTCGCGCCGCGGTGCGCCACAATTTCACGCAGCGCTTCGGCACCATGCGCGAACTCGCGCCGATAGCCTTCCCGATTGTGCTATCGCAGGCGATCGATGTGCTGATGATTTTTTGCGACCGCTATTTTCTCTCGCAGATAGGTAAAGAGCCGCTGGCGGCGACGCTTTCGGGCGGCATTCTCACGTTCATAATCACCTCGCTCGTGACCGGTACCCTGGCGCAGATCAATCCGCTGGTCGCGCAATACCGCGGCGCCTCTGAAGAGCAGAAGTGCGTCACCGTCGCGCAGCAGGGTTTTGCCTTCACTGTCGTCTTTGCGCCCGCTGTGTTTCTGCTCGCGCACATTGCCGCGCCGGTGCTGTTTGCAGCTTTTGAGCACCGGGGTGATCTGCTCGAAAACGAGCTGGCCTATTTTCGTATTCTGTCGCTGACAGTGTTCACCTCAGCGCTCAGACAGGTGTTCGCAAATTTTTTCGTAGGTATCGGGCAGACACTGATGGTGACAGTCGCTTCGCTCACAGCAGTCGCGCTCAATTTGCCGCTGGCATATGCATTGACTTTCGGCGCATGGGGTCTGCCCCGCCTCGAAATCAGCGGTACTGCGTGGGCCACGGTTATTTCGGGCGTGCTGCCGCTGTTGATTCTCGCGGTGCGTTTTTTTGCGCGCGGCGTGCATGAGCGCTACAATTCACGTCGCAGATTATCTCTCGATGCGACGATTTTGCGCCAGCTCGTGCGTTATGGCTTTCCCGCGGGGCTCGAAACTTTTGTGAACGCGGGCGGCTTTATGTTCTTCACAATGGTGATGTATTCGTTCAGCGCCGACGTGGCGGCGGCCACAACAATCGTGCTCAACTGGGATATGGTGTCGTTCCTGCCGCTATTGGGTCTGAGCCAGAGCACTTCGACTCTCGTGGGCAAATACCTCGGGGCGCGCAAAAAGCGTTTGGCGCTGAGATCCGCCTGGTCGGGGCTCAAAGCCGGGTGGATGTATGCTGCGCTGGTGACTCTGGTCTATCTGACGCTGACCCGTGTTCTCGTGCTGATTTTTTCGCCGGCTGACAAGCAGGTCGATTTTTCCGGGACCGTCGACTACGCGGTCATTATGCTCAAAGTTTCGTGCTTGTATTTCTTCTTCGATGCGACGTATAGTGTACTGGGTGGTATTCTCAAGGGCGCAGGCGACACCGTCTGGACGATGGTAGTGTCGAATTCTCTCATGTGGACGATGGCCGCAGTCACCTATGGCCTGAAGCTAACGGGGTTGCTCTCGCCGATTGGCGGATGGTGGATGCTGACGGGGCTGATATTAGTCTTTGGCATACTTTTCTTCCTGCGCTTCCACGGCAAAAAATGGCTCCACCGGCTGATGATTGCAACCTGATTCACTCAGTGCTCCCTATTTCTTCACAGCACTTCAAGCGCCACCAAAGTAATATCATCCGAAAGGTTGAGAGCTCCTACTTGAGCGGTTGCATGATCCAGGGTGTTATCGACCCATTGCCTCAGCGGCAGCACTGAACTCTGCACAAGAATTTTGCTCAGGCGCTCGACGCCGGTTTCGTACCCCTCAGACTCTTTGCCCTCCACCAATCCGTCCGTGTAGAGAACAGCCCGGTCTCCGGGAAATAAGACCAGATCGACCTCGCCATAATCCAGATTCGCAAATGCACCCAATAAGGTGCCCCTTGCGTTGTGCCGGCTCACCGCACCGTTGGAGATAAGCATCATCGGAGGATGTCCGGCATTTGCCATTGTTAGTCTTCTCGATTCCGAATCAAACACGAGACAAATCGCCGTCAGAAAATGCTGGCCGATGTGTTCAGGCAGACGTTCGTTCAGCAATTTAAGTATTTCTGCAGGTGAGCTGGATATTTGCGCACAGATTGAGTAGAGCAGCCGCGAACAAAACGACCGTAACAAGATACCACTGCCAGAATAGGTGTAAGCGACAGCATGACTGCAACACCAAGCACAGTATGCCTAATCCAGCCCACGGAATACAAGTATCGGGCAACCATTGAAACAGTCAGCTCATTTAAGTTTTGGCCAACAAATACAACCTGTGCGCCCTACGATAGGCATTGCGCGCTCACCTCTACTCCAAGGCGGCGCGCTCCGTTTTTCGGTTGGCGGTGCAATACGCATTGTGGCTGAGTTTGTTCGCTGCTGCTCTGTCGATCCGGCGATATCAGCGACAGGCGAACCATGAGCATTGTCATTCAGGATGTCTGCAAAAATTTCGGCAATCCGCCGACCAAAGTGATCAAGCACGTCGACTTTAAGGTCAAAGACGGCGAATTTGTTTCGCTGACGGGTAAATCGGGTTCGGGCAAAAGCACATTGCTGTATATTATCAGCACGCTCGACGCACCCACAAGCGGTCGCGTACTGATCGAAGAACGCGACGTCGTGTCGCTCGACAGCCGCGAGCTGCACGAATTCCGCAACCGCTACATGGGGTTTGTGTTCCAGTTCCATTATCTGCTGCCCGAATTTACAGCACTGGAAAATGTGCTGATGCCGGCGCGCAAGGCGGGCACTCTGGTTGAAAAGAAACCCTACGCCGAATACCTGCTCGAAAAATTCGACCTGCAGGAAAAATTTCACCAGCTGCCGGGCCAGCTTTCGGGGGGGCAGGCGCAGCGCGTAGCACTCGCACGTGCGCTGATCATGAAACCCAAATATCTGTTTGCCGACGAACCCACGGGCTCACTCGATTCGGCAAATGCAAAGATTGTCATGGATATCTTTCGTAAAATCAATGTCGAAGAGAAATGTACAATCGTCTATGTCACGCACGACGCCGATTTCGCCAAACTCGCCAAACGACAGATTCAGCTGGTCGACGGTATACTCAGCAAATAGCTCCCGCGTCCTCAAGCCGGGAAGATCAGTCTAGTGTCGAAAGTCTGAACTGAGTTCTGGTTTTTTTGAGGGTGTAGCGCAGCGCTTTGACTTCGCCCGTAGCACTACGCAGAATATCGCCGTCAATTTGTACCGCTTCCGCGCGTTCCACACGCAATTCTACCGAGCGCGCCAGCTGGCGGGTGACTTCCGGGAAATCGACGTGGCGGCCTTGTTTTGCCGCGAGAATGATTTTCAGCATTCTGATCAGTCCGCACCTTCTGACAGCGATGATTTCAAATTCGGGGCGATGGACAGATGCTGCAGGGCAAAACTGCAACCCCGACGCCCAGAATCGGATCTGGCTAACGATCACGACCGACCAGCAACCGCGTTGACTGGTCTTGTCTGCAAGAATTTCGGCATCGAAAAGTTCGCGCCGCAGCAAATGCGCGAAAATGATGCATAGGGTGCCGATGACATTCTGCAACGGACGCAGAAACGGCAGTGCCGCGAGCGTATTGCCTACCCAGCGGTTGACGACCACGCCGAGCCCCCAGTTTGCCTGGCCAATAAACGTTTTTGCGTCTTCGGGAGAACTGAGTTCGCCGAGATAGATCGTTTTATTCTCGGCACTTTTCTGCGCGCGGATTTCGAGAACAATGTCGTTCGCCGAACCGCCGGGCAAGAACACGAGAGCGCCGCGATAACCCACTTCCTGTAACTCCTCCGCGGCAATGGTGAGCGACGAGTCGCCGCCGCAGACCGCAAGAGTTTTGAAATTGCGGGAGAAATATTTTGCCGTTTCGCGGAAATCCGCTTCGCTTACCGAAACGTGCTGCGTGATGGCATAACCCAGCGCTTCGAGTTTCTGCAGGTACTGCGGCCAGACGGCGAGCGATCTGCCGCCGGCGGAGGAGGGATTGATAAGGACCGCAATTGTTTTCATAAGCACCCCACCCCTCGCCCTTCCCCGAATAGGGGAGGGGTTGGGGGAGGGGTAACCAGGAGCAACATCAGTCAGGCTATTTCAGTAGTGAATCGAGTGCTTTGATCTCACGCACAAACTGCCATGCCTGCAGATCGGCCTTGATTTCGTCGCGAATCTTGCGCGACAGATAATACAGCGAACGCGTGTAACCCTGCTTCGCATAGGGCTCAACCCATTGCACCATGAAGCCCTCTTCCTTTTCCCACGTGTATGCGCCGCGCATGGTGTCTCCCACACTCGACCCGGTGCGCTGGCCATATTTGGCGGTGAGCGTGGTGTAGAGCTCTTCGGATTTCAGCAGCGGAAAAACACTTTCGACAAAGAAGAATTTCGCCGTACCCGCGGTGGGGTCATTTTCGGGCGGTTTATCTGCGGGTTTGCCTGCCTCGGGTTTGGGCATCGATTCGATCGATTTTGCCGGCGGCTTTTTATAGAACACATAACGGTAATAGATTTCGCGGCGGCGTATCAGAATTTCGCGATCGGGATTATCTGAAATAATCTCCACGTTGTCGGCTGCGTTGGCGTTTGAGGCCATGACACGAAAGCGATCCTTCATTTCTTTATAACTCATGCCCCACGCAATGCCGTCGAAACCTTCGATCTTCGACAGCGCATTGTTGTTTGCGCCTTGGCCGCCGGTTGTGCTTGTCGGCTGCCCCGCAGGTGGTTTCACGCCGGTGCCGATTGTGCCCGTGCCGGGCTTCGGCGTTGCTGGTGAGGTCGGTGCCGCAGCCGGGCGGGTCGTGGTTGCCGCCGGTGACCGGGCCGGTTGGCTCCAAAGGGTCGCGGTGGCCAGCGAAAACAGGACAAATATTGCGCGTAGTTTCACATTTATTTATCGGTTTTTTGGCAGAAAAGCATTACCTATCTCGGGGTTGTCTGCGCGCGTTGGATTGAGAATTGGGCCGGTGTTCTTTATTCTATCCAAGATTTTTGCCGCGTTGTTTCTGCCGGTAACACTGTTCTTTCTGTTTCTTCTTTATATTTTTGCGCGCAGGCTTACCGGGCGCATGCGCCGTGTCTGCCTTGCGGTCTGGGCTCTCGCCTGGTTCTTTTCTACCTCATTCGGCTCCGCGCTGCTGATGCGCCCGCTCGAAAATCGTTTTTCCGCGACCGCCGTGCAAGACCTCGCGAAGGCCGAGGTTATAGTCATGCTTGGCGGCATGATCGACGCCAACTCGCTGCGAGCAGGCCGGCCCGAATTCGGCTCTGCGGTTGATCGCCTGACTGCCTCGCTCGAAATCATCTTCCGCAAAAAGGCCGATTTCGTACTCATCTCGGGTGGGTCGGGGTTGATGCTGCAGGGCGGCCTGCGCGAGGGGGATGTATTGCGTAACTACCTTGCCGCACAGGGGTTCCCCGCGGAAAAAATTCTCGCAGAGGCAGTGTCGCGTAACACGCGTGAAAATGCCCTGGAGAGCGGCAAGATCATTGCAGCGCGCAAGTTGCAGAAGGTCGTGCTGGTGACATCCGCCTTTCACATGCCCAGGTCGGTCGCGTGCTTTCGCAAGGCCGGCATCGAGGTAATACCGTACCCCGTCGATTACCGCGCGGCCGAGCGCAGTTCGTTTCCTGAATCGTTTTTCCCTTCGGCGCAGGGCATCGACGACTTCAGCACGGCGATGCGCGAAATAATCGGATTGATCGCGTATAAGCTGGTAGGTTATATCTGAAAACACAACACCTGTCACCACGGGACTGACACCGCACTGATAAAGAGTTTGCGCCGACGGCCGCAACGGCAGGCAGTCTTATGCGCATGTTGAAAATTTTTGTGGGTGGTCTGGTTTTCATGGCCGCCATCATCGCCTTCCTCATCTACACGCGCGGCCTGCGGACGCGCTATGAAGCTGCGGTCTGCAAAGAAAATGCAGCGACGCCCGAAGGGACGGGTAATGTTGAACCGGCAGACATTACGCATCTGCCGCCGCCAGTGCAGAAATATCTGAAAGTGACCGGTGCGGTGGGGCGACCGAAAATCCGCAATTTCCGCATCGTGTGGGATGGAGCATTGCGCAGTGACGCGAAGGCGCTGTGGATATCTGCCACGATGCTGCAGGAAAATTTTTTCCACAACTACTCGCGCGACTTCTATATGACGGCGTTCATGAAAGGCCTGCCTGTTTCCGTCTGGCATTCATACCATAATCAGGCGGCGACAATGCAGGTGAAGATCGCTTCGCTTCTGCCAATTGTCGATTTGAGTGGCAAAGAACTCACCACTGCCGAGACCGTGACGCTGTTCAACGACATGTGTCTGATGGCTCCGGGAACCCTCATCGATAAACGCATTAGCTGGCGCGAAATCGATGAGCGGCAGGTCGAGGCCATTTTCACCAACGGCGCATACAGCATCAAAGCGACGCTCAAATTTAACGACAAAGGCGAGCTGGTAGATTTTGTGTCTGACGACCGCTATTATCTGAGCCCCGAAAACAAGTTGCGGCGCGAGCGCTGGTCGACGCCCGTGAGCGATTACAAAGACTTTGATGGCCGCCGCATTGTGACTCGCGGCGAGGCGATATGGCATTTAAAAGACGGCTCTTATACCTATGGTAAGTTCTTGCTGAGAAAGATTGAGTATAACGCCAGGCAACAATAGGTTTCAAAAAAAATTGACGATCCATTACCATATGTACATATTGTACGTATGATAATGGACACTATTGCATCTTCGAGGGCTAATATGAGCGCCCTCTTGCGGCAAGTGCAAGAGGGTGAGAATGTCATGATTCTCGATCGCGGGGTAAGATCGGAAC
>CAYHJO010000065.1:0-19596 GCA_964356715.1 uncultured Turneriella sp. | reverse complement strand
GGCTTTGACTTCGACTTTTTTGATGTTGTCCTTTGCCTTATCTGACTTCGGCAAAGTTATCGTCAGGACGCCATTTTTGAATTTGGCATCAATTTTCGTTAGATCAATCGTCGAGGGCAGACCAATGATGCGGCGAAAGCTGCCATAAGAGCTCTCGATGATATGATCCGTGTCTTTTGGGTCGCGTTTTTCGATCTTCTTGTCGCCCTCGAGAATCAGCTCGTTGTCAGAGTGCGTGACGTGGATGTCTTTCTCTTCGAGGCCCGCCAGCTCGGCCGTGACGATAATTTCTTTATCGTTTTCCCGTACGTTGATCGAAGGCACGAAGCGGTTGAAAAACTTTTCCGATTCGAGCACAAGCGGGTTCGACTGCCAGCCTGTCGCCACGCGGTCAAACAGCTGGTTAAACTCACGCTGCAGATTGCTCATGCGCGTGTTCATGTCGGTGAGCAGGCGTTCCCGCCCTTCGGTAGTCCATGGTTTCAAAAAACTCATAAATCCTCCTAAATCCCTTGAAGATGGGTAAGACGGCGCGTGCAGCCGGCACTTGAGTCGTCAAGCTGAATAAAGACTCGTTTGTCGGGTATTTGTCATTGAGTCGGATGAATTCCTCTGGTGGATTTTTTGCCTTTGTTGCTTTGCTTTTCTTAAAATTTGCTTTACCCTCTGTTTTAAACGCAGTTTGCTTCCGACGGTTTCGGGAACAGCGTTGTTGTTCGAGAAGCCTGTTGGGAACTTCCCGCAAGGGATATTCCGGGCCGGATAGCTCAGTTGGTAGAGCAGAGGACTGAAAATCCTTGTGTCGGGAGTTCAAATCTCTCTCCGGCCACATTTGTGGCAGGCCGCGTCTGCGGCAAAAGAATCAATACCAGTTTAAATCCGCCTTTTTTTGCCGCAATGGGCTTGGTTTTGCGTATATTATTTGTGTTGCGAGCAGAGGCCGAACTAAAGCGCAGTAAAAACCAGCAGCCCTAAACCTGTCAGGTTCACGGCGAGCGGCCTTATGGCCGGCTGCAGGTTTTCGAGAACTCGTAATGAGGCTCGATTGAGCGCTTTAGCCCGGCCACGGATTTTTTGCCAGAGGGCAAAAAATCCCGCACGATTTCGTGAAGACACGAAACCGTATCGGGGGACGCAATGGCTTCGATTATCGAATTGGTTGTTTGAAAAGCATGCGTGGTAGCCTCCAATCGGCTGTGGGCCTCTTGGCTGACAGCCATAAAAGGCAATCTGTATAACTGCAGAAAACGAAACTTACGCTCTCGCTGCTTAATCGCTAGCGAAAGCAATCTACCTCCGGGTAGAATGGATTATGCTCTGAGTCTGCGGAAAGCACAGTCTTAACCTACAGCAGAATTGCTAATGCGTGTGCGGTGCACGCAGGTGTGAAACTTAGCCGCTATGTCTGGCGATGGCCTGTCGATGGGCAGCGTCGGATTGAAAAATAAACACCGACTAAGCATGTAGAAAGCGAATGATTGAGCGGTAAGACGCGGGTTCGACTCCCGCCGTCTCCATATGCTTGCGATAGATTTGGTGGCGAAGCCACCAAATCTATCGCAAGCCTTTATCTTGGGTGCGCTGGCGCAAGATCAGCCAGATGCCGCCGGCGACTGCCGGAATGCCCACCAACAATGCCTTTTTCCCCATCAGTGACATCGCTGCCGGGTCAACCTTCGGACTGCCGTTGGTGAACGCGTCGCTCTGCAGAAGCACAAAGCCGATCAGCAGCATGATGCCGCCGGCAGATACCAGCAAAATGCCCGACAATATTTTCCAGCGCCAGTAACCCCACAGAAACATACCACCGCCTGCGAAGCCGGCAAACAGCGCGGCGAACATTGCCAGCGATGGCAGCGCTTTTTCTGCGTGATTTGCCGGCACGCTGGCGGCAAAGATCATCAGCATATAGAGAAAAATGCCCGCGAACACGAGCAGAATTACACCCACCACTTTCATCCACATTGCGCGCGGCGGCCTTGCAGGCTTTTGCGGTATGCCCGATTCGTGCACTGTCTCTTCAGGTGCCTGCCACACTTCGCCGGCAAAATAGGCGTTCACGTGGGGGCGCGTCAAAAAGTAGATCGTTAAAGCCACGACAATGCCCGGCAGAATAACTACGATAGCCATCGATTGGAATTTGTATAGCCAGGCGGTGTAAAAAAGACTTAGTACGCCGTAGGCGAACCACAGCGTGCGACCCCATGCCCGGCCGCGCATCATCGCGATGCCCGCAACGGCGCAGACGAGCGCGCCGACAATTGCGGTGATGGCCGCGGTCGTCGGCGAGATACCGGCTTTACGGTAGGCCTCGAGGCCTTCGGGAAAATACAGAATGAAGGGCAGCGTCACGAGGGAACCGACAGATGCGATGACGAGGTACCAGCCGACAATGCTGACGGCGAGGGGTCTTTTACGATAAGCCATGAAAACTCCGCGGGAAAAAGTTGTGGAGAGAGCAGGGTGATCTGATCGCCGCGTCAAATTCTATTTCGGTCTGCGGATTCTGACTCCGCACAATGGTTTCCGCGGCGAGGGCGTGCAACATTTGTGCCGCTATGCGCCCTGCCGCGGTTGTGGTCACTTTTAACCCTGAAGCTGCTGTCGCTCAGCGCTTGAAAGCCATCGCGCGCGAGTGCCGCACGGTCTACGTCGTCGATAACGGTTCGACTGAGACAGCACTCAAAGCGCTGCGCAAGGCTGCCAAAGCCGCAAAAGCGAAACTCATCGAACTGGGTACGAATACCGGTATTGCGCATGCGCAAAATGTGGGATTAATACTTGCCTTCAAAAATAAATCCGAAGCGGTGATATTGTTCGACCATGACTCGACGCCGCGACCGGGTTTTGCGGCGGCGCTGTTACGCACGGCAGCGGCTCTGCGACGGCCCGCGATTGTCGGCAGCCGCATCCATGACGTGAACATGCAGAGCTTCGCGAAACATCCGTGCCGCGGTGGATTGTTTTTTGCGCGGAGTCATTGCCCCGAAGATGGCATGCTCACCGAAGCCTTGATGGTTATTGCTTCGGGTACGCTGCTGACGCGCGACGTCCATGAACAACTCGGTGGCATGCGTGAAGATTTTTTCATCGACTATGTCGACTGGGAATATTGCCTGCGTGCGCGCGCAAAGTTCGGCGTGCCGACGGTTATTTGTGGCGCCGCAGTGCTCGACCATGCGCGCGGTGAAAGAGTGGGGCGGCGCGTGCTGGGCATTACCGTGCATCCGCCGGGGTATTCGCCCATGCGCTACGAGCATATTTTCCGCAACCGTGCGCGGCTGTTCCGAACCTACTTTTTCAGGAACCGGGCCTTTATTTGTTTTGAACTTGTGGCTATTGCCAGGGATTTTTTCCTGCTTCTGTTTGAAAAACAATCGGTCAGACTCATGCGGTTGGCTGCGCGCTCATGGTTTTCAGGATTCAAGCGCAGGGCCGTTTGAAGGCAGGGTTTCCATTTTTCATCCAACGGCGGATAAACGCGCAGCGGGTTTGCCGTTCTGACAGAACCCGCCTTTGGCTTGGCAGCCGGTTGAGTTCGTGGATTATGTCTCATTAATGACTGTAACTGTCAAGACCGGCCAGGCCCACGTCGCGCTCAGTGAAATCCGCGCAGAACTCGATCGTGTGGCGCAGGAAACCGGTTTCGATGTGCAGAAACTCCAGGTTAGCTTCGAGCGTTCCGATTTTAACCTGCGCACCGATGTGGCCGAGGTCAACGATGCTCTGCTGATCGATACGATTGCGATCGCCAAACGCCATCTCGAAAACTGGCGGATTCATACTTTCGAAAAATCCTTTCTCTCCATTCAGGCATTGAACGAAAGCCTGTTCCAGACCGAAGGCCTGCTGGATAAAATCAAAATCCGCATTTCAGGCCTCTATGGCGAAAGAGCACTCGAGATCACGAAGAAGGGCGCGCTCGTGCCGGCCGAACTCTCTCTCGTCACGGCGATTCTGCGGCGGGCGCTGGGAAAAGCGCAGAGCAAAGACCCATTGCTTGAGCTGACAGAAATGGGCTGCCATGTCTATCGACCGACTGACGCGCTGCCGAGTATCGCTGCTTTCCAGCGGCTGCGCGAAAAATTACGTGAAACGCTGGTGCTGCCGCTCAAAAATCCTGAGATCTATGACAAGATCGCGAAGCAGACGCGCAGCGAATTTGCGATCAACCGGCCGCGCGCGGTGCTGTTCACCGGGCCGCCGGGCACGGGTAAAACCACGATGGCGCGCCATGTCGGCAAAGAAGCCGGCCTTGTGGTGGTGCATGTCGCGCTCGAAAATATTCTCTCGGCATACTACGGCGAATCGACGAAGCGCCTTGCCGGTATCTTTGATGTGGCGATGACATACCGCCAGCCGCTGATTCTGTTTCTCGACGAGATCGATGCGCTGGCACCGTCGCGGAATGAAAAATTATTTGAAGCGTCCCGCCGGTTGCTGTCTGTGCTGTTGCGCAAAATCGACGGCCTCGAAACGCAGAGCAATATCATCACCGTCGGCGCGACCAACCGCTGGCAGGATCTCGATTCGGCGCTGCTTTCGCGTTTCGATACGATTCTTGAATTCAATGAGCCCGCCGAAGAAGATATTCTCGAACTTTTGAATTTTTATGCGAAACAGCTATCGGCAGAAGACAGCAAAAAACTCGCGAAGCAGATGGTCGGTCTTTCGGTGCGGGCAATCCGTGATGTCTGCCTGCGTGCCGAGCGCCACCTAGCGCGCGAACAGATTGAGAATTCGGCTGCCTCTGCGGCCACCGCGCAAGATGGTGCGCCTGCCGAACCAAGTGGTGCGCCCGCCGAACCAAGTGGTGCGCCCGCCGCACCGACGCTCGAATATTATGTGCGTACGCTGGCCGAGTATCGCGTGAATCGGGATTGAATAGATTCGCTGGCCGCAGGTCAGCGAACCGAAAACACAATTTCTTCCGTGATCTCTTTCCCGTCGAAAATACGCAGTGTGTAGTCGCCGCGCTTGAGGCGGCGGAAATCATGCACTTCGCCCGTCACGGGCGTCCACGCCTCGCCAGCGAGCGCGTAGGAAAAATTTCCTTGCGCCGCGGGCCTGATGATGATCGGAATCTCCTGCCGTGCCGCCGATTCGTTTGGGTTGAGAATATAAACTTCGCCGCTGACCGGCGACGCCACCTCGGGGTTTTCACGCTCATAGTCTTTTTCGCTGCCGCTGTGCTTCAGGGCGCAGAACGCAGGCGTTTTTTCTGCGGCGGCGACGAGTTCGCGGTGCGCCGGGCAATTTTCGCGCGCCTGCCGCCCGCTGCGCCGGCACAGCCGTATTACGCTGAGAGATTTGTCGTGCACGAATGCCTGCCGGCTGTCGCCGGCAACCAGCCGCATCACCTGGTGAAAGATGCGCCCCGCGCCCCACGCACCGCTCACCGAACGCATCGGTTCGCCGCGCGAATTGCCAACCCACACGGCAACGACAAACCGCGGGGTAAAACCGATAACCCAGCCATCGCGGTAGTCTTTTGAAGTTCCGGTTTTCGCCGCGACGGGAAACGGAAAATCGAGAAAATTGCGCCGCCCGAAAGCGCGCCGCCTGAGAGCGCGGTCGGCAAGCATGTCAGTAAGCCGTTCTGTGGTCAGCTTTGAAAACAGGCGGTGCGAATTCCCGATGCGGATTTGCGCGCCGTTCCCAGCCGTGCCCAGCCGCAGCGGCCGCAGCTCGCCGCCCGATACAATTGCAGAGTAGGCGCGCGCGAGCTGCAACAGCGTCGCTCCGCCGCTGCCGAGTGCGAGTCCCGGTCCATAGTGTTCGGCTGTGTCTGTCAGGTGCGTGAAGCCCGCTTTGCGCAGAAAGCCGAGCAGTGAAGGGATACCGATTCTATCGGCGGCGATGATCGCCGGCACGTTGCGCGAAGCCACCAGACTCTCGCGCAGCGTCAGTTCGCCCCAGTAACGCATATCGTTGTTGTGCGGCCGGTATGTTTCACCCTCGCGGCCGGTGCCCAGCGTCAGCTCACGGTCGGAAAAAATTGTCGTCGCGTCGAAAATGCCACGGTCAAAACCGAGCCCGTAGACAAACGGCTTGAGCGCGCTGCCAGCCGAGCGTACCCGCACTGCATGGTTGAGTTCGCCCGCATTATCGGCGAGAAAGTCGGCCGAACCGACCATCGCTCTCAGCTGGTCGTCACCGGCAGTCTTTTCGATGACAATAACGGCCGCGTGCTCGGCGCCGGCTTCGCGCAGCGCACTAAGCTCGTTCGCCACGATGCGCTGCACCGCCGCATTCATACCGGCCGAAATGCCGGTCTGAATGCGGCCATGCGCCGGCAGACTGTTCTCGTTTAACCATTGGATAAAGTGTTCCGAGGCGTGGTACCTGTCGCCGACCGGCGGATTTTCCGCTTTGAGCGCGGCGGCGAGACTCTTAAGATCAGGCTCTTTTTCGCGGTAGAGCCTTTTCCACAGTTTGCGGAATTTGTGCTCAAAGCCGTGGGAACCCAGATGCCCCTGACTGATAAAAACCGCGAGCGCAACGGTTTCTTCGGCGCTCAACAGATCGACGCCTTTGCCAAAGATTCTCTGCGCCGCAGCGGCAAGGCCGCTCGAATTGCGCGGCATCGGCACCTGGTTGAGGTATGCCTCGAAAAGCTCTGCCTTGCTGTGTGTGAGACTGAGTTTGACCGCAATCAGGCTTTCACCGAGTTTGCGCAGCCAGCGGTTTTGCGGCAACAGGTCTGCGAAGATGGTGCGTGCAAGCTGCTGCGGAATCGTGGATGCCCCGGAGCGGATTTTCCGCTGCCACAGATTGTCGGCCACAGCGCGCGCCACGGCAAAAAAATCGATGCCGGCGTGTTGCACAAAGCGCGCGTCTTCGGCGAGAAGCACAGCACGCACGAGATCCGCCGGGTATTTTTCGAGCGGCAGCAACGAGCCGTAGCTGCCCGCGGCATTGCGGAACTCACGGATCAGTATGCCTTCATGCGAGTAAAGCTGAAGCGGGTATAGCCGGTGCAGCCGTGCCTCGCCGACCGGCCACGCCAGGTATGCGCAGAATAAAATCGCGGCTGCGCGCGCTATCTTCACTCGACGCGTGTCTTCTGCGCCGCGCTGCGACCGAAAATTTCCGGTTCGTACATGAGCTTCGCCTGGCCCGGCGGTTGTACGCTTGTACCGCGCACCAGCGGGCGCACAATGTAGCGGTATTCGTGGTAGCCCGCCGGAATATAGTCGAAGAAGAAAACCGCTTTGTCGTTGCGGTATTCGGTGCGCGACGGCCGCGAACCATAATAATAGTCTTCTTCTGATCTCGTGACGCGGCTGCCTTCTTCGCCGTCTTCCGTCGCGGTTGTGTTGGCCGATCCCGCGCGCTCTGTGCTGAATGCCGCGTTCATCACCTCGGTCTGCGACGCGAGCGGGTCGATAATCACCACGTTATAGTAGGGTTTCGGCACGCTTACCATCAGCTTCTGCACATAAAGTTCGCCGCGCTTGAGCTTTTCTTTCGAAATCTTGCGTTCCATTTGCCGGCCGTTCACTGTCTCAATGGCAAACAGGTTGCGGTGCAGTTCTATGCCTTCGTCGCGTGCTGCCGCCGCTGCTTTGACCGTGGCATAGTTGAGCCGCGCAGTGTAGTAGAGGCGGCCCTTGTCTCCCGATTTCGAGAACGCAAACGGCAGCTGTTTGCCCGGCGTGCCGAGTTTTCTCGCCTCGAGCATATTCCACGATTTGGAAAACACATCCAGCCGGTTGGAATTCAGCTTCTGCGAATAGATGTTGTTGCCGCCCAGCGTAATATCACCGGTGAAATCAAACGGAGTGCCGGTGGTTTCATAGGTCTGCCGGTACTGGTCGAGCCCGATCGCCATGAGCCCAATCGAATGGGTGTCGTAGCCGTTTTTGCCCTTGAGCAGATGGTTCACGATCTGTGGAATCAACGGGTTGTCGCGATCGAGCTGAATGAAGACCGACAGCACGAGAGACAGCGCCGAGGTCGGCGAATAGTAGGCCTGCGTCATTTCCGGATTCGCTATCTCTTTAATCATCACCGAGGTGGTCGTGACCTCAAGCCGGCTGCGGAAAAACTCTACCAGGCGTTTGGTGTCAGAATCGTCTTTATAATTGGTGAGCTTTTGTTTGGTGGCAATCGCCAGCGCAACACGGGCTTTCGCGCGCACGCTCAGCACCTCTTCATTTTTCAGCAAAAATTTCGTCAGGTCTTTGCGGTATTCGCCCTCGCGCGCGAGCGCAAGGTTGATCAGCGCCAGAGATTCGAGCATCCAGTGGCGGCCACCCTTGTCGTCAGATTTGAGCCACGTGTCGAGATACTTTACAATGCCCGCACGAATACTCTTGTTCGTGCGAATGTCTTTCTTGTCGGCTTCCTGCATCACCATCAGCACATAGGCTGAAAGGTATGGGTTGGATTTCACCGGGTAAATAGGAGACTTTTTCCACGCGATGAGTCCGCCGTCGGGGTTAACGAAATCGCCGAGCTCGTCGACAAACAGTCTTTCGATGCGCGCAAAGTCATAGTCGCCTGACGATTTGGGTTTGATGGCAAAACTTTTCAGCAGTTCACCCGAGGTGATTGCCAGAAGAAATGCCGAGGCGCGCTGCTCGAGACAGAAGTAGGGGTTCGAGCTGTAGAAGTCGAAAGCCTTGTCGAGGCCGACGAGAGCCGTCGACGACAGCGTGACATCCATCGAGCCGAGGTTGCCCAGCACATCATTTTCGCCCGGAATGATAATCGCTTCGCTGATACTTTTGTCGGTGAAGCCGGCGATCGCGAACGCTTCGGCCGACGGCGACTCAAGCACCGGGAATTCGAATTTCACGCGGTCTTGCAGATCGTCGGCTTTAAAGCCTTTGGCTTTGAACGCGTTCGTGTCGGCGACGATTGCAGTAACGAAGCCATTCAGCGTGATGGGGTCTACCGTAGCTTTTTCGTTCTTGATTTCGGCCGGCTTCGAGCGGTAATCTTTCAGCAATTTGGCATATTTCGTGAGGTTCAGCTTCGACTTAAAGCTCACCTCGCGCGATTCTCCCGCCGCAATATTTACGGTCCTTTCGGCGCCATCGGCCAGAAGGTCGGCGTTGAGTTTTACCACAAAGTCGGCCGCCTCGCCGGTCTGGTTAATGACCACGGCCCCGATTTCGAGCTCGTCGCCGGCGCGCATAAAACGCGGCATCAGCGGTTGCACCACGAGTCCCTTGCGCACCTGGAATTCCTTCTCGTAATCGGTGTATTTGACGTTCGCCGTGGCGAGAGCCATGATGCGGAACGTCGACAGGTTATCGGGCAGCTTGAAGGTGATTTCGGCCTTGCCGTCTTTGTCGGCCCTGATGTCGTTTTTCCAGAAGGCAGTGTAGCGGAAGTTTTTTCGCGTGCCGCTTTCGCTGTCGATGTTGAATCCTCCCGACCCCATACCTTCGCCGGCTTCGCCCGGCCCACCACCGGGTGTGCCGCCTTTGCCCGAAAAGTCAAACTGGTGTATGATTGCATGGCGGTTTTCGAACAGTTCGACTGCCAGCGCCCAGTTGTTGAAGAACAGATTCACCGGATCGGCAAAATGGTAGTTCACGAGATCGAGCACTGCGCGATCGGCGACCGATAACGCAATTTCTGCATTGCTCTCCGTCGCGATCGACATCTTCACTGTGTCGCCCGGCCCGTATTGCGGGCGGTCGTAGGTGAGCGCGAATTTCGCGCGCCGCGACGACGGGTCGACCGCAAGATTCAGCGAACCGAGTTTAAACGCCGGCGCGCCGAGGTCCTGGTAGGCGGTGCGTTTACCCTGTTCGCGTGGTTTGACGATCAGTACGGTCAGATACACGTTCGGCAGGTATTCCTGTTTCATTTCGACCGGCACGGTGAGTGCATAGTCTTTGAGCTCGACCTGTTTTTGCCAGTAGACGCGCTCGCGCTCGAGCGTGATGATGGCGCGTCCGGTTTTGAATGGTGACTGTATCACCACTTTAGCGACATCACCGGGTTTGTATGACGCCTTGTCGGCGACGATACTCAGCTGGTCGTCGTTGCGCATGTAGAAACCGTCTGAGTAACCCGAAACATAGAAGCCCGTACGAGCAAACGCGCGCGAACCCTGCGGTTGCACGATGATGTAATATTCGCCGGCTTTATCGGGCTTAAAAGTATAGGGGACGGGTTTGTCGCTCGCGGTGATGGTTTCGGTCGCGACGATGCGGCGTACCGGGGTGTTCTTGGTCTGCAGCGTGTCATCTGCCCCCTGTGTGCGCACGCTTTTCCATGTGAGGTGCAGCAGCGTGATCTTGACTTCGGTCGCACCCGCAGGCTGGCCGTCGTTACCGACTGCCACAATCTCAAACTGCATTTCGTCGCCCAGGTTGGCATAGCGTTCTTTCACGCGAATGCCGGGTACAAATTTTCCCGCGCTGATTTTCACCGAACGCCGGTTCGCAACGCTTTTGTCATCGACATCTTTGACCGACGCTTCGACATTCAAAGTATATGGACTTTCGAGAACCAGCGACTGTTTTTCAGGCAGGTCGATTTTCTCCTTAAACGCCATGGGAGAAAGCGGAATATTGAAAGTGTATTTTCCGTTGGCAGCCAGCTTTCCGCTGGTACCGGTGAAAAATCCGGTATCGGCTTCTTCGCTTTCGCCGTAATACGAATAGCGCTGATCGCCGAAGTTAAAATCGGGATAGTTTTCGAAAGCGGGTGTGTCTTTGCTGCGCGTGACATCCGCCTGGAAACGCGCATTCTGCATCGGCGCGCCGAACAGGTAATTGCCCTCGACCGTCGCGCTGAGATTGCCCCCGGCCAGCGAGTTTTTGAGCCCACCAACGTTCACTGCGAAGCTGACCGGCCGGAATTCTTCAATCTGGAAGGTGTCTTGTACTGCCTGCCTGCCGAATTCGTCGGGCCCGGTGATGGCAACTGTATAGTGGCCGAGCGGGGCGCCTTTCGGTATCTCGACTTCGCCGCCGACACCGCCCTGCGCCGAGGTTTTCAGCGATTTTGAATACACCGACTTACCTTCGGCGTTGTTAATTTCAACCTGCACTTTCGTGTCGGCCAGCGCTGAAAACTGGTCGCCTTTTTTCTGTGTCAGCACTGCTTTGTAGTAGACGGTGTCACCGGGGGTGTGCAACTTGCGGTCGAAGACGATGAGTCCCATAAGATTGGCATCTGTCAGGTTATAGGCGAAGTTGCCGCCGCCGGGTTGAATCGACAGGCGCTGTTCTTTTGATGTGACAAAGGCGCGGTCGTTGCCTTTTTCCGCGACATAGACGAGTGTCTCATTTTGTTCGCGTAGCTCGCCCTTGCCAATGAGGCAATAACCTTCGCCGTTGGTTGTGCAATCGCCGTCGCGGCTATTACCGGTATAACGCGTTACTTTGGCTCCGGCAACCGGCGAGCCCTGCGTCAGCGCATGCACCCAGACATGGCTGCCGCCGATCGCAGGTCTTGCAGTGATGCCGAGATCGGTTGCCTGAATCGCTTCATAGACCGAATGCTGCTGCGACTGGCCAGCTTCTGCAGGGTTGGTAATTTCGGCGAATACCCAGCCGCGCCCGTTTTCGAGAAATGGCGCAAGGTTAAACGCAGTGTGGCCAATTGCGTTGTGGGCAATCTGTGTCTTAAAATCAGCGGTTTTGCCGCCGGGATTTTTTTTATGCATGTAATCCTGCAGCGAATAGGCATTGCGGTCATCGGCAAAACCCAGCACGTCGCCAATCGTAAACGGAGCGACATTGCCGCGCAGCGCGGCGATATTCGACACGTTGAGCGGATAGTTCTGCGCCATCGTTGCCTCAAGCACCGAACCCGATTCGACGCGCTGAAAAAACTGGTCGCGGTCGGGCAGGGTGGCTTCGTAACTGCCTCCCTGAACGAGGCGGTTACCCATCACGTCGTTGAAGGGCGAGAGTGTGATCTTATATGTCTCGCCCGGTTGGATGTTCCAGGCGCTCAGCGAAAGTTCGGTGATTTCACCCTGCGGCAGCCAGAGCGCCTTGCGCGCAGGCGAAAGCCTGATCGCCTTCGCGGCCTTTTGCGCAGACACAGGGTTCGAAAATTTAAAACGGATATAGTCTCTCTGCGGCCATGAATCCGCCTTGTTCTCAAATTCGGCAGTGAAGTCGCCGTATGTCTCGAAGTCGCGCGTATAAGTTTCGGGCAGTTTGGTCAGCAAACCTTTTGCTTTAAGGCCTTTCGCCACGGAAATTTCGATCTTTGCGCCCTTACTGAATTTTTCATTCGGCTTGATGCGCCACCTGCGCCCGTCTTTCTTCTGCGCACGACCACGCCAATCGTACTCTTGCGGTTCGCTGATGTCGGCCGCCATAGCCTGCCCGTTTTGTTTCAGGACGAGTTTTTCGGTCAGCGCTGCCTGTGAGACCGGAAAGTTGAGCGAAAGCCTGAACTGTGCATTGTATTTCAGTTTGCCATAACCTTCGGTCGCAGAAATATCTTCGATGCGCAGATCCGGTACTTCCATGCGGAACTTGAAGCGTTTGGCCTCTTTCAGCTTTTGTCCGGTGACTGCGACGGTGTCGGCATTGACAGCGACCGCATATTCGCCACCCTGCTGCCAGTCTTCATCGGGCACGAAGGCGCAGATGCGGCTGCCATACCAGCGGTAGCGGCCTTTGACTTTAGGCGAAACCGTAAAAGCACCTTTGGTGGTTTCTTCCAGCACTCCTAACGGCACGACAGGATGGCTGAACACGACAAAAATTTCCTTGCGCTCGTCGCCCAGGCTGATTTTGCCTTCGGGTGTTGCCTGCACCACCGACAGAAATTTATCGTCGATCACTGCGGCTTTGTTCGGTTTGTCGTCGGGCAACTTCAGCGACGGCGAATCTGAACCACCGATGATCGCAACGACGGGCAGGCTGATCACTGCCACAATACCGGCAACCACTGCGGCGCGCACAAACTTTGAGGGTGGCAATTTCTGCCAGTTGCTTTTTGCCAGCTCGCGCAGGCGGATGGATGATTGCCGGAAAAACGGCGCTGCCTGTTGGCAGAATTTTACCGTGCGATTCTTCAGTTCTTTGAACGTGTTGGTGAGTTTTTCTTTTAGGTGAGTCAGTCGTGATTTAAAGCCGGGCATCGGCCATGCCGGTCGCCTTGATCGGTGAGGAAATCATTTTTCAGCTCCCCGGCAAGCCGGGCAGGCAATCGATGATATCTCCCGCCAACATGCCGCGATCGGCGCCGGTTTCGGCGCACCAGCGCTCTGCCGCCAGCGCATGCAACACAACACCTGCGCACGCCGCATCGAAAGGGGGTATTGTCGCCGCAAGTGCAGCGATAATTCCCGCCAGTACATCGCCAGAGCCGGCAGTCGCCAGCACGGGATTGGCGAAATCAGCCACGCGTATCTCTCCCGTGGGCGACGCAATCAACGTGTGTGCGCCTTTGAGCACGACAACTGAGCGGAATTCTTTGGCGGCCCGCGCGGCCGCAGCGAATCGATCGGCTTCGATGGTCGCTGTATCAGTTTTTAACAGCCGCGCAAGCTCTCCCGCATGCGGCGTCAGAATGAAAGCAGCATTGCTTTGTGGCAGGCTGCCGGTCTTTGCGACAAGAGTCAGCGCATCGGCGTCGACCACCACCGGTATCGTCGCGAGTGAGAGAACAGCCTTCACGAGTTCGGCCGCTTCGTGATCAAGGCCCAACCCGGGTCCAATAACTACCGAAGATCGTTTCGCGAGCGCCTGTGAAACAGTCTGTCCAATATCGCCCGCAGCCACTTCGAGCAGCATGACTTCACGCGCCCATGCCGCGAGCGGAGGTATTGCATCGCTCCACGTGAGAATGGTCGCGAGGCCGGCACCCGCGCGTAGCGCAGCCTCGGCGGTAAGTTTTGCGGCGCCGACTTTGGTGCGCGAACCGGCGATCACGAGCACGTCGCCGGCGCTGTGCTTGTAGGTTGTCGCGCTGCGTCGCGGCAGCGCAGAGCGCAGGTCTTCAGCACCCATGAGGTGTGCCAAAACACCTGTCTTTGCCAGAATCTGCCCGCTGTCTACGCCGAGATCCACCGTATGCAACTCGCCGGCAAGCTCGCGTCCGTGCGGTGTGACGAGGCCGGGTTTGAGATACGCGAAACTCACAGTGTGCGACGCCCTGACAGCAATGCCCAATGCTTGTCCGGTATCGGCGTCGAGTCCCGAGGGTAAATCGAGCGCAACACGCAACCCCTTGCTGGCGTTCATCGCTTTAATCGCTTCGGCTTCGAGGCCGATGACCGGCCGCGTGAGGCCCGTGCCGAAGATTGCATCGACGACTATTTCGCTCGTTTCCAGCGCTTGCATGAGCACCGCCAGATTGTTTTCATCGATCACAGTAGGATCTATTCCCGTGGAACGCAGTTCTGCGAGTTTGGTTGCGGCGTCACCTTTGATGCGGCCGCTTTCGCCGATCACAAAAACCCGCACCATTAGCCCATGAATTAATTCATGGGCTAATGGTGACCGCAAATGCCGCGCGACAACAAATCCATCCCCGCCATTATTGCCGGTACCACAAACAATCGTGATGGTTTTGGCCGTCGATTCAGCCAAAAGCCGCTGAATAATTTCTGCCGCGCCGCGGCCGGCGTTTCCCATGAGCGTGGTGCCCGGCACACCGAGCTCTTCGATTGCGATGCGGTCATATTCGCGTATCTGCCGGCGGTTCAAAATCGGCTGCATGTCAGTTCCAGGTCGCAAATTTCATTCTGAGGCGTCTGAATGCCTCATGGACCTGATCCTTTTTGAGGTTATAGATGATGAGGATTGTAATGAGCAAGAGGCCCGTGAGTGTCAGCAAGATAAAACCCACAAACTGGTTCTGCAGGCCTTCCTGCACGAGGTTTGCCACGATGTTGAGCGTGAAGAACAGTACGCCGAGAAACAGATAACTACGTATATGGAAAATCGTACCCGCGAGAATGCCGGCGAGGCAGACGCCGCCAAACGCGAGCGAATACATCGGGTTCTGTGCGAGGCCCGAGCGCAGCGTCACATGTATTGCCGCGGGAATGTAGGCGATGAGCCCGCCGATCGTGCGCACGCGCGCCTGGTTTTCCGCCGACAGAGAGTCTTTGAAAATCGTGGCAAAGAAGATAATGGTGAGACCGGCCGGGAAGGCATAGAACTCCGACGAATCATAGCCTGAAGCCAAAGCGAGAAAGAACAGCGTTGCGTTGAGTGTGATGGCGGCGAGCGCAGCGAATATGTGCCGTTCACCGAGACGCGAGAGCAGAAAGTACAGGCCGCTCGAAAGCAGCGAATACAGCGCAGTGTTGAATGTACGGAAGTTGTCGGTGACGAGCGCGACCACAACTGGCATAATCGCTGCAAAGCGGCGGGTCGGTTCTGAAACGACCGTGATCGAAAAACGCTGCGCGGCGATACTCACGCCCAACAGCAGAAAGGCGTAGCCGAAGGCAAAAAAGGCATCCACCTGAGCGGAATTGATTCCCAGCATCGGCCGCAGCGAGAAATACATGCCCGCAATTGTCGCCTGCGCGATATAGACGTAGCGTGTTTTGGCCGAAGAAAATGCCGCGGTGATATTGAGCACCAGATAAAGCACTAATGCCACAAGTGTGAAGAGGCCAGCGTAGGGCAGTGGGTTGACCAGGTTCGTTGACAGCGCAATGAACAGCAGGCCGCAGACGACAATAACCGTGTCGCGTGCTGTGAAATAGCCTGCGTAGCGGTCGGGATCTACCTCACGCAAGCGCCCCAGAAGCAGCGTGACGATAATCTGGAACAGCAGAATGCCCGTCAGCACAAACGGCGCCGCAATCAGGAAATTGAATGTGTGGCCGAGTTTTGACAGCATAAACCAGCCGGCAGTTGCAATCGCCGCAGTGCAGAATAGATTGCTAGCGAATGCGAGCGCCGCGCGAGCACGCCCCTCAATCAGACGCAGCGACAGGCGGAAATACAGTGCAGTCAGAAGCAGAGTCAGCACGAGAGAAAGGCTACGGTAATAGTCGGCTCTTGCAAAATAACTGCCGTTTGCAGACAGCACGCTGATGCCGGCCTGCAGCGCGTTTGCACCCTGGCCTTCGGTTGCAGCATAAAAAAATCCCGCCAGCACATAGAGCGTGCCGGCCAGAAACGAAGTCTCCGATACAAAGTTTTCTGCCAGATCGAGTTTGGCCGCGATCTTCTTCGCGGGTAAAACCAGAAAAATCGCCGCTGCGACGAGAACGGGCCCCGGCCAAGTGGGGTAGATATTTGCCAGGTGCGCACCACCGTGCACGACGAGCAATCCGCCCGTGAACAGAATCAATGCCGAGGCGCGCACATTGCCGGCGCCGAGATAGAGCGCGGCAACAGCGATGAGAATCACGCCCGGAGGTACCGAAGCCACCTGGAACGACAATAGCGCAATGATAGCCGTGTAGCCGAGGCTCCACAGACCCGATTCAAAGGATACGCCGAGTGAATTTTTGCTGAACAGTGTGTTGGTCAGCATTGTCGCGGCATTTTGCCGGCGCGAAATAAGTGCGAGGATCGCGAGCAGTGAGACTCCAGCGGCGACACCGAGTACAATATTTTGTCTGAATGCGAGGTACGAATATCCCGGCGAAAGCGTCCCCGCAAAGTTGTTCAGCGCGTCACCGACCGGCCCGGTAAATGCCGCCGGCAACCAGACGCGCAGCTCGTTTGCATTGGAAAGCGCTGGCCCGAGAAAACTGTGCTCCGCAAACAGAGCAGCTAGAAAGACCGGTACGAAGAAATAAAAGGCATGGCGAAACGGTAATGCCACTGAGTGAGTCAGAATCAATGGATAGAGTGCGAGCGCGAGGTAGGCCGTCGGTGGTACAAAACCGAACGCGCGATCAAAGTCAAAAGACGACACGGTGGCAACTTCGTAGAAGAGCAGCAGAAACAGACCGATGACACCGGTGACCGGCACAAGATAATACCAGACCCCTTGTTTATCCGCTTCTAAGTATTTACCATAGCGGGGGCCGTACACTTTGATTGCGAGTGTCAGTAAGACCATCAATGGGAAAAGCAGCAGTAGCCGCAGAGCAACGGCATCGACCGGCAGGGGGCGGCCGAGGCGATTGATGATTGCAGTGAACGCAATTCCGAAAAGTAATACAAAAAATAATGCGAGAGAACCGCGTAGCCGAAAGGCAGTGAACACTCTGAAATGGAAAATCAAGACCACCAGCAACAGGAAGCCGATCTGCGCCATGAGCATGAAGCCGCGGGCGTCAAAATCGGGGTTGCCGATCCAGTTCAGTGCGTTGAAGAATGCGAAACACATCATCACCAGTGCCGCCACACCCGCACCATAGCCGATGTTATTGACTCTGCCGCCGTCGAAGGGCAGTCTGAGGCGTAGCAGAAAGACACGTCCATGCGGCTCGGCACCTTTGGCTGCGCTGTCGCGCAAAAGAGCTGCGATACAATACAGCACAGCTGCGGCCAGAATGAAGAAGATTCCCGCCTCGGCGTGGTCGCGCGGCGCGGCTATGCGGTAAATCGCCGGCAAAACCGCGAGATGCGCAAATGCACTGACGAGCACGCTGCGGTCGCGCAGCGAACGCAATGCCAGAAACAGGTAGGCGACCAACACCCAAAGCAGCGGGCGCAACAGAATAATTCGTCCGCCGGCTGCCAGGGTCCAGCTGCCGGCATCGGTCACGAGACCCGTCGGCAGGGTCAACAGCGCCAGTGCGCCGCAGACGAGCGAAAGGTCTTCGAGTGGAAAGCCGGGCGAAGCATCATCGGCCGGCGTCGAGTGGCGCTCGAACCAGATGCCGCCCAGAGCATAGATTACCGCCATCGCGAAAAAGATTTCATTCGGCTGCAGAACGATGCCCGCCGGCAGTGGCAGGCGCGCGACAAACACCAGCACACCGATGGGCGACAGGTAGTGCCAGGCGGATCTCGAAAGTCCTGCCGCGCGGTGTATGGTGATGGCCGTCAGCAGTCCTGTCAGCGCAGCGGCGATGTGCGGCTGCGGAGCGACCAGCTGAGCAAATGAACCACAGATACCGGCTATGACTGCCCAGTACAAAAAGATTCTCTTTTTGTTTTCATGAAATCCCGCAGAGCCCGCCCTGAGCGCAGCCGAAGGGAACCAGGGTATGACCAGTGGAAATATGAAGAATGCAAAAATATGCCAGGGATATTCGGCGGTGAATAATTTCGTTACGCGCAAAATAAACGCCATGGAGAGAAAAAGTACCGCGTGGATTGCCGCGTTATGGTCTTTTGCCGCACGCAGAAAAATGCCGATGCCCAAGGGCAGCGCAAGAATTTTGAAACTGAAGGGCGCAGTGCTGCCCAGCGCGCCCGCGAGCGGCTTTGCCGCCACGAGCGCAATGAGTGCGACAACCGCGTACGCGGTGATTTCTATCGCGGTGAAAAAATTCGCGCGCGCGAGATCGAGAGAGCGCAAGAGCAGGGCAAACTGCCCGAGCAGCGCCATGAGCGACATCTGTCTCAGTGCGCGCGAAAGATCATCTTCGAGAGGAATCTGCAAGCCCGCAAGTATCACCACCAGAATGACAATGCCGACTACCGCAAAGGCAAAGCGCTGTAGCGGTTTTTCAGTTGTGGCAATTCTGGTCGTCGCGCCCGATGACCTCGTGTCAGGCGCCGACCCTGCGCCTCCCTGCATCCCGGTCGCGGAAAGAGTCGCCGCGGTCAAAGCGAGAATCACCAGCGGCAGCACGAAGGGAATAGTAACCGCAAGCCCCGAGAGAGCGCCGAGCGCGAAGGGCACCGGCAGATAGAGCACGGCGGAGATATAAGGAATGTCGAGCCGGCGAGCCATGGGCAGAAGCGTGATGCATGACAGCACCAACGAAACAGCCGTCGCAGCCGCACCGGCTTCGGGCGAGAGGCGCGTGATTGAATTGGCGATCGAAAACATCAGTGGAATTAATCCTGCTGCGATCAGCAGCAGCATTTTGCCGGTGCCCGCGCTCTTGCGGTAGAGAAAAATTCCCAGTCCGAGAAACATCGCATGATAGACAAAAAAGGCAAACAGAATAGTGAACGGGCGCAGAATGCCCTCGAATCTGAGCCAGGCCTCGCGTATGCCCATGATCGAACCCGAAATCACCAGCACCATCGCGATGAACCACCATACGTACTCGTTGAAGAGCGGCTTGAGTGTCTGCGACAGCGATTCGAACGACAGCAGCGAATCGACACCACCCATCGGTGGGGCAGTCACGTCGTGGTTATCTGCCGCTGCTTTTGTGGTTTTGTCTGGTTTGCGTGTGTCTTGCTTTGCCGCAACAATGACGCCGGCCAGGGAAGCGCCAAACACTGTGAACAGCGATTTGAGCGCACCGGAAAGCCATGAAATAAAATCTCCGCGGCCTTCAGTCGTGTCGGGCAACGCAACCTTGGGCGCATAACCCAGCGCCTCAAAAAGCTTTCGTGCCGCACTCTGCGAAATTTGCCCCGATTTGAGCAGTGACTCCGTTAACAGGCCGGCTTCACGGGCGCGGTTATCACGCTGCGTCTCTTTATGTTCGGCCACGGGTCATAAAGAGGGAGTCATGTGAATTTCAAAGCATTTTTGATGCTGTATTACAGAACTGCCGACGCAGAAATATGCTGTTTGAAATGCTGAACAGTTGTTCGGCAGATTCCGCATGCCGCG
>CAYHJO010000064.1:0-19606 GCA_964356715.1 uncultured Turneriella sp. | reverse complement strand
TATGGCGCTCTTCTTCATTCTGTTTATTGGCTACGGCACCTGGATTATCTGCCTCATCGGTGAATTTTACACATTTGAAGACGGCTTACACATCGCCACACTGGCAACCATCATGACGGTGCTCCATCCGCTTTTCACTTTTATTTTCTCGGAAATCACCGCAGGTCGCGCCGTCGCCGAGGTGCGGCAGGCGCTGCAGCAGCGTGGGCTTCGTGCCGAACCGGCGCCGAAAATCCATTCAATCCGTGTCAAACAAGGATTGATCTTTTTGCTGTTTCTGATTGCGCTCTATACTTTTGGGGTCACCCTGTATTATAACGCGGGTGAAACGTATGTGCTGATCGGTTACTCAGCCTACCTGCTTTTTGCCGTCAGCCTCGTCGGTTACCTGATTTTTCACCGCATCCGTTCGTCGCTTGAAGAGATACGCGAAGCAGCGCAACTGCTGCAGCGCGGTGAGCACGCAATTGTCAGTTCACGTTCGCTCGACATCGAATTTAAGGATCTCGCCGACGGGCTCAACGCCGCGACACAGTCTTTATTCGATTACCAGACAAATCTCGAGCAGAAAGTCCTGCAGCGAACGACAGAGCTATCCGCTGAAAAAGATAAATCCGACAAACTACTGCGCAATATTCTGCCCGATGAGATCGCCGAAGAACTGAAGCGCACGGGACGCGCCGAACCGAAATATTACCCGCTCGCCAGCGTGATGTTTACGGACTTCGTCGGTTTTACCGGCATCGCCGAAAAACTGCCGCCGGGCAAACTCATCGAAGAGCTCGACCGGTGTTTCAGTTACTTCGATGCGGTGACGGCGAAGCACCAGCTGGAAAAACTGAAAACGATCGGCGATGCATACATGTGTGTCGGCGGCGCGCCCGTGGCGAACAACACGCACGCACTCGACTGTGCACTGGCGGCTCTCGAAATTCAGGTGTTTATGAATGCGCATACCGCCCTCAGGCAGCAGAATTTGAATAGAACTTGACAATACATCGATATATCTAAATGTATCGATGTATGAAAACAGCAGAACAATCCGGTGCGACTGCCGGAAACACAGATTACAAAGTCGCTGATATCAATCTGGCCGATTGGGGCCGCAAAGAACTCGACATCGCCGAACACGAAATGCCCGGCCTGATGTCACTGCGCAAGAAATACGGTAACGAAAAGCCGCTGAAAGGTGCGAAAATCATGGGCTCGCTGCACATGACGATTCAAACTGCGGTTCTGATCGAAACTCTGACTGCGCTCGGTGCCGATGTGCGCTGGTGCTCGTGCAATATTTTCTCAACGCAAGACCACGCTGCGGCCGCCATCGCTAAATCCGGCGTGCCCGTTTTTGCCTGGAAAGGTGAGACTCTCGAAGAATACTGGTGGTGCACTGAAATGGCACTGACATGGCCCGATGGCTCAGGCCCCGACCTCATCGTCGACGACGGTGGCGATGCAACGATGCTGATCCACGACGGTACTAAAGCCGAAAAAGATCCCAAATTTGTTGATCAGGCAACAGATAACAAAGAATACAAGATTGTGCTGAATCTCATCCGTGAGAGCCTCAAAAAATCCAAAGACAAATGGACCAAAATCGGCAAAGCCGTGCGCGGTGTATCCGAAGAAACGACTACGGGCGTGAAGCGCCTCTATTCAATGATGGAGAAGGGCGAGCTGCTCTTTCCCGCGATCAACGTCAACGACTCAGTTACAAAGTCAAAATTCGACAACCTGTACGGTTGCCGCGAATCACTCGCCGACGGTATCAAGCGTGCGACAGACACGATGATCGCCGGCAAAGTCGCGTTCATCGCGGGTTACGGTGACGTGGGCAAAGGTTCTGCGCAATCGATGCGCAACTTCGGCGCACGCGTGATCGTGTCAGAGATCGACCCAATCTGCGCACTGCAGGCCGCGATGGAAGGTTATCAGGTAGCACCAATCGAAGACGCACTGGAAACAGCGGATATCTATGTGACCACAACGGGCAACAAAGATATCATCACGCTCGATCACATCAACAAGATGAAAGATCAGGCAATCATCTGCAACATCGGTCACTTTGACAATGAAATCCAGATCGAAGCGCTCGAGAACCTGAAAGGTGTTCAGCGCATCAACATCAAACCACAGTATGATAAGTATGTATTGCCGAATGGCAAAACCATATATCTGCTCGCCGAAGGCCGCCTTGTCAACCTCGGTTGCGCAACGGGTCACCCGTCATTTGTGATGAGTAACTCATTCACCAACCAGACGCTCGCGCAGATCGACCTGTGGAAAAACAAAGATACCAACAAGATCGGTGTTACGCGTTTGTCAAAAGTTCTCGACGAAGAAGTGGCACGCCTGCACCTCGAACGTATCGGTGTGAAGCTGACAAAACTGACAAAAGCGCAGGCGGATTATATCGGTGTCGATGTAGCAGGGCCATATAAGCCGGAACACTATCGTTATTGACCCCACCCCAGCCCCTCCCCACGACGTGGAGAGGGGTGTGCTAGGGCATAAAAAATCCCCGTAAGGGGATTTTTTATGCCCTAAAAGCTAAACGCCACAGCCAACCCCGGCCGCACAAAATACTGCGACCAGCTGATGCTGTCTGACTGCAGCAGATTCGGATTGCGTATCTTCGCGTAGAGCCACGCACCTTCGATAAAAACCTGCAGACTGAGTCCGGGAGAGAGTTTGAAGTTGGTGCCGAGCATCAGGCTCGCCATCCATCCCCATTCATTGTATTTATGGTAGCGTGTTTCGCTGAGCGTTGAGCTGCCTGCGGTCGCCGAAACGGTGTATTCGAGCGCACCGAAGCCATAGGCGGGCCCGGTGCCGGCTTCGGCAAAGAAGAAATCCCCAAACCACGCGCGGCGGTATCGGGCCAAAAGCGGCACCCAGCCGAGACCGAGGCGATAGTTACCTTGAGAAAACTGGTAGCCGGTGGTATTTTGCCGTTGGTTGAATTCTGTGCTTATTTGCGAGGTGGAGGCAATGAGCGCTCGGGCGTTGAATGCCGAATAAAGCCCGGTGGAAAGTCCGATGCCATAGTCGTCTTTCAGCCAGTAGAAACGCCCGCCATAATCGGTGAAGTTATATTCAGCCACATCGGACGAATCGATGCCCGACAGCGTTCCCGGCAATGCCGTGGAGGCCATGGAGTACGCGCCGTCGATTGCAGTCAGATAGCGCGCTTCTGCCCACAACGGCAGAGAACAAAGACTGACTGCAAGCGAAATTCGATTTATGCTGCGTCTGAGTTTTGGTATCAAGGCCACGAAATGAAATCCTTACGGGTCACTTGTATTTTGAGCGCCGCACTGGCAATTTTAATGGCAATGCCGCTCTCGGCGCAGAGTGCGCACAGCCGGCTGACCGACCCGGCGCTACTCAAGCGTTTCGACAACCTGTCGCACAAACTCATGTGCACCTGCGGCTGCAACATGCCGCTCAGAAACTGCAACCACACAGGGCACTGCAATGCATGGCCTGCGCGTGACGCGCTCGACAAGCTGCTGATGGCGGGCATGAGTGACGAACAGATTCTCGAAGGTTTCCGCAAAGGTTTCGGACCGATCACGGATAAGAACGAGGCGTTCGCGATGGCGAAGTCGCCCGAGTATTCGTACATGTTTTCGCAATTTAAAGACGGCTTCGGTACGCAGATCATGAGCATTCCGCAGAGCAATTATCTGGGTGTGTTCAGCGCTCTGGGCATCATTCTGTGTGCGGGGTTTGTTGGGCTGTTCATCCGCTCTCGGCGCAAGAGCAAACAGAAGGCGAAGACAATCGTGCTGCTCGACGACAAGCACCGCGAAGAGCTGCTGCGGAAGATTTCGAAAGAAGAAAACTGATTTTCGTCTGGTTAATATTCTCGCAAGATCGGGATGTGCTGCGAGTAAGCCTGCCTGCAAGTGTATCGTGCTTAAATGATTTCCAGTAATACCTTATCTAGCACGTCATAGCACGCAGCCATGCCCTCCACCGCGCCAGATTCGTTCATAAACCTGCAAACGTCGGCTGAGGCATATTTGCAGGTGTGGGTCATCAACGTTCCATTGCCTTCGCTAGCGAACACGCGGGATTCAAATGTCGCATTCGGATCTTCAGGAGCGTTTGGATCGAACGTCGCATAGTCCATGATATAGTTTTCAGTATTGGAAATTTTTTCCGGTGGTACGACCTCACGAAACGTGCCATAGACACCTGACTTATTTCCTTTTTGGTTGCCGTAAAGATAAAGATATTTGCCTCCGGGTTTAAACTCCATTTCGCAAGATTCGAGCACCATGCCTTCGGGCCCAATCAGCCAGCGGCGCATGAGTTCGCTCTTCGTGTGGCAGTCATAGACCAATTGGCGCGGTGCGGCAAAGTATCGCGTGAATACGATTTCGGTTTCGCCCTTGAGTTCCATCTTTACTTCTTTCGGATTTGTTTTCATTTTTTTTGTTCCCCCTGTGTTTGTAGATCCTTTAATTCTTCAAGTAAGCCGTCGAGCGCCTCATACACATTTGCGAAGGCGCGGCTTCAGGACAAAAAAACTGGCTAACTTCGCTACACTTCCTTCTCAAAGCAAAAGAATTCGCCTTTGCGAAAATTCACCCGACCAACTTCGACATATTCAAGTTTTCGGTAGAAAGCAACCGAAGTGGTATTTTTGACGAAAGCATCCAATCGTATAGAATCATAACCATTTTGTATGGCATGATTTTCCGCAAATTTCATCAAGTTCGACGCCACACCTTTTTTCAAATATGATGGTCGGGTGCAGACTCGGTGCACGATTAGAGGCTTTTTCGGGTAGTTCCATCGTATTGAGCCGTATTCGGGGGATTGGGTTTCATTCAACACCATTAAGCCGCAGAGCTCAGCGCCTGCAAATCCTCCGAATAAAGTCCTGGCTTGAATATCATTTGCAAGCATAGACGGGGGAGGATAAATTTCATCCCATTGGTCGATACCCTTTTCCCGCATATCGAGAATTACCTCCTGAAGCAACCTCGTTACGGACTCTAACTCATCTATTTCTAAAAGCCGAATAATCATTGATAACGCGCGACGTAGCTGCCCCGGGCAACAAACAGAGTAAATTTAGCTGACGAAAAGAACGTTTTTTCAAAATAATTGAACCACAAATTTCAATAATCCATCTAAGCTTTGAGGAATGCAATACGCTCGACCCTCATGGCTATTTCATTTACCGTTCTTTACACGACTCCTTGTAGATAATCACCCACGGCCGCTCCTGTATACATTTGATGAACGACCGGCTGTATTCAATCGTCATACGAATATTATCGCGCAGTGCCTTGCTGTCTTTATTGAAGCGGCCAAGACTGCCACGGTTATTCTGCATGGCCTTTTCGAGCAGTTCGAGATTCTGTGCCATGCTGGCTGTGTTCGTCACCAACTGCGCCAGACTCTGCTGCTGTGCGGTGAGAATCTCTTCGCTGTTGCGCGCAATCAGTGAGATATTGGTCTTAAGCCCGTCGAACTGGCCTGAGATCGTGGAGAAATAGCTCTTGGCGCCCGTCATCGTCGCCGCGAGATCGTCGCGATTTTCTGCAATCACGGCGTCGATATTCGATCGCAGAAGCGCTCCCTTAGAAAAAATCTGCTCGGCAACTTCACCGGCACTTTTGCCCTCAAACCAGCTCGAAAACGACAGCATCATCTGCTCAAATGAGGGTGGCGAAATACCGCGCACCACCTGGCCGGGCTCGATGACCGCTTCATTGCCCTGCCTTTCTTTAAATTGGATATTGATGTATTTCTGTCCCATCAGGTTGTTGCTGAAAATCGAGATCTGCGTCTCTGAATTATTCGGCATCACATTCTTGAGACTGTTTTCGAGGTAGAGCCGTACGTACGTCTGCCGGTCTTTCTGGAAAATATCCTGCACATGGCCGATCTGTTTGCCGCCCGAAAGCAGCACGCGCGCGTTGCGCGTCAGGTTACTCAAAAACGAGAAAGCGACGTCGATCGTGAAACCCGAGCGTGCGGTGTGTATGCGCGCACCAACAACAGCCCCGATGGTAATCACCAGAAAACCCAGTAGCACATACGCACCCGCGCGAATCGACGCGCGCCGTGTGGCATCCATTTCAGACAAGCGCATGGTTGGGCAAACTCACCATGGTTAATTGCTTTTGTTTAAAAACAGCGAAGGATTTTCTTCGAGCTTGCGGAAGAGTTCGCGCGCATGGTAGGCGGCTTCGTTGGCGTTTTTATAGAGTTCCTCATCCTGAATGAGTTTACCGACCGAGCCGCGACCCGAATTCACGCGCTGCGTAATGAGATTGAGGTCGCGCGAGATCTTCGACATGTTCTCGAGCATAATCTGGATATCCTGCTTGTTCTGGTTCGAGATGTCGGTGAAGTTTTTCGAAAGAATATTGAGTTTCTGCATCAGCGTGTCGAGCTGCGCCGAGAGCGACGTGAACGATTCGCGTGCCTGCCTGATGGTCGTTCTGATATCCCCGCGGTTTTCATTCACAATGCCGTTGAGGTTCGCGAGAAACGTTTCGGTCTCTTTCATGATTTCGGCAAGCACCTGGCCGCCGTTTTTTCCGTCGAACCAGCTCGAAAACGCCATCATCATCTGGTCGATCGACGGCGGGTCGATGCCGATCCACTCATCGCCGTCCTGGAAAAATACTTCGCCCTGTTTTGGCTCGGGTATCGTGATGTTGATGTATTTCTGCCCCATGAGGCCTGTCGTGTAGATCGCAAACACTGTCTCGGTGCGCTTCGGAATCTTCTCGCGCAGATCTTTATTCAGGTAAATCTGCACATAAGTGCGCAGATCCTTCTGGTAGATCTTTTCGACATAACCCACCGGCAGACCGCCCGAGATGCGCACCGGGGCTCCCTGTGAAAGGTTATTGAGAAACCGAAAGCGTAAGTTGAGCCGGACACCTTCGCCCGACATCTGCCAGCGACCCAGCGTGGCCAAAAGCGCCACGAACGTGCCGATCGAGATGATCGTCATGAGGCCGACTGCTACGCGAGTTTTACGATCTTTATCCATGGCCGCTATAAAATAGGTATCGGCCCTTCGGCCGAACCTTCTACGAATTGCCGAATCACCGGGTCATCTGATTTTTTGAAGTCTTCGGGCGTGCCGATCAGGCGAAACACCCCGTCATAGAGCATTGCCACTCGGTCAGCCGTTCTGAACACCGAGTGGATGTCATGCGAAATCACAATCGAAGTCACACCGGTTTTGGTGTTGAGCGTGCGAATCAGGTCATCGACCGCGGCGCCGAGAATCGGGTCGACTCCGGTCGTGGGTTCGTCGTAAAGGACAATTTCCGGGTCGAGCGCAATCGCGCGCGCAAGGCCGACGCGTTTTTGCATGCCGCCTGAGAGCGCAGAAGGATTGATATGTTCGACGCCTTTGAGCCCGACCATCGCGAGTTTTTCCGTCACAAGTTCGGAAATCTCTTTTTCACTCATGGTTGTGAATCGCCGTGGTGCAAACGCGACATTCTCGTAGACAGACATCGAATCGAACAGCGCCGCCATCTGGAAGAGGACACCCATCTTGCGCCGCAACACATTTAGGTCTTTGTCGTTCAGCGAATGCACATCAAGGCCGTCGATATAGACTGAGCCCGAGTCGGGTTTCAAAAGGCCGGTGATATTCTTGAGCGTGACCGATTTACCCGAACCACTCTTGCCGATGATGTAGATAATTTCGCCGCGTTGAATGTCGAGGTCGACGCCGCGCAAAACATGTTTGTCGCCGAAACTTTTGACGACCTTGTCGAGTCGAACGTGAACCTCGCTCATAGGCCAAAAAGCTGGAAAATGTATGTGATGAAATAATCCGAGACAATAATCATCATAAACGAAAACACCACTGCCTGAATCGTTGCCTGGCCCACACCTTCGGCGCCGCCACGCGCGCGAAAGCCTGAAAAGCACGAAATCAGCGCAATCTCTGCGCCGAAGAAAAAAGTTTTGCCGACGCCTGAGATGAGGTCTTTACTGCGCACCAGTGTGCGCGCCGAATCGAAATACAGATTATACGGAATATCGAGGCTCAGGTTTGAGATGAGCGCGCCGCCGAAAACGCCGACGACAATCGCCATCACCGTGATCATCGGAATACACATGAGCGAAGCGAGAAAACGCGGCACTGACAAATAGTGTATCGGGTTGGTTGCCAGCGTCGACAACGCGTCGATCTGCTCGGTCACTTTCATCGTGCCGACCTCGGCCGCAATCGACGAACCGACGCGACCCGCGAGCAAAACCGCGGTCAATACCGGTGCGAGCTCGCGCACCATTGCGAGCGAAATACCGCCCCCCATAAAGGTTGAGATGCCCTGAATCTGCTGCTCCATCGGGCCACCGAGCTGCAGTGCCATGACCATACCAACGAAGAACGAACTCACCACACCGACCGGAATCGACTTCACGCCGATTTCACCCATCTGGTAGAGCAGGTTGCGAAAATCAAACGGCGGTACAAAAACGAATTTGAATGTCTGCCCTGCAAAAATGGCAAATCCACCCACCGACTCGAGCAGGTCGAGCACACCGCCGCCGATGCGGTCGAAGAGGGGGATTAACTTGCCTTCCGTGACTTTTTTCATTCGATCGTGGTTTCCACGGATTCCAAGAGCCAGTCCGCATTTTTGCGCTGTATGGGCGAGTGACAATAGGAACATTCCGTGCTGTCGGTTTCCGGCAGCGGAGCTCCGCATGAGGTGCAGCTATGCTCGGCAAAACCGCCGGCTGCAGCCGCGTTTGCAGGGCTGATCAGTGTAATAACTGATTGTCGGTGTCGCACCTCTGCGGCCCGACTGCCGGCGGCCGACCACTTGACTCTGATGCGGGCACGGGAAACGTCATCTTTCCCTTTGAAAGTCTCAAGATCTGCTGCGCCGACAGCAATGTCAAACAGCGGTTGCGGTTTCTCAAATGCCGCCGAACTCAGATAAGTGTCTGTGGCATCGCGTATGATATAGGCGCGGTTGGCAGTCATCTGCGCCATCAGGTCACGCCAAAAGATAAATGAGGCACGATCTTCGAGTCTGTCGGAACTCACATCGCCCATACTCTTGCGCGTCGGGCTGCCTTTATATTCTACCGCCTGGGTGATTTCCGTCAACACCCAGTCGAAGGTACCCGAACCCGCCACCGCGCCACAGCTCTTGCATTTGGTAATCTCACCCTCGCCCTGAAATGGTGTCCCGCAGTGGCTGCACTGTTCTGCATTCTCATAACCGGCGGAATGCGCATCACGCCGGCGCATGAAAGAATAGAATTCGGTGAAAGCAGCAAGCGGTGCCGCAACGGCCTGCCTATATGCTTCGGCATCGGGGATATCCGCGTTTATGGTAATGTCGCGCGCCGCAGCGTTCAGGCGTACGGTGAGGCAATCAAAATTACCCGACTGGTTGTGATTCCAGATATCAAAACCGGTGATACGGAAGTCAGCCATGACGTTCTTTTTGCCTTCAATCTCGCGCATGATCTTGAGTTGCAATCTGAAACGGTTATACACACCCTGCGACAGAAAACGGCGGCAATCGCGCATATCTCCCGCCGACCACGCATGCTGAATTTTTTCTGCGATGGCGCGGCCGCGTGCCTTGAACGTTTCGACACTAAAACCGGGGTCGCGTTTGAGCAGGCCGGCGATAGCATCCGATTCGAGTTTCCGGAGCCGTTTTTCTTCCTCGCGCCGGCGCTTTCTTTTGCCCAGCCAGATAAACACCACAATGGCAGCGACAAGACTACCGAAAATGATCAGGAACCAAAACCAGAACGCCCAGCGCGGATCTCTGCCAAAAATATGGTAGTGGCCGAGCCCGATGCTGAACTTGCTCCAAAAACCAGGAGCGGAGAATCTGCCGCCGCTGATATCTGCTTTGAGGAGCCACAAGCCACTAATTTGCGCTTCGAGCGGCTTGAGAGTGATTGTCTGGCCGTCGCGCGTGATCTGTGCGGAAATATGCCTCGTACTCGTGCAGGTGCCCGCCGAATAGTATTGACACTCAAACAACTGCACTTCGGCAGCAAAGCCCTCTGGAAGCCGCAGCGTTATTTTTTCATGCGTTGCGATGAATTCGGGGGTCTGTTGAGCCTGCGTCGAGATCGAATCCTGGTTGTTGCGGGCAGAGATGGGCATTAGCAATATCGAATGACCCGGTTTGCCTGGGGTCATGGCTCCCAGCGCTGAATATGCGTAAGTCTGCGCGCCCAATGTGAGACGCAATTGCGGTTCCAGATATTCACCCATATAACCGCCTTCGATATGCTCGGTTCGGCCTATTTGGTAGCGGGAAGTTGCAGACGATCCCCGGAAAAAAGCGATGTTTTCGCGCGGGGCTCCTTTCAGAACTGTAACTTCATGCGTCGCGCGAACCACGCTATCTGCGCCTACAGAAAAATTTGTGGTTGCCCGTGTGTTGAGAGGAGCTTTGTTCCAGATCGCCAGTGCTGCATCGCGGCTCGTTATATCCGTAGTCACCACGCGCATCGTGCCGGCGCTGCGCAGTTCGGCCGCTTCGAAGCGCACGCTTTCACCCGTGCGCACCGCAAGAATCTGCGGAACATCGAACCGTTCTTTGGCCGCCGACAACAACTGCACGGTGGCACCGGGAGGCAGGCGTGAAAAACTGATTTCGCATGCTGTGGCTGCGCGGCATTGCGCCCTGAAATCCAACACATAACCGTTCCCGGTAGGTATGGGAGTTACATCGACAGCGACAGAGATTATTGTACTGATTTCGGCCGCCGTTACGGGTTTGACCCGGAAGCGCAATTCGTGTCGCGTCGATTCCAGACCGAGCAATTTCTTTGGCTCGTACGCAGTTTTGCCGATTTCCCAATAACCTTCGGGACCGGCGAGAGAATATTCATAATCCGCAGTGCTCCCGGTTTTATGTGCGAAAGATATATTCTCAACGATCGCGAGTTTGCCGGCGCTCAAGAACGTATAGTTGCGTTTTACGGCTTTCAGGTCGCTCAGGGTTGCGTACGCCGGGCGGGGGGTTGACGACGAGCCAGACGAATGACGGTACGACGAACCGGAGGAAGTCGAGGGCCGATAGCCCGTAGAACCGGACGAACTCGATGGCCGGTATGAAGACGAACTCGACGAACTGGAAGATCTGCTCGACGACGAGCTTGACGACCGCGAAGAACTGGAACTGCCGCTCGACGACCGGTAGCTGCCACCCCCGCCTGCACGGGCTAAAACGTCGCCCAGCATAAAAACAACGCCGACGACAAACAGAACTGCGCGCACAAACAAGCCTGAATTCCCCCGGCCGTGTGTAAAGGGAATATGGCGAGCGGGCTGCGCGGCAGCCGGGATATCAATGGTGCTGGTGACGTTCTTCGGAGGCGCAGCAGAATTCGATCGTGCTGTGCCTGATGCCGCGGCTGGCAGCGAGCACCCGTATCTGTTTCTTGAGTTTCCGCTGCGCAATAAAACTCAGGCTGTCTGAGACAATGATCTGCATCGTGATCACATGGTTCTCGCCGTCGAGCGTCCACAGGTGCAGGTCTTCGATGGCCTTGACGGGCTTCAAAGCGCGGATTTCCTCTTCCAGTTCGCTATCCTGCAGATTTTCGGGCACCTGCATCAGCAGAATCTTCACCACGGCGCGCAGATTGCGGTAAACATTAAAAAGAATAAATGCCGAAATGCCCAGCGAAATCAGCGGATCAAGAACCGGTAAATCCGCGAACAGCATCACTATACCGCCGGCTAGAACAGCAATCCACCCCAGCATATCTTCGAGCAGATGCAGATATGCCGCGCGTTCGCCGAGCGAATGGCCGCGGCTTAGCCGCAATGCCGCGTAACCGTTGACGGCAACGCCAAGCATCGCCAGGAGCAACATGCCTTTGACGTTCGCCGCCTGCGGATGCAGAACTCTCAGCACCGATTCGCGGATCACAAAGGCAAGACCAATGAGCAGCACCGACGAAACCACGACAGCGCCCAGGAGTGAGAATCGGCGATAACCGTATGAATAGTAGCGATCGCGGGGGCGCATCGACACGCGCTGCAGATACCACGCGACACCGAGCGACAGCGCATCGCCGAAGTCGTGCAGCGCATCGGAGACGATCGCGACGCTGTTTGTGTAAGCGCCACCCGCGGCTTCGATGGCGGCAAAACCGAGATTGAGCACCAGGGCGATCAGCAGGTTTCGCGAAGCAAGGTCATGCCCATGCGCGTGATGGTGGTGATGATCGTGGCCCGCGCCCATAAACACGGGTAAAATGCATATTTCGGACGCGGCAGCGACTTCTTTTTCAGTTGGGCCAAATCTCGCTTTACACCGTCATTTTCTCTGTAAGACAGCGGGATGTCTCTCACACCGGAACAATATTTCCAGAATTTTTTGCAATCCCCCTTGAGCACCGCGGAAAAGACGCAGCTCCAAACCGATAAGGTGAAGCTCATTGCGGATCGTGCGTTCGACGGCGAACCATCGTTTGGCACCGGCGGCATGCGCGCGGTGACCGGCCTCGGCACCAACCGGCTAAACCTGCAGAATATTGGCCGGTTGAACCTCGCGGTCGCGGCGTATTTCAAAAAGGGTGGCGCATCTCCGCTCTTGGCGATGGGGTATGACTCACGCCTGACATCTCCTGAGTTCAGCCGCCTGAGTTACCATATTCTCACGCGCGCAGGCATGCGCGTCAAAATATTCAAACGCCCGACGCCGACGCCGCTATTGTCGTTTGCGGTGCGCGAGCTCAAGGCCGATTGCGGCGTGGTGCTCACCGCATCGCACAACCCGCCGCAATATAACGGCTACAAGGCATACGGTGCCGACGGCGGGCAGATCATCTCGCCGGTCGACAAAGACATTCAACAGCTGTTTTTGGCGACCGAGTACTCGGCGTTGCCTGCCGATCTGCACGCACTCGCCGAAACCCCGATTCCCGCGGCTGACCTGATGGAAGAAGATATCTACGCAGCGTACATGGCGCGCCTCAAGCAAGAGGTGTTCTACCAAAAGAAGCCCAAGCATGCGCGCATACTGTATTCACCCTTGCATGGCACCGGTGGATGGTTATTTGAGAAGGCTTTCAAAGAACTGGGTTATGGCGGCTTTCGGGTTTTGCCCGAGCAGGCAGAACCCGACGGCAACTTTCCGACAGTCAAGTCGCCGAACCCCGAAGAACCGGCGGCGTTTGAACGCCTGCTGGCCTCAGCGGCACATGACAAACCCGATTTGCTCATTGCCACCGACCCCGACGCCGACCGCGTCGGCTGTATGCTCAAGACTGCAAACGGCTACCACTTTCTGACGGGCAACCAGATTGGCTCACTGCTGCTCGAAAGCATTGCGCGTAAGAAGACGAAATCGCTCGCGAAGCCTTACATCTGCAAAACCATTGTTACGACCGAACTACAGCGCCTGATCGCCGACGGCTATGGCATCCAAACAGTCGAGACGCTGACCGGCTTCAAATACATTGCGGAGCAGGTGGCGAAAGATCCCGAAAACTATCTCTTCGGCGGCGAAGAGAGTTTTGGTTATTTGCCGATCCATTGGGTGCGTGACAAAGATTCGCTGTCGTCGGCGCTGGCCCTGGCTGAACTTGCCGAAGATGAAAATCTTGTGCAGGCCTTGGATGAGATTTACATCCGCCATGGGCTGTTCCATGAACTGCTGCACAGCATTGATCTCAGCAAAAACCCGGCATTGTTGCCCGAGACTTTGGCCAAACTTGCCGACCCGGCGGCATTTGCGGCGAAAGCTGACTTTGGGCGCGAAGTGGTGGATATTCTCGATCTGCGCAAAGGCGCAAAAGAACCAGCGACGCAGACCTGTCGTGATTTGAAGAAACAATTGGGCGAGGGGGATGTCATCCAGTTCTGGTTAAAGGACTTCTCGCGGCTGACAATCCGCCCTTCGGGCACTGAACCCAAAATCAAGGCATACCTGAGCCTCATGGGCAAACAGAAACCGACTGCAGCCTCACTGGCAGCTGACAAAGAAGCTTTGAAAGCCGAAGCTGACGGAATACTGAAGAACTTTCTCTCAGCGCTCGGTGTGTGACTGATTTATCTCTGGGGCTGCGCCGCAGAGAAAAATCAGTAAGGTCTCTTCAGTCCCGGAAACATCGGGAAGTGTTTGAGATTCAGGGTGATGAGGATAAGCTCGTGGATGCGAGCAGTCGCGGCTATCGCCGCATCGCTGATATTGAGCGAATGCGATTTTCTGAACTTTTGCAGATAGTCGCCCGCCAACTCACCCGAGTCGGCATCAAACGGGAGAATTCGATAGCTTTCTACCAGCTCTTTGACTTTTTCCCGTTGTTGTGCTGATCGAATACCGGCGAAAAGTTCGCTCACAGTCACCGCGGATATTGCGGTATCTTTGGGCAGCGTTTTGCCGAACTGCAGTGCGACCGGCAGGCCACGGAGCTGGTCGATCAGTATGTTTGTGTCAGCCAAGATCTTCAATGCGGCTGTTCCATGATTTTCTCAGAGCGTCAAAATCGAAATCATTGTCTTTCCAGACACCCGCTACTTCATCGAGTATTTCAGCCCGGGTTTTCTGTTTCTTTTGCTTTGCCAAATGCGCATCGATCGCTTCACGAATAATTTCGCTGCGTTTCTTTTTCGTCGAGCGGCTGAGCGCAGTGAGCGCTTTGTGCTCATTCTGCGTCAGATAGACCTGCGTGCGTTTCATCGCCATAGCCACATATATGTCGACATATACATCATGTAAAGAATATCTGAGCATTTGCGGCAAAGCTGCAAATGTTCAGATATTCTCATAAAAACTTGCCGCCCTGTCGAATATCTGTATATTAAAACTATGCCGACGGCAACTGCCACACCTGTCACTTTTTCCGCACTGTTCGGCATTCAGCTACAGCCTCCACTATAATGTGCCATAGGGTTTTTCCTATGGCATCGCGGCGCAAAAGCGCCACCCCATTTTTCCCGGAGGCAATATGAAACCTGAAATCGTCAAAAAATACCAACCTTACCGCCCGGTCGATCTGAAAGACCGCACCTGGCCCGATAAAACCATTAGCAAAGCACCGCGCTGGTGCAGCGTCGATCTGCGTGACGGCAACCAGGCACTGGTTTACCCGATGGAAATTCCCGAAAAGGCAGAGCTGTTCAAACTGCTCGTCGAAGTCGGCTTTAAAGAAATCGAAGTCGGCTTTCCCGCCGCAGCGGATGTAGAATATAACTTCTTACGCCACTTAGTGGATAATAAACTCGTGCCCAACGACGTCACGGTGCAGATTCTGACACAGGCGCGCGAGCACCTGATTCGCAAAAGCTTTGATGCCCTCGCAGGGGTTCACCGTGCAATCGTGCATATGTATAACTCGACTTCGACATTGCAGCGCGATGTTGTGTTCGGCATGAGCCGTGAGCAGATAAAGAAGCTCGCAGTCGACGGAGTGAGATTAGTGAAGCAATTGGCCGTCGAGTACCGCGCCAAAACCGGCACGATCTTCGACCTCGAATATTCACCCGAAAGTTTTACCGGCACCGAAGTCGACTTTGCGGTCGATATCTGCACCGCAGTCATGGACGTGTGGGAACCCACGAGCGAAAGCAAGGTTATTCTCAATTTACCCAGCACTGTTGAAATGACGACACCTAACCTGTACGCCGACCAGATTGAGTATTTTGTCCGCAATGTACCGCGCCGCGATTTGGCGGTCATCAGCCTGCATACGCACAACGACCGTGGCTGCGGCGTTGCCGCCTCGGAGCTGGCACTCATGGCCGGAGCTGACCGTGTTGAAGGCACCTTATTTGGCAACGGCGAGCGCACCGGTAACTGCGACCTCATCACCGTGGCATTGAATATGTTCACGCAGGGCGTCGATCCTGAACTCGATCTGTCAGATATCAACCGCGTCGCCGAAGTCTATGAACGCACCACGCGCATGGGCATCCATGAGCGCCACCCGTATGTCGGCGAACTCGTCTTCACCGCGTTCTCGGGTTCGCATCAGGACGCCATAAATAAGGGCTTAGCCAAGCGCAAGGTCGCCGAGCACAATGGCCGGAGCGTAACCTGGGCTGTACCCTACCTGCCGATCGATCCGCATGATATCGGCCGCACTTACGAATCGATTATTCGCATCAATTCGCAGTCGGGCAAGGGCGGTGTCGCGTACGTCATGGAGCACGATTTCGGCTGCCGGCTGCCCAAGACAATGCATCCCGAGTTTGCGCGCGTGGTACAGGTAATTGCCGAAAAGCAGGGCGGCGAAGTCATGCCGCACGAGATCAAATCCGCCTTTGAAAACGAGTATCTTAAACGCCGCTCCCCGCTGCAACTCGTGGGTATCTCGGCAATAGAGGAAAAACCCGACAGCGGCGAAGTGAATCTGCGGCTCAAAATAGAATCCGACAAAACAGGATTTTTGACCTCGGGAAACGCTGAATACACGGGCAAGGGCAATGGCCCGCTCGACGCCGCGCGCGATGCGATCTTGAATGCCCTCACCCCTGACCCCTCGCCGAAGACGGAGACCCAAAATGGGTCTCCCGTAGGGAGAGGGGAAAAGAAGTTTGATTTCCAAATAAAGAACTACAGCGAGCATTCGCTGGGCGAAGGTTCGGATGCACGCGCGATTGCGTACATTCAGATCGAAAGAGATGACAAGACAACTTTCTACGGTGTCGGCGTAAGCCCCAATATCTCGCGCGCGTCGATCGAAGCGCTGTTCTCTGCCGTCAATCGCGCCTTGGCTGAAAAAGGGTTTTTACTCCATATCCAAGCAAAGGAAACATTCGACAAATTGTAGTTGTAAACCACAGAGAGCACAGAGGACACAGAGTTTCCCATGCAGGCGAAACCCAGTGAGGGAAAGCTCCTTTCTCTTACGCGAACCTAAGGCAATTTAAAGCTATGCCATACTTAAAAACAACTCTGTGCTCTCTATGTCCTCTGTGGTTCAAAACCGTCCTTGTTTCCTTTGCCGTTTTTATTGCCGGACCCGCACATGCCATTCGCTGGGAACCGGGCACTGCCGACCGCCGCGGTAACAAGTGGGACCTCATGGTCACCGATCCGATCACCACCGATTCGTGCAATATGACCGCGAAGGGCCTGTTCGTTTTTCAGAATTTCACCCTCATCAACCTGACGCGGGCGCGCTATGATGGCGCAGGCAAGAAGCAAGCGATCGATGCGAGCGTCGCCGACCAGAATATGACCATGAACCATCAGCTAACATATGGTATTACTGAAAAATGGGAGATAGACGCAATTCCGCTTCCGCTGATTATCAACGACAATTCGCGCGAAATCGACGGGCCACGCTTCGGCATCGGAGATGCATCTGCCTGGTCGCGCTACCTTTTCTATGAACAAACGCTGGAAGCCAGGTATATTCCATCGATGCTCTTCTTCAGTATGATCAAGCTGCCCAGCGGCACTGTGGATCTCGGCGACAGAACGGGGCGTCGGACGTTCGGGAACCTCATGACCGAAGTTCATGCCGGGCCCAATATCATGTGGGAATTTCGCCCGGTCGTGATTAACCTGAATTTCTGGTATGTGCGCACTTTTGGAAAATTTTTCCACGCGCCGTCGGGCTTTGTGGCGGAAAATCCCGGCGACATGCTGGAATTCAACGCCTCCGTTGAATGGGTCGTGCGCGATTACGCGGATGATTCGTCTGTGCTTTTTGCCGAGCTGAACCAGAATTATCAGGGACACTTCAAGCTCCTGGGCAACGGGGATACCGATCAACCGATTGTCTATAACCTGATTGCAACGATCGGATTTGCCGAATTTATCGATAAGAATACTTTTCTGATAATGTCAATGTCAGCGACGATCTATGGGCTGAATACCTACCAGAACTGGGGGCCTTATCTTTCCGCCGGTAAGACTTTTGGCATCTGATCCACATCAGTCAATTACCAATACCAGGTGACTGCCATAGCGTATTTGCCGTTCGAAACCGACGGCGAGAGCATAAATTTGGGTGCCCTGCTGCCCGCCTGATTGCCGTCGTCTCTGATGCCGGCTTTGCGGCGGTCATATTCTGCACGGAAATTCTTACCAGTGGTGTAACCAATCACAGTACCGATGATTGCACCGGCGAGCACCTCCGAGGCCCAGTGGTAATCCCCCTCGATCATGCCCACGCCGATCATCGCGGCAACAGGGTAACCGACCCAGGGAATCCATTTCTCGTTCGGGAAAAAAGCGTGCTGGCTGGCAACGAATGAAAACGACGAGGATGTATGCCCCGACGGCCAGGAATGGCGGACCTTGAAATTATCCACCCGCTCCTGCCAACCGGGAAAAAAATCGTCGTCGCTGTTGTTTTCACCCGGCCGCGTGCGGCCTGATATGACCTTTAGGCTCTGCACGTAGACCGCGTTGACCATGACCGCCTGCGTGCCCGCAGCGCCGGCAGCGGCCAAAGTCGGAATATCCTGCCATGAGCCGAAGCCATAGAAACTGAGGCTCAGAATAATCGAAGTGGCGTCGCCGAGGCGGAGCATGGCAAAGGCAAACGGCTGGCTGAGCGGGTTTTTTTCGATGAAAAAATCCTGTATCTTGCGGTCAGCATGCGTTTTCACCATCGCAGTCGTGAGCGCAAAAGAACCGAGGTGCCAGAAAGTATTGCTGCCCCAAAACGATTCAGAAAGGTTTTTACCCAGCAAACTGAACGGATGCAGCGCCGCGGGTTTTTCAAATCCAACTTCGGCGGTCGGCTGCGGGGGTGGCGAAGCGGGTGCCGCCGCCAACGCCGTGGCAAAAAGCAGCAGGCCGCTGGCGAGCCGCTGCAAGGCAGAAAGATTAAAACGCATACGCGATTGATCCCCCTAACCATGGCAAGCGCCGCGTTTCGACGCCAACGCTGTCGATGCCCTGAAAAATGTAGCAGGTGAACCGGACTACCAGGCCACCTTGCAGTGGTATAAACGCAAGACCGCCGCCAATTACCGGTGTGAACGATTGCCCGGTCACCGTCGCGCGCACGCCGGTGCGTTCGGTGCGATCGTGGCCAATTACGAAATTGCCACCGAAAAGCCCCTCGAGATGAATAGGCCAGCTGGTGAACGGCAACTGCCACAGCGCCGACAGCGACACGGGCACAATATGAAAGCTCACGGTTTTGCCCGCGCCGTCGAGCGGCGGAATTTCGATGAAACTGTGGCCGACAGATACCATGCCGTTGGCATGAAAACGGTGGCTCGCGCGCACCGAATACCAGATGCCCTGGCCGTACGCTTCACCGCCGACAATCCAGCGGGCAAACGAACTCTCGCCCGCAACCGCCGCGACGTGCGGTGCACTGGCCAGTAGAGCGAAAATGAGAGCAGCGATAGTCGAACGGAAAAATGAGCGCATGGATGCTATATGAAAGATGTGGGACGTTCCGGGGGGAAAGTTTACGACTGGCTTTGGCCATATTCCGTCAAACATGAATCTGTTTGACAGCGTGTCTGAAGCGCCGTTTTCGCATAGCCACGCGGCATCACCGCCACCGCGGAATTAGCTCAGTTGGTTAGAGCGCTTCCTTGACATGGAAGAGGTCACTGGTTCGAATCCAGTATTTCGCACATTTTCTTTCGCAGCAGCTTCACCCCTGCGCTCGCTCCCGCTCGCTGGGGGCCGCT
>CAYHJO010000063.1:0-19645 GCA_964356715.1 uncultured Turneriella sp. | reverse complement strand
TGGAATACGCCTTGCAGCTGGGAGAAAAAAAACGTATCGCCGAAGAAGCATTGCGGAGCGTCAGCGCCCTAAAGCTCAAGCAGGATGGTGATATTTGGCTAAGATGGGCGGGATGAAATCAGGCTTGATGGTACTGATGAAATCAATCACGATGATAAATTTTTCCTTCGCTGGTTGAGTCAGGCAAAGGGATATTGCCGAAAATTCAGGAACTCACGATACGTGTCGGGGCAATTATCGATGACTATTCGCTGTGCGAATTACAAGTCCGGCAGAAGGGCCTGGACGCGAACCGACTGTAACCCGGGAGCTGCTTACCTATTACCGCGATACACGTGATAAAGCGGCACTGGATCTGGTTCCTGTAAGGGAACCTGCAAATCCTGAAGCGCTTGATCTGGCTTCCAACTTATTCCTGAAAACCGGCGGGATACCTGAAGGCATCGATTGCCTGCAGCGCTAGCTGGATATACGCCCGCCGGAACCGTATTAAATACCGGAACAAGATTCTCACGCTGCTCGCGACAATTTACAAAAAACCGCTAACGCCCGGGAGAAACTCATTCGGGATAGAATGGCCCTTTTGGCGTGACAAACGCTGGCGTCCAAACCCAGGTGTCGCGATAAATTGTGCGTGGCATGCTTCAGCTTTGAGTGTTGCCGTTGTTAGGTAAAGTCAGAACTATACTGAATCCGGAATCTTGCTGCTGTGTCTGCACTGTTCCGCCCATAGCTGTTGCCCGTTGTTTTATCATTGGAATGCCGATGCCATGGGCTGAAGCTGCCCTTTCCGGATCTTTCGCAGTCCGTCCATTATCAGTAATCGTTAGCACCAGTCCGGCCGGTAGCAGCTCTGCGCAGATCGTAATTTTATCTGCCTGCGCATGTTTTTCAATATTGTTCAATGCTTCCTGAATAATCCGGTAGACATCAATGCTCCAGTCATGAGGAAAGTATTCCTGTAACGCGTCCAGTTTTGCGTCAATCCGGTACTTTCCTGCCTTATTAAAATCCTGAAGCAAGTCTTCAATGGTAAGGGTGAGCCCTATGGTTTTGAGGTGTGTTGGGCTCAGCTGACTGGCTATCTTGCGCGAAATCTCCAGCGCCTTACGGATCGGGTCCAGGATTTTTTCCCTCTCCCGGATACCTATTTCGTCCAAATCTGCGACGTTAGCCTTTAAGGCCAGGGTTGCCGTAACAAGTCTCTGGTTCAGCGATTCGTGCAATATTTCGGCGAGATCGGCCCGTTCAATTTCGGTCATGCGGGTTATTTCTCTGGAGAGGGTTGTGATCTTTTGTTCGGCCTGCTTGTGTCTCTCAGCGATTTTCGCCAGTCGTCTGTTCAGATTGAAAATCCGCCGGTGGGGATCATTGATGCAGGTAACAAACAGACTGTAGTAGATCAGGATAAAAGAAATAATCTTATAAATATGACCGGTTAGGTTAAAAAAATCAAAAGCCGTATCGTATAGTGCAGATGCCAATTCGCCGAGAATGCAGAAAACGAAAGCTGCCGGAAGATAGGCATTTGCGCTGCGCCGGTTGTGCCTGTGATCAAGCAGATAGAAGAACGCCGCGGCCGTGAGAATCAGGATGATAAAAAATTCGATGCACTTCTTGAAGATCGTTAATCCTCCGCTGGCACGGTAGGCATCGGGCACCATCTCCGGGACAAACACGATACCGGTAAATACAAGGGCGGTCGCAGCCAATGTGATCAGCAGCAGAAGCTTTCTGCCGGGAAACAGATTCACTTTTTTAAAGTGTGCGGAGACGAATAATAGCGCGAGCGCGGTCAAAAGGCGGGCAAATATCCTGAATTGTGCGGCCTTGTTGACGCTGTTTTCGGTGATGAAATCGGGCATTCCCTCGTGCGAGAGCGCATGCATGAAATCCAAAACGCCAATTGCGAGAAAAACTGCACTGATCAGCAGGGTCCTTTGGTTTTTCTGTTCCTCATCAGCGAACCAGCCGATACCGAATATGGAAATGGAGACGACGACGCTGAAGATTTCAGCGATATTATGCAGGACGAGGAAAGTTTGTGTGCTCAGGGTGAAGTATAAAAACTGCGGGAATGTGCCCGCTGCAAGAAGTGGAAGCAGGCCAACACAAAGAAAAATGCCCATCCGCTGCAATGTTTTCAAAGCGAAAGCAAATTGCCGGGTAATAGTTTCGCGTCAAGCCCGAATAGCGTATACTTGCCCATATCGGTAGACTTAAAAATGCAGAAATCCGATTCTAAAAAGCGAAGTGCTCCGGGCTAAATGGGATTTCGACTCTGACTATGAACATGTCTGGCGTGCAGCTGAACTGAACCGAACCGTCGAAAGATTTCGCCCTTTCGCGCATGAGTAGCATACCCATGCCGCCGCGCTTCTTGCTGCCATCATCCGGCTGTTCGACGCACCCGTCATTACGTATCTCAACCACGATGCCGGAATCCGTTTTTTCTGCGATGACCTCAATATGCCTGGCGTCCGCGTGTTTTATAATGTTGCTCAAAGCTTCCTGAACGATACGGTAGAAATCGATGTTCCACCCGCCCGGAAGTTTGCACGGTAGCGCATCCAGATTTGCGGCGATTTCATATCTGCCGGTTCTCTGCAGGTCATGTAAGAGGTCTTCTGTCGCGAGTTTTATGCCAAGATTTTCCAGGTGAATTGGGCTTAGCCGGTGCGAGATGTTCCTTACTTTTTCCAAAGCCTTGCGTATCGGCTGGACTATCCGCAGTTTCTCTTCTGCCGAAACGCCGGGTATTGCCTGCAGGCAGTCCTGTAGACTCAGTGTCGCAAAAACCAGGCTTTGCCCGACTGCATCGTGCAGCTCTCCGGCAAGTTCTGCACGTTCTTTTTCTGCCGCATGGATCAGCTCTTGTGAGAGTGATTCTATCTGCATAAGGTGGCGTTTGCGTTCTGAGATGTCCTGAACTGATATGATGACTTCACCTTGTGAAACAGGCAGGGGTTCTGCAGAGACGAGAGTCCAGATGATTTCACCTTGTTCGGTGAGGATGCCAATTTCCACGTCTTGAATCGATACGCCGGTTTGTTGTACGACGGTACTGGGGAATTCTTCTGGCGGAAGCGGGGTGCCGTCAGCGCGCAGGTATGTTCGCCGGTTTGCGAACCCTGTCTTAAGCTGCTCATCGCTCAGTTTGAGTATGTGCTGCAAGGACTGATTGAAAGAAACCAGTTTGCGGTCGTTATCTAATACTGCCAGCCCGACTGGCATTACATCGAAGATTGAGCGCAGTCTTGCTTCGTTGGTGGAGATTGCAAAATCCATTTCTCTGGCGATCGTAATATCCATCGTGGAGCCCACGTAGCCCCTGAAGGTGCCAGCGTCATCCTGCAAGGGGATGCCGGTTTCCATGACCCAGCAATACACGCCGTCTTTGCGGCGCAGCCGGTATTCGGCGCAATAAGGACGGTGCTCTGTTCTCGCTGCTTCGGCAAGATTGACCACCCTCGTGCGGTCTTCAGGGTGGATGATTTGTTGCCAGCGTTTTTTAGCATCTGCGTCGAGCTTTTCTCCCGTAAATTCAAGCCATGCCCTGTTTTGCCAGGCAATTTTTCCATCGGTATCGTAGGTCCATATCATAACCGGAACATTGTCCCTCACCATACGAAACTCGCTTTCGGCGCGGATTTTCAGCGCAAAATGGCGTTCGCTGCACATCAGTATGTAAGTATATGCTGAAAGGATGCAGCATAACATACTCGCGATCAGTATCGCGATATCCACATCGTGCCGGTCGGCGCGGGCGTATTGTGCACTGAAGTTACCCAAAACGAAAAAAGCAGTACGGAAAATGAAGATGCCGGTCAGAAGGGCGAATAGAGCCGTCATCAGGCGCTGGCTCGTCGGTATCCCGGCCTTGTTCCCGCGCATTAGTGTGTCTAAATTCGCGAAAAGATATACGAGGGCAATTGATGAAACTGAAACTTTACGCAAGTCAGGATTTGGCGCGATGTAAACAAAAATAATCAGCAATGGCAAAAGCAGCGCGAGTATACCCAAAAAAAAACGCGTGTGCGGTGGTTTGCCAAGGTGCCTGCGCAAAATCGTCAGATAGCCCCATAAAGTCATCACTAGCGTGAAAGGAGCGATGATGTGCGTTAAGAACAGCGGGAAATCCTGGTTAAAATAAAGCGCCGGCCATACAATTCCCTGCCAGGCCGTGATGGCGCCCCATTTCTTCAGATTGGTGTCGGTCGTGTCGAGCGTTCGACCCGCGCGGACGGCGAAAAAACCGATGGCTACAACGAAAAAAAACACCAGCCCGGTGATAATATTAAAATTGATATGCATTTACCCCTTTTCTCCCCGCTTACGGCGGTCAATGGCAGGACTGGAATGAAGAGTCATCTGATTCTTTCATACACGCGCATCGCGTGGTCGAGAAAATCGGTAAGCACGATATATTTGCCGTCGGGTGAAACGTCGAGCCCGGTCGGCTGATTGCCGGCTTCGATCTCTTCGACGACCTGCTGCGTGGCGATGTCTATGACCATGAGTTTCCCGAAATCCGGCCCTTTGATCAGGTAAGATTTAGGATTGTTTTTCCCGCGGCACGATACATAAAGATATTTGCCGTCGGCCGACTCTGCGATCGTGTTCGGGTTTGAATACACCTTCGTTTCTGCGATTTTTGCGTTCTGGTTGATAAAGTAAATTTTGCTGCGCATCATGTCTGAAACGGCAAAAAAATCCGTGCCGGTTTTGAGCCGCACCGCATGGCGGTTGGCGCCACCCTGAATGATGGTGTGCGTGATTTTGTTCGCTTCGAGATCGACGATGACTGTCCTGCCTGCGCCATCGCTGTCGTTTTTACCGCCAAACATCGCGGCCAGCATCGAAGTGCCGTCGGCAGAAAAGGCCATGCCGCGCGGCACACCGCCGAGTTTGATCTTTTTGATTTCCTGTAATGTGTCTGCCGACACAATCGAAATATCGGAGCTGTTCCAGTTGCTGGCGTAGACCACATTGCGTACCGGGTTAAAGGCGAGCACCTTTGTCCACGAACCGCTGAGTTTTATCGAGCCGAGATATTCGAGCGATTGTATCGAGAAGCGGTGTATTGCGGCGGCCTTCATCTGGCTAACCCAGAATTCGCCGCGCGGCCCCACCACCACGCTTTCGACAAAGCCGCCGCGCCTGGCATATTCTGCGGGCAACTCGAGGCGCGTGACCTGCCGCGTCAGAATATCGATGACCTCGATGTGGTTGTCGTCCAAAAGTGGCAGTACCACGCGCGTCGGCGAAATGAACATCGCGCTTTTGGGTTGTTTGCCGGTGGCGATACGGTGCACGAAGCGGTGGCCGGCGGTCGCCTTGTCGAGAACCACCAACGGGGCTTCAGCTGGAGCCCCGTCGACAAAACGAATCTGGATTTCCCTAAGCGCGCCGCTTTTGGCGTTGTGCGCCGCAATGACGGTGCCGGCTTCATTGCCTGGCACTGTCGGCATCACAATTTCGGCCAGCGCCTGACTTTTGTCGATTTTCGAGAATCTCGCCAAAAACGCCGGCTCTTTGGCGTTCGGCCTTTTACCGGTATATTTTTCGACGTAGGCGGCATTTGCCTCTACATTGTCTCCCAGCAGGGGGATAAAACGCGTTGCCTGAAACGGCTGTATAAAGAAGGCAACTTTGCAGCTCTTGAGGCCGTCGGCAGCCGCGACGCAGGCGGCGTCCACGGCGATTGGCCGCGCTACCGGCGATTCAGCGCGCAGAGCGGGGGGCAGAGCCGCGAGCAGGGCAGCTGCGGCTAAAAAAACCTGAATCCGGCGCCGGGGTGAGTTGCCAGGCAGCACAGCGTAAATCCGCATAAACATGGTTACAGACCCGGAGCACGCGCAGAGCGGACGAGCCAAATTATTCGCTCAATGGCTTTCCGAGCTCATCCGACATAATAAGCAGACGCCATGATCGAGTTGTCACGCCTCAATGGGAAGGTTTTTTATCTGAACCATAATCTCATTGAGATATTCGAAGAGACTCCCGACACGGTGATCAAGCTGACCGATGGCACCAAATACGTGGTGCGCGAGAAGGCGGTCGAGCTGTTGGCGAAGATAGTGTCTTTTAACCGGCAAATTTTTGCCGAAAAAACCCGCACCGAATAGCGGGGTTGTTAAGGGGGATACGCAGTATCTTCCTTAAAAAATATATTGCTGAAAGCAAGAAGCTCAAGCGGCTTGCATTTCAGCGGAGGTTCTATGGCAGACGCGGAAGATTTAGACAACGAAGAAAGTGGCGACGAAGCCCCCGCCGCCCCGATATCGAGCGGCCGCTCGCGCATTGTTACCATTTTGATCTGGGTCGTCGCGGGCCTCATTGCGCTCGCGCTGATGTTTGTCATTTCGGTGATGGTGGCGAAATATTACAAAAATGCGGATTTCCAGGAGACCGAGAGCATCACCATCGCTCCGCCTTCGGCTCCGCCGGCGATTTTCAAGATTACGCACGAGTTTCGTGTGAATACTGCCGATACAGACGAAGCGCATTACGCGCAGGCGACGATCACTCTGGGTTACGAAGGCGAACTCAATAAACAGCTCGATGCCGAGCTGGGAAAACGCCTGCCGCAGATGATTCACATCATCAACATCATTCTCGGCGGCAAAAGAAAGGATGAACTTTTCACGCCGTTGCAGAAGTTAAATCTGGGCGAAGAGATAAAGAACCAGATCAATATGATACTGCGTGACGGGAAAATTTCCGAGGTTATGTTTGAACAGCTTGTTGTTAGTTAAGTACGGTACGACGGGGTTCAACCCCGTCGTTTTGTCTTTCGGAGGAATGTATGGGTGACGGTTCATTATCGCAAGAAGAAATAGATGCCCTGTTGATGGGCACCGATGACATGGCGGCGCCTGCCGGCAAAGGCGGCGGCGCAGCGGTGTCTGACAGCGGCGCAGGCCTGTCGCCCACAGAGCGTGAGTTATTGGCAGATGCCTTCAACGATGCCATGCAGGTTGCCGGTGCCCAGGCAGGCGCGATGGTCGGCAAGAATGTGCAGATCATCAATGCACAGGTTGACGAAATCACACCCGCGCAGATTGCCAGTGAAATGCCCAAAGGCGGTGTGATCGCCGAAGTGGCGATGGGCTCAACACACACTGCGCTGGTTTACCCGAAAGATCTCGCGCGCCGTATCGCGCAGACCATGATGGGCGGTACAGACGAGGGTGGCGAAATCAACGATGCGCACCTGTCGACGTTGTCAGAGCTTTCACAGAGTATTATTTCGTCGATAGCGAATGGCCTTTCCGCCAAGTTTAACGACTCGCTGAGCCCGTCGATGCCCGAGATGAAAATTTTCAACTCGCCGGCAGACGCGCCGCAGTTCATGGGCAACATTGTTAAAGTTTCTTACAACATCGCGATTGAAGGCATGCCGGGTTCGCGCGTGACGCATTATCTCGATGGTGCGGCTGCAACGCGCTGGGCGAAGAGCATTCGCGGCACCAGCGCGCCGCAGAATGCCTCTTTTGACATGGATTTCGGCGGCGGTGCCGGTGCCGGCGGCGGAGGTGGCATGGGCGGCGGAGGGGTTTCGGTAAACCCGGTCAACTTCCCAAGCCTGCAACAGTCGGGCAGCAGTGCACAGCTGCCACCGAACCTCGAACTGCTGCTCGATGTGCAGATGGCGCTCACGGTAGAGCTGGGCCGCACGAAGAAATACGTTAAGGAAATTCTCTCCCTCGGTGAAGGTTCGATCATCGAACTCGACAAACTCGCGGGTGAGCCGGTCGACCTTTTAGTCAACGGCAAACTCATCGCGCGCGGTGAGGTTGTGGTCATCGACGAAAACTTCGGCGTGCGCGTGACAGACATCGTCGGGCCCGCAGAGAGGGTGGCGCGGATGACTGGAGGGTAAGCTCCATCAACAAGCGTACGGGCGCTTGGGCGCCCGAAAAAATCCGCAGGCAGAGTGGAGGTTGCCGGCGCAGCCGGTAAGAACTCCCTCCACCGTTCTTCTTTTCAAAACGGAGCGCCGCGATGAAGTGGCCGATCCATGCGAATCGTATTTTACACGCTCGCCGTATTTTGCGGTCTCGTGGCGCTCAGACAATTGCAGAATCTGAGGCACACGCGCAATCAGCTGATGCTGTTTGTTTTTCTGACGGCGGCGCTCGCGCTGGCCATTTACCAGTTGCTGTTTGACGGCCTGTTTCTGCGACTGCCACACCTGTTTCTCGTCATCAACGTCTTTGCGCTGATGGCGATCGCTTCGATTTATTACTATGCCAGCTGGCTCGCCGACGCGCAGTTTGTACTCACGCGCCGGCGGATTTATGCTGTATTCGCCGTGGCCGCGCTCTATGCGGCCATTTTGACCCCGTTTTGGTTTCTTCGCGCGCAGGAGAAAATCCTCATCGTGGGCGAAATCATTCACCTGAATGTGCTATATACCGCACGCGACCCGGAAATTTTCGGCGTTTCGGTGTTCAAAATATCGAATGCTTATTTTGCGCTCGTCGGCGTCACGGCATTGCTGATGAGCTGCAAGGTGGTTTTTCGCGCGGCGCGCGAGCAGGGTAAAAAGCGCGTGTGGTCTGCCGCAGTGCTGTTTGCGGTGTCGCTCTGCGCGGCTGGTGTGGGCACGGTCGGCATTATGGTCAATTCGCTGACGCTGATTCTGCTTGCGGGTGTGTTGCTGAGTTCCGCCGTCTGCGGCCTGTATGTGATCGGCGAGGTTGCCGAACGCGCAGAGACTCGCGCGGCAGTCAGCCGCGCGTAACTATTGCAGAGCTTCCCCGGATATTACGGTAAGCCGACAGCCGAGACGAGGTTCGAACCTTCGGAGCGCACGCCCTTACGCGAATGCGCCTGGATACGAAAGAAGTAGGTCGTGCCGATTTCGAACGGCAGCACATTGGTCAAGCGGTTCAGCGTCACGCTGCGCACGAGATTGACATTATAATCAGAGTTTGAATGCAGAAGCGTCGGCACGCTGCCGTTAATGGTGAGCGGTTCGAGACTGTACACCTCGCTGTCGCCAATCTCGGTGCGCGAAATCAGCACGTTATAGCCGTCAAAAGTCGTTTCCTGATTCTGCACAGTGTACTGCAGCTGCATTTTCTGCCCCGCGAGTGCGGTGACGGCAATACCCGTCGGGCGCTTGAGTGTGAGTTCCTGATCGAACGGTATGTTCGTGCCACAGTGCAGCGTCAGAATAAGCAGGATTGATACCGCGGAAATTTTCATATCCCTGTGCAATAGCGACACGAGGTGTAACAGCAGGCGGTCAAGGAATTCACGATATCTAATGAGGCGCAGCCTCATTAGATATCGTGTTTAACCACCCCGTGATTTCCGCCATAATCTTCTCTTTATCCGTGCGTACAAATTCGCTGAGTATCACGTGGTTGCCGTCGGCGATTTCCACCAGCTTGTTTTTTGCGCCGGCGCCTTTCGCTTTGCCCAGTTCGGGAAACAGTTCGCGGATTTTGCCGATGTCGATTGTGTCATCGTGGTGTTTGGCGTCTTTATAATAGATTAATCCCAATACCGGCGGATTTATGGCATGGATCGTTTCGCGGCGCATGATGTAGCGCCTGAGATCGTTCAGGCCGATCAGCGCCGCGAATTTCTGTTTTTTCAGCCAGTATTTATAATAATCCGGATGCTGGCGTTTTTCGGGGTCTTCTTTCCAACTCGCATCGCGCTCTTTGCCCATGATGGCGCTGGCGAGTCTAAAACCGCCTGGAAAATTCAGAATTCGTGTGGTCTTATTGCCGAAATCCCACAGCGGCGAGGCGAGAATCAATGCATGAATCTTGTCGCCATGTTTTGCGCCGAGGTAGGTGGCGATCAGGCCGCCGGTGCTCGTGCCCATCACGATGATTTTTTTGCCGAGTTTCGGCATCATGAGCAGCGCTTCTTCGCCGGACTGGATATACTGCTGAAACGTCGCGGCGGCATGCGCTTCGGCGTTCAGGCCATGCCCGGGCAGGCGCAGATAATAGAGGTTCGCATGGAGAGCTTCCGCCAGCCGGTCAGCGACTGCTTCCCCCTCGGCACGCGAAGCGCCGAAACCGTGGATGTAGAGAATCGCGGCGCCGTTGTTCTCTTCGTTGTGGATCACGAGCTTTTCGGTCATATGCTCCGGCACGCCGATGGCGTGTGAGAAGTTACGCTGGCGTTCATAGTATTCAGCAAAGGATTTTGCCGGTACGTGCTGCTGGTACGTGTATTGCAGATCGGCCTGCCGGCAATACGCCCGGGCGTAAAACCACGAACCGGTCATGAGCACGAGGGACAGCAATATGCGGCGCATAGCCCAATTGCACTTGCCGTGTGAGATCGACGAGCGGAATTTGTGTAGACCCGAATCATTGCACAGCAATGATTCGGGTAGCTACAAATGAAAAATAAAGTTAAAAAAAAGCTGATCCTCCTCGACGGCCACGCCATGGCGTACCGTGCGCATTTTGCTTTCGCAGGGCAGAATCTGACCGATGACAAGGGCAATGCCACTGAGACCACATTTGGCTTCTACCGCATGCTCGCGAAACTGATCGCCGACCGCAAGCCCACGCATCTTGTGTTGTGCTTCGACCCGAGCCGCGAGATGAACCCGCGCTATGAACTGTATCCCGATTATAAGGGACACCGGCCGCCGATGCCTGACGAGTTGCGCCGGCAGATCGACGAAATACAGCAAATTGCCGTCGAGCTGAATCTGCCGCCATTAATTATCGAAGGCGCCGAGGCGGATGATACCATCGCTTCGATCATCGAACAGCACAAAAACGATTTTGATGCCATCGAAATCGTGTCGGGAGACAAAGATCTCTATAATATGCTCTATAAGAACGTGGTCATGTTGCGTTCCAAAAAAGGAGTCTCTGATTTCCATGCAATCGACGAAGCCTGGGTGAAGAAAGAGATTGGTATCACGCGCGAGCAGGTGCCCGACTATATGGCGCTGGTGGGTGACACCGCGGACAATATTCCCGGCGTCAAAGGTGTGGGTGAAAAAACTGCGGCGAAGCTCATTGCAGAACACAAGACGCTCGACAAGATCTACAAAAACCTCGTCAAAATCAAGCCCGACGGCCTCAGGGCGAAGCTCGAGGCGAGCAAAGATAATGCATATATTTCGCAGCAGCTCGTTAAGCTGCGTAAAGATATCAAACTCAAGGTGAAACCCGATGCAATGGTATTGGCGCTGAGCCCCGAAAGCGCAAACCTGTTCCGCAAAAAGAAGCTGCCGACGGTTGCGAGCGAGTGGGAGAAACTGCTCAAATCAACGGGCACCGCAGCGGGCGCTTCGACTGCGCTCTCGAAGCGAGAGACCGAAGACGGTCGCAGCGACCGCTCCCTGCGACCGCCAGGTCTCCCCTCAGGGAGCGGAGTCGAATGGAGCGCGGCAGCGGCGGTAAAGTTCTGCCAGCACACGATCACGATCAAAACTGCAGCAGAGCTCGATGCACTGCTGGGTAGACTCTCGAAACTCGACGAAGTCTGCGTCGATACCGAAACGACGGGCCTGGCGGTACACGATTCGCAGATCTTCGGCGTGTCACTTGGCTGGTTCGAAGGCCGTCGCCCTGAGCCTGTCGAAGGGCAGACTATTCATAGCGCATACATTCCGCTGCCAGACGGCGGTGAGGCGACGCTCAACGGCGACTATGCGGATGTCGACGACAAGAAGAAGCTGTTGCCTAAACTCAAAAGTTTTCTCGAAAACACGAAGATCCGCAAAATTGGGCAGAATATCAAGTTTGACATCCAGGTGTTTCGCGCGGCCGGCATTGAAGTGGCCAACTATGCCGACGATACGATGCTGATGTCTTATCTCTTAAACCCCAACGTGCGCCGCCACAACATGGATGATATGGCCGAAGACCATCTGCAATACAAAACCGTGACGTTTTCAGAACTTGTCGGCAAGGGAAAATCGGCGCTGCCAATTGGCGCCGTGCCGCTCGACCGCCTCTCGCACTATGCGTGCGAAGACGCCGAGGTGACGCTCGCGTTGCGCGATGCGCTGCAGCCCAAGGTTAAAGCCATCGACCTCGAAAAAATCTACCACGAGCTCGATTTGCCGCTGGCAAAGGTTCTGGCCGACATCGAATACACCGGTGTGCGCGTCGACATGGACCATCTCGCAGAACTCGGTAAAGAATATCGCAAGAAAATCGCGGCGGCAGAAAAGCAGATCTATAAACATGCCGGCGAAGAGTTTAATATCGCCTCGACAAAGCAGTTGCAGACAATTCTGTTTGAAAAACTCAATATCGAATCTTCGCGCAAAACGGAGAAGGGCGCGATGTCGACTGACCAGAGTGTGCTCGAAGAGCTGCGCGATGCGCACCCGATCGTAGCACCCATTTTAGACTATCGATTCTATACCAAACTGCTCGGCACCTACGTCGACGCGCTGCCTGCACACAGAAGCGCCGCGACCGGGCGCGTGCACACTTCACTCTCGCAGGTGACTGCTGCGACCGGTCGGCTTTCGAGTATCGATCCTAACCTGCAGAACATACCCGTCAAGGGTGAAGAAGGTGCACACCTGCGCGCGGCATTTATTGCCGACAAAGGCCGCCGGCTTTTGAGTCTCGATTACAGCCAGATCGAGCTCAGAATTCTTGCGCACTATTGTGAAGATGCGAACTTGATTGCGGCTTACCAGCACGGCGAAGACATTCATGATCGCGCGGCATATATGCTGTTCCGTTCGCGCTTCGACGAAAAGAAGGGGGATTTTTCCGGTGCAGCACGCGATGTGGTGTTCGAAGTCAACCATGCGGATCTTAAAAAAATGAAAGCGATTCCCGCCTTTGCGGAGTTTCGTTCGCAGGCGAAGGTGCTCAATTTTTCGATTGTGTATGGAGTGACCGAATTCGGACTCGCGCGTAACTTATCGATCACGCGCGGTGAAGCGAAAGAGCTCATGGCAAATTACTTTGCCGCCTTTCCCGGCATCAAAATTTATATGCAGCACACCATCGACGCGGTGCGCGAGAAGGGTTACGCTGAGAATTTATTTGGCCGCCGCCGCCTGATCGGTGAGATCAAATCTGCCAACCACTTTGTGCGGCAGGGCGCCGAGCGCCTCGCGATCAACACCCCGGTGCAGTCGACCGCGGCCGACCTTATAAAAAAGGCGATGATCGTGATCCACGAAAAATTGCTGGCAAAGAAAATGCAATCGCGCATGGTGTTACAGATTCATGACGAACTGCTGTTTGAAGTGCCGCCCGACGAAGAAAAAGAGCTCGAAAGCATGGCCAAGCGGGAAATGGAGCAGGTCGTGAAGCTCAAAGTGCCCCTGAAGGTGTCGGGAGCGTTCGGCCGCAACTGGAATGAGTGTAAAGGATAGCTTGACGGGGTGTTAAATTGATCGGTTTTGCCACAGGCCGCTCGCGCGGCCAGTGGCAAAACACTCGCTCGGGTGGTGGAATTGGTAGACACGTACGCTTGAGGTGCGTATGCTTTACAGCGTGGGGGTTCAAGTCCCCCCTCGAGTACATTGCTTTAATACACTCTGCCTACAATCCGCGGGGCCATACCTGACAATTTTTCCTGGTTCTGTGCTCTGTGGCGTGCAGATTTCCGCGCGTAACGAGGTCGCATGCAGCCAAAACCTGAATCTAAGAGCATCGAAGAAAGCCTTGCCGAGTCGATTGCCGATGGCTGGTTTGCGCTGGAAAAAAAAGCCGCGGCAGACGGCTCTGAAGAAAACCGTAAATCCGAAGAGCTGCTGCTTGAGTGGGCGACAAAACTTGCCGCCATCCTGAAAGGACCGCAGAAATGAATATATACCCCGTTTTTAGGCTCATTGCTCTCGCGACGCTGCCGTTGCTTATGGGCTGTGCATCGCAGCAGGTACAGACTCCCGAAGACAAACGCGCCGCGGTTATCTGGCAGGCCGCGTGCTCGTTTTGCCACGGCGTCGACGGCACGCCGCCTGAAACCTGGTCGGCAAAAGGGGTGCGCAAATTTGGTACGCTCGGCATGAAAATGGGATTTTTCTTTGGCGGCGATAAGATGCGCGCGGGCATTGCGAAGGTGATTGAGGACGGCAAGGGCAGCGAGATGCGCCCGTTTAAAGGGCACCTTTCCGACGCGGAGATTGCGGCGCTCGTACGCCATATCGAAAGTCTGTGATTGCGATACTCTTGCGCGGTTGGCGGAAATATCTCACCATACCGCTGGGCGTGCTGCTTGCCATCAATTTCGCCTTCTGCCTTTATTTCAATCTGCGTTATCCGAATCCACAATGGAGCTGGAGCAGAATTAATACCGCTGAACTTGCCTTTCCTGAAAAATTTCTGTGGGGGGCTGCGACGTCTGCGTACCAGATTGAAGGCGGTCTGACAAAGAATACCTGGTACCGCTGGGAGCGCACCCCCAAAGAAAACGGACATCCGCGCATCGCGCGCGGCGAAACCGCGGGTATGGCGGCGAATCACTATGAACTCTATCGCGACGATGTGAAACTGATGCGCGAATTTGGTCTCAACGCGTACCGCTTTTCGATCGAATGGAGCCGCATCGAACCCGAAGAAGGCAAATTTGATTCGGCAGCGATTGAGCATTACCGCGATCTGATACGGCGGCTGAAGGCAGCGAAAATCGAACCGATGATCGCGCTGCACCACTTCACAGACCCGCTGTGGTTTGCCGATAAAGGCGGATTTGAAAAAGAAGAGAATCTGAAATACTGGTATCGTTATGCCAACCGCATGTTCAGCGAGTACCAGAACGAAGTGGTTTATTGGGGTACATTTAACGAGTTGAACCTGTACCCGGTGAGCAGCTACCTCGAAGGCGGACTGCCGCCGGGGAAACACGATTTTGCGCTCAGTTGTCGCGTGGCAAAACATATGCTGATGGCGCACGTAGTGACCTATGAAAATTTCAAAAAAATGTCGCTCAGCAAAAAGCACCAGATCGGTGCGATTCTCTCGGTGCTCGAGGCGAGACCGCAGAATTCCTGGTCGCTGCTCGACTGGATCGCAGCCGACTACGAAGAGCACATCTGGATGGGGGGGATGCTGAATTTTTTCAAGACCGGGCGTTACGCGGTCAGCCTGCCGTTCAAGGGTGAATATTCCTATGAGAACCGCGACGGCATTCGCGCGATGGATTTTTTCGGTATCAATTATTACACGCGCGCGGCAGTCTATTTTAATCCGTTCTCAGCAAGCCTGTACGATCGCGGTCAGCTCAGCGGCTTTCCGAAAACCGACATGGATTGGGCGATCTATCCCGAGGGGCTGATGTACGCCGTTAAAAAAGTTTCCACGATCGGCGTACCGATGATCATTACCGAAGCAGGGCTCGCCGACCACGACGATTCGCGCCGCGGCGACTTCATACGCCGGCACCTCTACGTGCTTTCAGAGGTGCTCAAAGCCGGGTATGACGTACGCGGCTTCTATTACTGGTCTCTGCTCGACAACTTCGAGTGGCTCGAGGGCTTTGACAAACGCTTCGGCCTTTACCGGGTTGACTACAAGACTTTCAGGCGTACGTTGAACCCGGGCTCGCTGGAATACCAGAAGGTGATACGCAGGTTTTCGAAAAGCTGATTCATCGTGCGGAGCGTAGCTCCGCACGGCGAATCAGCGAAAAAGGAGTTACCAATGAATAGAAAAACAGCTCCTGTTTTTCTCATCTTTCTCGTCATGGGTTTTGGCGATCTGATCGGGCCGCTGGTTTCGCTGGTGAAGCAGAAGCTGAGCCTGACGCAGTTTGAAGCTTCATTTATTGCTTTCGCTGGATTTATCATGTTCGGCACTCTTTCGATACCGACGGGATATTTTCAGCACCGCTTCGGCAAACGCGTCACCGTGATCGTCGGCCTCTTGCTGGTGCTCGCCGGGCTATTGACGCCCGCGCTGGGGCTCACGCGCTACGCTGTTTTCCTGCTTGCAGTGCTGCTTTTGGGCGCGGGGGTCACGGTGCTGCAGACGGCAGGCAGTCCTTTGCTGCACACCTTGTCCGCGGCCGGTGCGTATGCGCGTAATCTCACGTTCGGGCAATTCATCAAGGGCATCGGCACCTTGAGTTCGCCGCTGATTCCGCTCATCGCAATTCGCTACGCAGATAACCGCTGGGAAATCGTCTTTGTCATCTTTGCCGTGTTCACCCTGCTCGCACTAATCATATTTGTTTCCGCAATCCGCGAAACAATACCCGAGAGCTCAAGTCAAAAATCTGCCTCACTCTCTGCGATCTTTGCGCTTCTGGGCAACGCCGGTGTGGCAAAAATGGTACTGGCGATTTTTCTCTACGTCGGCGCCGAGGTGTGCATGAGTGCCACGCTGCCTGGCATATTGAAAGTGCAGAGTGGCTACCAGGCGTCAGACATCGGCATGGCGGGCGTCGGATTATTTTTTTTAACGATCATGGCCGGCAGGTTCGGCGGCACGCTCGTTTTGCGCTGGCTCAGACCCGCCAAATTTTATTTAATTTCGTGTGTGCTTTCTTTGACGGGCCTGATACTCATCGCCTTTGGCCAAGGTCTGCTTGGTTTCGTCGCCGCGTGCCTGGTCGGTCTCGGTTTCTCCAATATTTTTCCGCTGGTATTCTCTCTTGCCATCGACGCGCAGCCCGAAAAAGCCAATGAACTGTCGGCGCTGATGGTGACCGCGATTGCCGGCGGCGCGATTGTGCCGCCGGTCATGGGCTATGTCGCCGACCACGCAGGCGTGCAGCTGAGCCTCATCGTGCCTGCCGGCTGCGTTGCGTACCTGACGGCGATTGCGGTGAATTCCCTGCGGAGCGAAAAAAATGCAGCATGAATCCGACACACGTGTGGTGCTGACGCTCGATGCGGGTGGCACCAAATTTTCGTTTTCGGCGATGGCGGCCGGCGAAGAGATAGTTACGCCCATCGAGCGGCCGTCGCATGCCGACAACCTTGAGCTCTGCCTGAAAACCATCGCCGACGGTTTTTCCGAAATTGCCGCCGCCGTTAAAGCCAAAATCGCAGCGATCAGTTTTGCTTTTCCGGGGCCGAGTTATTATGGCGAAGGCATTATCGGCGATCTCGGCAATCTGCCGGCGTTCCGCGGCGGTGTGCCGCTGGGGCCGATGCTGGCGGCGAAGTTCGGCGTTCCGGTTTTTATCAATAATGACGGCGACCTTTTCACGCTCGGCGAAGCGTTAGGCGGATTGCTCCCGGCGGTGAATCATGAACTCGAAGCCGCGGGCAGTACGAAACGTTACAGGAATCTTATCGGTTTTACTCTGGGCACCGGGCTCGGCGGCGGAATTGTGCACAATGGCAGTCTGTTTGCCGGTGATAATTCCGCCGCAGGCGAAGTTTGGCTGTTGCGTAACGCAAAACATCCGCACACTTTTATGGAAGAGAGCGTATCGATCAGGGCGCTGCAGCGTGTGTACCGCGAAAACACCAGCACGAGCCAAAGTGAAAATCTGACGGCCAAAGAGATATACGAGGTCGCGCTCGGGAAACGCGACGGCAATCAGGCTGCGGCAGAGCAGGCGTTTGCTGAGCTGGGTGCGGCGCTCGGCGAATGTATTGCCAACGCTGTCACGCTGATCGACGGCCTCGTGGTGCTCGGCGGCGGATTATCGAACGCATATCCGCTTTTTGCCGGTGCAATGATGCAGTCGCTGAGGTACGGCATTGAAAACTTTGACCGCTAGCGCACGATTGACCGGCTCGAACTTAGCTGCTTCGATCTCGAAAATGCAGATGATCTGATGAAATTTTGCGCCGGGAAAATGCGGCAGTTGGACGTACCGGGCAGCGAACAGAAAATGTCATACGATGCGATGAAACGCACTGGCATCGGCAAGAGCCGGCTCGGTACGAGCAAAGCCGTTTCGTTGGGTGCTTATGTTTTTGCGCTGGGGGCGCTGGACTCATAGCTAATGAATCTCGTAGCCCCGGGTTAACAGAAGCTATGAGGACTTCTTCTTCGCTTTTACCCGTTTGCGCGCAAATCCGCTACGGCGTTTCTTCGGTTTGCCTTCTTTTAATTTCCCCGCGATATTACCGCCCATTTGTTTGCTCACTTCACGGAATGCACCATAGAGCCCTGCGCTGATCAGGTTATGCGTGTCTTTGACGATCTTCGCGTGTTCGCGCGTGACGGGAAAAAGCTGCAACAGCCCGAAGGTGACTTCGGAAAGTACCTTGTGGCCGCCCTGCATGATGAGCGAGGCCTGGTCGATGCCCTTGGCGACGAGCATCGCGTTTTCACCCAAAAGTATCGCATTGAGCTGTGCTGCGCGCGCGGTGGATTTACGGTCCATCACCTCAAGGCGCAACGCGCGCACCCGGGCTTCGCTGTGTCTGAGTCGGCCGATAAGCCAGAGCGCGGCGAGGGTGCCGGTTCCGGCGCAGATAATTTGCAGCGTGAGATTCATGCTCAGAGAATGATCAGGCTTACTTCCGCATCGACTTTTTTGCTCTTGAGCTGTTCCCTGGTCTGTGCGACCACCTGTTCATAGACTTTCTTAATCACGAGATTCGGCGCGCTTCCGGAGGCCAGTTTCGCCACCGGCGATTCGCGGTGTGCGAGTTCGATCGGATTTTTGACCTCGACGAGCATGCGTATCCACGGTTCACTCGTTTCGTTGCGTTCACCTTTTGCAGCGCCGGTGATTTTTTTCAACTCAGTGAGCTCCCGCTCATAGCTTTTTAGCGAGCGGCGCAGCGATAGAAAGTAGTGCAGTATTATGCCCGTCAGAAAGACCAGCGCGCAGATCAGGGTTAACAGAAGTATATTCATGGTTGTGGCGGATAACGGGGGAGCGCGAGGCGCTGCGTAAACAGGCTTTTGCCTCTCAGGCTCTTTGGCTTTTTCCGTCCGTCCGCGCGTTGATCAGTTCGAACATTTCCGTCTCGCCGAGACTCTTGGCAGTTTGCACTCCGCGCGAACGCACGTCAAAACCCGTGCCGATGCTCCTCGCCGTCGCCGCCGACAAATTGATGCGGCCGATCTCGCCCGCAGATTCCATGCGTGAGGCAATGTTAACGGTATCGCCCCAGATGTCATAGGCAAATTTGTGGTCGCCGATAATACCCGCGACGAGTGGGCCCGTGTGCAGTCCAATGCGGATATCCCAATATGGTCGGCCACTTTTCTCCGCCTGCGCTTTCTGCGCCGTGACGACCGCGAGAAAATCCAGCGCGGCGCGCGCTGCGCGTTCCGCATGGTCTGGTACGGGATCGGGAATTCCCGCCGCGCACATATAACTGTCGCCGATGGTTTTGAGCTTTTCCAGACCGTGTATTTTTACAATTTTGTCGAATTCGCCAAAGCAGGTTTCGAGCGATGCGAGCAGTTCATGCGGCGACATGCCGGCCGCGAGCTTCGTGAAACCGACAAAATCGGTGAACAGCACAGTCACCGAATCGTAATGACGCGGTTCGTATTTGCCTTTGGCTTTGAGTTCATCGGCGACGCTTTTCGGCATAATATTGAGCAGCAGTTTGTCCGCTAGATCGCGCTGCGCGATGAACGCGTCTTCGGCGCGTGTGCTCTGTTGCGCGATAAAACGGAATTCCAAAACCATGATGAGGAACAATGCCGCCGCCGTGAACACGATGTAGAATATTCTAGTCGGTGGGTGAGGCACAGGAAAAATTTCGGGCATGTAATACGTCCATACGCGCAGACCGATAAATACGACAGATCGG
>CAYHJO010000062.1:0-19765 GCA_964356715.1 uncultured Turneriella sp. | reverse complement strand
GTCCAGCGTCAGCGGCCCCGCCGACGCGCGCATTTTCGATTCGATCAATACGATCGCCGACCGGGTGGCCGAAGAGGCAAAATCGGTGCTGCCCAATAAAGAAGAATGGCAAAAGGCAAATGCGTACGCCGAGCTCAGGGACGACGAAATCACGCGCTTCAGCCAGATTTCAGGCCTCGGCGGATTGATGCTGTCCAAAGTGCCGGCCTACTTGTCAGGCGCTCTCGAAAAGACCACGCCGCTTTCACCCAATGAACTCAGGAGTCATCTTGTCTTTCAGACCGATTATCAGCGCTTCGGGTTACTCGGCGCCACACAGGCGTCGGGCTGGCTTTTCTGGCTTAACGGATCTCTGCACAGCGGCAAAGATAATTTTGCCGCACCTTATACATCCGCAACGGCACAGGCCACCGGTATTTACGGCACCGCGCTTGCCGGCGCAGGCTATCGCCGCTATCTCTGGCGCGGTCTCTATGCTACCCCGCTCGCCGGTGCATTCTTGTCTATCGGCAGTCTTACTCTCGACTACTCAAATCTTGAGGCCAAACCAAAAAATCCTGTCACCGGCAAAGAAGAAGCGCTGCAGAGTTTTACTTTCTTCACGCCAGGCTTTGCGCTTGACGGCCGCGTTGGCTATGACCTTCATCGACTGATTTCGCTCGAGGCGGGCTTCGGCCTCAGGCTGCATCTCTACCAAAACTACGCCGAGCTGCTGATATCCGCCTACGGTGGCGTGGGCTATAAATTTTAGGGGGATATATGATTGCGATCAGAAACATTGCACTCATCGCGGGCATTGCCGCAGTTCTCTTCACGTGCGCGGCGCGCACGACTCTCGACCGCGAGTTTATTGATCCGCAGACGCGGGTAATTCCAACAGGTCTTACATATAGCGCCAATCCCGCGGTTTATGTGCAGGGTGCGGCGATTACGGCGAATAGACCGACCCTGGCAACTGGCGCGGCGACGTCATATTCGATTCTGCCGGCATTGCCTGCGGGGCTCACGATCGATGCGGCGACTGGTGAAATTTCAGGAACGGCGACGGTCGCTCAGGTGGCGACGAATCACACCGTTACGGCCAAAAATGACGCGGGGCAGACCAGTGCGGTTGTGAGTATCGAGGTAAGAGCATCGCCAGAATTGATTGTTGACACGGATATCATAACTACAGGAACGCAATCGACTGCTTTGAGTTTTGCGGCGTTGGCGCAGAATCAAACTCGGCAAATCACTATTAACATCTCCAACCCCGCAAGCGCCGGGGTTGCTTTTGCCTGGTCTGCAAGCGAAAGCTACAGCTACCTCTCGGTATCACCGACAACCGGCACGGTGAATCCGAATTCCAATGTGAATATAGTTGTAACTGTCGATACAACCGGCTTAGCCAATGGAAATTATTCGGGGAATCTGAATATCACTTCGTCAACTGCGGGGACGGTAAATGCAGTTCAGAATCCAGGTTTTTCTTTTTCAGTAAATGCGCAGATATTCGTAGCCGTAGGTGAAAGCGGCAAGATTTGGCGGTCAGTCGATGGCGATAACTGGACATCCGTGACCTCGCCCATTGCTACAACGCTTTGCTCCGTTGCATTTGACGGCACCCGTTTCGTAGTCGTTGGGTTGAACAGCAAATCTGCTTATTCAACTGATGCTACGGCCTCAAGTTTTACGCTCAGCAATCCTGCATCTGGTTCAAATCATATGTATGACCTTGCAACGAATCGGACGGGGCAACTTGTCGCTGCCGGTGGCGCATTCACCTTTGGGGTTTCGCCTCTGGCCACGAAGTGTGGTGTCTCGGGGACAACTGCCCGCAATGGATGGGCTACCTCAAACATCGTATCGGGCTGGCCGGCGCCCGGGACTCCCGGTTCTGAAGCTTACCCGTGGTCGGGTGCCGCATATGGAAATGGCATGTATGTGATGGTAAATTTCAGTGACGCATGGGCATATTCAACCGATGGCACGAGTTGGACGCAACAATCCGCTGAAATTGAATCCGGCGCTTCAGGCTGGGTATTTTTCGATGTCGCTGGCAATAACTCAGGCAGATTTGTGGCAGTCGGCACAACCAGTCTGACTGGCGAATCAGGCGGGATATTCACCACCACCAATGCTACCACGAATGCCAATTGGGCAAGCGGCAGTGTGAGTTCCGTATATTATGTTTTCGTTGAGAATGGCAATAATCAATGGGTAGCGGGCGGGTATAATTCCAAAATTCATTACTCGACGAATGGAACCAGTTGGACGGCAAAAAATCTTACCGGGCTCGGAGTGGTGCGCGCCGCTGCGTACGGAAACGGCAGATGGGTAGTTGCAGGCGATTCTGGCTTTGTCCGGTATTCTACGGACATCACGAGCGTCGCGTGGATCACCCCCTCGGGAACTGTGCCCGATACTACCGTTCATGGCTTGGCATTTGGGCCATAGCTATTTCAATCGATTTTCCGCGATTAACTGACAATCCTACGCTTCAACAATCAACTCTTGAAATGGCTTTTCAGTACGTCTAAAAGGCAGGTGAGGGTAGGCTAATCACCATAATGCACGGAACTGATAAGGAGAACCCTGTGAACTTTCATAAAACGGCCTATTTTGCTTTTTTCACATTATCATTGCTGAGTTTTTGCGCACGAAATAATACCTTTCAGAACAAAGACGGCACGGATGGCGCAACAGCCTCTCCTGAAGCCACCAGTGTCACCGCAAGTATTACACCGGAAAATGGTGGCCAGATTGCGCTACAGAATATGAAACTCATAATACCTGTAGGTGCTCTCGATCAGGAAACCGAAATAACAGCTTCCATTGTGAATGTCACCTCGGCGGCTGTCGATGGGGCCTTGACCATAGGCAAGGGTGTAAAATTCTCCCCGGAGGGATTACAATTTTTGAAACCAATCGAGGTTGAATTTTGCTATCCGGCAACTGATGTTAACAGTAAGAATCTCAATGAAAAAAGCGTCATGGTTTACTATGCTGAGGAAGGTGGTGAACTCGTCGGCATGAGTGGGCTCGTAAACCAAGAGCGACATTGTGTTACCGGCAATATTGAGCATTTTTCGGTATATATTCCCGCGGCGCAACTGTTGATTCCAGGAAATTCGCTGCCCAATATTACTGGCGCAAATTTCCTGCCAGCCGGAACTGCCATTATGGCAGGTTTACCAGTCAGAGTGCGCACGACTATCAATGATTTTAATGGCGGCGGCGCGGTAGGTCATGTCGTCAGCGCATTTTTTATGTATTGCCGCACGGGCGATGCGACCTGCAATCTGAATCCCGCAACGGCGACAAACAAAGTGCCAATGCTGCCTGATATCACAGATGGCACCGTAACAAATCGTTATTATGCAACGATTCCTGAATCCTTTGTAACCTTGGTCGGTTTTCAATACCGCTTTCAGGCGAGTGATAACATTGGTGCTACGCGGACGACAGCCATAGGAACAAGAACTGTGACACGTACTGCATCAGCCTTACGATTCAATCCCAATACGGCCGTTAATATCACAGCTGGATTCGTCAGGGATTTTACGCTTCAGGCCAATGATGGAACTGCGTGGAGAAATATCTCGGCTGACATTTTTAATGTCAGTGGAAGTATTGGAACGCTCACGCGTATTGGCCCTTCGACGCTGCGATTTTCAGCACTGACCGCGGGATTGGGCTCTATTAATGCCGCTGCGGGGGCATTTAATGCGTCAGTAGCGATAACTGTACAGACGGGGGCTCTAAGCCATATAGAAATCATGGACAATAATCAGGTGATAATTAACAATCCTGTGCATATCCCCATAAACGGAACTTTTCAATTCGACGCGCTGGGTTATGACGCTTATGGAAATACTGTGGTCATCAATCCATTGTTTGCCGTCAGCGGAGCAATTGGTTCAATTGATAGTACGGCCTTATTTTCCGCCGGAACTACGCCTGAGATAGGCTCAATTACCGCTGAGATTGGTAGCGTTTCAGACACAATCTCTGTTCACGTTTCGAATGATTTGACGCCGCCGGTTTTGGGAAGTAGCGGCTCTATTGTTGCCGCGAGATTAACATCCACAAGTGCTTTGGTGACCTGGGGCAAAGCAAACGATAACTTTGATGCGCAAAGTTCATTGCAATATCGCTTGTATTATGCCTTAACAGACACAATCGATACCGTAACTGCGATTGAAGCGAATGGCACGCCACTTAGTGATTATACTACAGATATTGATAATCTAGGGGTAAGTAGCCTTGATCCTGAGTCCGTTTATTTCTTCAACATAATTGTTAAGGATGTGGCTGGCAATAAATCAGCCGGTTCCAGAACCTTTTTAGATCATGCCGGCGAGCTGCGTCAGCAAGCTTATGTTAAGGCTGCGAATGCAGATGCGCAGGACATTTTTGGGCATGCCATTGCAATAGACGGCGATACGCTCGTGATTGGTGCATATCTTGAAGACAGCAATGTAAATACGATATCCAATGGTGGAACTGCTAGCGTGGATAATTCTACTCTGAATAGTGGGGCGGTTTACGTTTACAGACGTTCCGGCGTAAATTGGTCCCAAGAGGCTTATTTGAAACCGCCAAACAACCGAGCAAATCACCTCTTTGGGCATACCGTGGCGATTTCCGGAAATACTATAGTTGTTGGTGCGCCCGGGGAATCAAGCAGCCAGGCTACCGTTACAAACGGAACAACGGCAAGCAACGATAATTCTGCGCCAGATAGCGGTGCGGTTTATGTCTATAAACGGACTGGTTCCACTTGGTCCCAAGAGGCGTATGTTAAACCGCCTAATCCCGAAAGCTACGACAATTTTGGTTTTTCCGTTGCTATTTCTGGCGATACGATCATAGTAGGTGCGCGGAATGAAGACAGCAATCAAAATACCATAACCAATGGCGCAGGTGCCAGCAATGATAATTCTGCGAGCGACAGCGGCGCGGCATTTGTATACACGAGAGTTGGGGTTATCTGGACGCAAGAAGCGTATATAAAAGCTGCGAACGCTAAAGCAGGCGATAATTTTGGTCATTCCGTCAGCGTTTCTGGAGATACGATACTTATCGGGGCTCGTTTTGAAGATAGCAATCAAAATTTTATCACAAACGGTGCTAATGCACCCAGTGATAGCATGCTTCCGAATAGCGGGGCCGCATATGTGTATAGGCGCTATAGTGGCATTTGGATACAAGAAGCTTTCCTGAAAGCACCGAACCCGGATACGGATTCGTTTTTTGGTCACAGCGTGGCCATTTCTGGTGATACAATTGTAGTTGGCGCTTTTCAAGAAGACAGTAATCAAACGACCGTGTCAAATGGCCCTTTTATAGGCGCTAATAATTTTTCCATTGATAGTGGCGGAGCTTACGTATTTAAACGCGGCGGCACAACTTGGGCTCACGAAGCGTACTTGAAACCCACAAATGCACAGGCTTTTGATGGATTTGGATTTTCGGTAGCCATTAATGGCGATACGATTCTTGTTGGGGCATATCAAGAGGACAGTAACCAGACGACGACTTCCTCTGGCTCCATCGCAAGCCCGGATAATTCGCTAACCGACAGCGGTGCCGCATATCTCTTCAAGCGAACAGGGATAAGTTGGTCCCAAACAGCATACATTAAGTCACCTAATGCGAATGATGGAGATAATTTTGGTTTCCCCGTTGCGCTATCATCAGATACTATCGTCATCGGTGCAACCCAAGAAGATAGCGTGCAAAATACGATCACCAACGGCACAGGCGCAAGCACAGATAATTCTGCTGCCAGCAGCGGTGCTGTTTACGTATTCAAATAGTCAATGCAGTTTGGATTTCAGCTTGAAGGCTGGGTTCGCCGATGTGCAGTGAATAACGCCGCGGCCGCGTGCACCGGCGCAAACAACCTCAGTTTCGTCGCCTTAGGGCCATAGCGAAAAATTTTTTCGTAATACCCAAATAAGTGTTGTGAAGCCCATAAGTCACCGCAACTGCCGCAATGGCTTCAAGAGCAGGCAACCCAAAGCGCCCGTCACAATAAACCATCCGCCGGCCTGAAAGGCAAAACCAGGACTGGTGTATTTTGAGAGATGAGAGAGGCCGACTGCGGCCACGGCGACCGAGCTCTGGAAAATAATATTGTAGATGCTCATCACCCGGCCGCGCGCATGGTCGACCGTACCCTGCTGAATTGCGGCCGGTAACAATGTGCCCATCAATCCGCCGAAAATGCCCGAGGCGCCCAGTGAAATGGCAACCGGTGCCGCCGTGTCAAATTGCGGAATCACCAGCATCGATATGCCCGAGGCGACGGCACCGAGAATAATCATCAAGCCGCGCGGGAGCGCATGCGAAAGAAATTGCGCCAAACCGCCGCCGATCAACAACCCCACGCCCAAAACCGTCATCAATGCACCGCGCTCTGCTTCATCGAGATGCAGTTTCGCCTTCGAGAATTCGGGCAACAGCACCTGCAGCGGGCCGACGAGAAACAGACCGACGAAGGTTGCCGCCAGCAACGAGATTAGCAGCGGTTGCCCGCGCACATAACGCAGACCCGCCTTGAGGCTGTGCCACGCCGACACTGCGCCGTGGTGCGGCTTTGCTCGTGTGCGCAAAGGAATCAGCAACATAGTTGCTGAGGCATAAGATAGCGCAATCGCGGCGAAGACAATATGCCATTCGCAAAATTGGCGCAGAAACCCAACGAAAAAGGGCGCCAGGCCGAAGCCCACCATTATCATGATCTGGATCTTCATGCTCTCGCGCGGGATATGCTCTTGGTCAAACAGATCACCCAACAGCGCCATACGACCCGGTATGATAAAACTCAAGCCTACGCCGTTCACGAGCATGACTGCGATGAGCAATACATCCGACACCGGAAACATTTTCTGCATGGTGAGAAACACCATCGCACCACCGGTGTAGATAAACGTCGTCTGCGCAATCATCACCACGCGTTTGCGCGTGAAACGGTCGATCACGGTGCCGGCGTACATGCCGAGAATCAGCGGTGGCAGCAGATTGCCGGCATAGACAAAGCCGGTCACTGCGTCGGAGCCCGTCACCGCGCGCGAGTAGATGATCATCGCATAGGTGAACATGTTGCCGATGAGGAGTGTCAGAAACGAATTGAGATAGAAGAACGCGAGCATGGGTGAATCCCCAACGGCGATCAGAGTCAGCACGGCGAATGCAAATTGAGCACCGCGAACGGGACGCTTTGGCACAGAATTTTCTGTTATGGATAATCACAGCAGTAGCACGGGTACAATTTTTTTCCGATAGAGTGAGAAAATTTGCCCACTTTCTGGTATTTAATATATATAGGCGGGCGGATTTATCATGGAACCGGAATAAAAAGCCGATAATGGATTTGACCACCTGAACAGGAATAGAACAGAGGAGACATAATAATGATTGACACAACGGATAAAAACAAGGGGCTCACGATTATGGCAGAGGCAAAAGAAACGAAAGAAACCGCGGCATCGAAGGCAGCTAGCAGCCAAACGGCCGCAAGCCGGTTGGAAGCTGCAGAAAAAGCAAAGGCGCTCGATTCGGCGCTGGTACAGATCGAAAAACAATTCGGCAAAGGCGCGGTGATGAAACTCAACGCAGAAGCCATGAAAGAAATTCCCGTCATTTCCACGGGTGCTCTCTCACTCGACCTGGCGCTCGGCGTCGGCGGTGTGCCACGCGGGCGCGTGATTGAAATTTACGGACCTGAATCTTCAGGCAAAACTACTTTGACCCTGCACATTATTGCCGAAGCGCAGAAGCTCGGCGGCATGGCTGCATTCATCGACGCCGAACACGCGCTCGACCCATCGTATGCAAAACGCCTCGGTGTGAATATCGACGAGCTACTCGTCTCACAACCCGACAACGGTGAACAGGCGCTCGAAATCGCCGAAGCACTCGTGCGCTCGAACGCACTCGACGTGATCGTGATAGACTCGGTGGCTGCACTGGTACCAAAATCAGAGATCGAAGGCGATATGGGCCAGGCAACCATGGGTGTACAGGCTCGCCTGATGAGCCAGGCCCTACGCAAGCTGACCGGCACAATACACAAAACAAATACGGTCGTCATCTTCATCAACCAGATCCGTATGAAAATCGGTGTGATGTTCGGTTCGCCCGAAACCACCACCGGCGGTAATGCACTGAAATTCTACGCGAGCGTGCGCATGGATATCCGCCGTGTAGAGTCGATCACGAAGGGTGAAGAGACCATCGGCAACCACGTGCGCGTGAAAGTGGTAAAGAACAAAGTGGCGCCACCTTTCCGTAAGGCGGAGTTTGACATCTTCTTTAACCATGGTATCTCGCGCGAATCTTCGATTATCGAAGAAGCGGTCAACGTCGGTGTGCTGAACAAATCTGGCACATGGTTCTCATACAACGACAACCGTCTGGGTCAGGGCAAAGAGAATGTGCGCCAGTACCTCGTAGAAAATCCGAAGATCTGCGACGAGCTCGAAGCAAAAGTACGCGCTGCGCATGCCGACGGAACTGCGAAGAAGCTACTGGCTGAAAAAGAAAAGCTGCCGAAAGGCGGTAAAGCGGCCGTTGTAGAAGAAGTGGCGTAATTCTTCGCTTAGCCCATGAATTAATTCATGGGCTAAGCGTTACCTCGACGTTGCGGAATCGTATCTCTTCTCAATCGGTAAACGCCGGGGCAATGGCTCGCGCGTCAGAATCGGATCTGTATCCTTATTGCCCGGCGGGTCTTTGAGAACTGGTCGCGCCGGTGAGCTACCGACGGGTTGGACGAGCACTCTTTCTCTGACAATTCTTTTACCATCAATACCGACTGCCATCACGCCGTTGTTGCGCAGAAAGTGATTCATCGTTTCAAACTTCTTCGCCGCATCGCCGAAAGATTTGAAGGCAAAGTGGATTGGATAGTTCTCGCTCTTATAGTTGTGCGGGTATTCCTGCATCATCAGCAGCGTTACGCGGTATTCATTGTTATGGAATTCCATGACCAGGTGGGACACCTTGCGTTCCCAGACGATTTTCTCAAAGAGCGTGTCATAGATGGGATATTTGTAACCCGCTTCGAATTCGTCGCGGTAGTATTGCAGCTGCTCTTTGCGGGAAGCAGGCCCTGACCATAAACTAACACTCAAAATAACGAAGATGAAGAGTGTCCTCACTCTTCATCTTCGTTATTATTCTTCGAATAGGTAAGCGAAAACCAGGTTGCCCGCGCCGATAAAAACCAGCGCCGTTGCGATCAGCAGCGCGTCGTAGCGCAGCGAATCGGCGCCGGTGATGACCGCAGTCAGGCGCCCGGTCGCCGCGATGAGTACCGGCAGACACAGCGGCAGAAACAGCGCGATCGCGAGAAAATTGCGCTGCACACTGTGCTGCGCGATTGCCGCGATGAGTTGCCCGGCCGGTGCGAGAGCGAGACCCAGCGGGACGGCCGTAAACGCCATCGCTGCGAGCGTTGTGGTGGGTGGCGTATCCACCGGGAAAAACAGCAGATAACCCGCGCAGCAAAAAATCCACAGTGGGATTTGCGCGAGGAACGTAACCGTGGTCTTGGCGAGAAACAGCGAACTCATGGGCACGCGGCTCATCGCATAGTAGCGGTATGCATGGCCGTCGCTTTCCCAGTGGATCGCCATCAGCAGCAGCTGTAGATTCGCAATCAGGTACGCGATGATCGGAAACACCTCGAGCATATTGCTCTGCCCTCCATCGACCGGCATGCCGAAACGAAACAGGCCGAGCAGCGCGAGTGCAAGTATGAACGCAAACTGCAGGCCGCGTTGCGCGTGATATAGCCGCAGCTCGTTCTTCACCAACGCCCACCAGGTTTTCATGGTACCGTCCTGCCGTTTTCCATGCGGATGGATTTGTTAGATAGCGCGCGGGCGCGCGAGGCATCGTGTTCAGAGAACAGCACAGCTGCCCCGCGCAGCGCTTCGTCGCGCATGAAGCGCTGCAGCAAACCTTCGCTGCGCTCATCGAGGCCGGTGAAGGGTTCGTCGAGCAACAGGATATCTGGCTGGGTCAACGTCGCACGCGCGAGTAAAAAACGCTGCATCTGCCCGCGCGAGAGAGTCTTCAGGGCTTTGTCGCGCAGCTCGGGTATACGCCAGCACTCGAGCGCCGGCAGAATGGCGGATTTATCCTTATTTTCCAGCAGGGCGCAGAGTTCGAGATTCTGTGCGATTGTCAGGTCAGTGTAGGCCATAGGGTGGTGTGCCACGAGGTGTACACGCAAGCCCGGTTCGAATTGCAGCAAACCGCGGTGCGGCTTGATTATGTTGGCCAGGCACAGAAGCAGTGTCGATTTGCCCGAACCGTTTTCACCGGTCAGTGCGGTAATTTTGCCGCCTGGGGCCGCGCCCGAAGCGTCGTCGAGCGCCCAGTGCGCGCCATAGCGGCGGCCCAAATGTTCGAAGCGCATCATAACAGGCCGGCCTCACGGAAGAGTCTGTCGAGCAGGTGCAGCCGGCGCGCTTCAAAGCCCGGATGTTCCGCACCGGGCAATTGCGCGTTGGCTTTTTTCAGACCCACTTCGCCGAAATGGTAGCGGATTTCTTTTTTCAGAAAATAGTTTTCGCGGTCGGCGTCCTGCAGAGCGCCGAGTGGTTGCGCGTGCGATACAAATTCTGCGAGCTCGGCAAAACCCGTATTGCGGATCGAGCTCGTCTGGAAAATTTGTGGCGCCGGCGCAGAGGAATCAGTCCCGGAGGGACCAACTGCACGTTGCATGAAGTCGAGACTCGACTGCAGTTGGTAAAGACTGCGCTGCGCGAGATCTTCGGCATCGCATTTCGTGATCACGAACGCCTGCGGAATTTCCATGATGCCCGACTTCATAAACTGGATGTGATCGCCGCTGAACGGCTGCAGCGCCAGCAGAGTCACATCGGCGAGCCGACCGATTTCGATTTCGCTCTGTCCCACGCCGACAGACTCGACAAGCACCAGGTCAAAAATACGCCGCAGTACACGGCAAACACGGAAAGTGTTTCGCCCGATGCCTCCGAGGTCGAGATCCGACGCCTGCGAACGAAAGTACGTGCGGTCGTTGTCGCCAAAGTTCACGCGTGTGCGGTCACCCAGAAGCGAGCCGCCCGATATGGGGCTCGACGGATCTACCGCAACCACAGCAATGCGCCAATCGGTTTTGAGTTCGAGCAGCGCATCGACAAGAAACTGGATCAGAGTAGATTTACCAGCACCCGGTGCGCCGGTGAGGCCGACGAGCAGGCCCGTTTTGCGCGAGGCGGCCGAAAGTTGGCGTTCTAAATCCGCGCAGCGCTGCTGGTCTTCGCTGCGTATCGATTCGAAAACAGAAATCAGTCTGGCGATCGCAAACTTGTCGCCAGTGACGCTGGCGCTGACGAGATCATCCATGGCGAAGTGCCCTCTTACGAATGGTCAGCAGTGCGATTCCGGCCAGCACGCAGGTGGTGCCGATAGTCTGTGCGGTGGTAATTTTTTCGCCGAGGACCGCAAACGCCATGTAGATCGTGAGCACCGGGCCAAGCGTGCTGAGAATCGCCGCCCGGTTTGAACCGATCATGGCGATGCCCTGCGCAACAAAAAGCGACGGTAGCACCGTACAGAAGATCGCCATCGCGAACGTGTAGAGATAAACTTCGACGGGAAACCCGGTGAGTTTCTCTTGCGCCGCGATGCCATGGATCAGAATGGCCAGCGCAGAAATGATGATTGCGAAGCTGGTGAACACGAGCGGCGAATAGTGTCGCGCGAGTCGTTCGGTCGCCACAAGATAGACCGCATAGGTTACCGCCGCGAAGATAATGTATATCGCACCAATGTGCACCTTATCGCCCGCCAACGCCGACTCGTTCTGGTAGGTGATGCCGATGCCGACATAGGTAATGAGCAGCGCTGCGATCTCGCGTTTGCCTGCCGGGGTCTTCAGCCAGAAAAGCGAGATCAGCAAAACCAGAGTAGGATAGATAAAAAGCAACAGCCTTTCAAAACTCGCCGAGACATACTCGAGTCCCACGAAATCAAACCAACTGGCGAGATAATAGCCGAACAGTCCTACGATAGAAATCGAAATCCAGTCTTTGCGGAAACCGCTGCGCGTCGCTTCGCCCTGTTTGCGGTAATAGTACCAGAAAATGCCGACATACATCGGCAGCGCGAATGCCATGCGCAGCGTCAGCGTCGCGAAGCCGGTTATTCCGTAGCGGTAGCAAAGTTTTGCGAGAATGGCCTTTGCAGAAAAACCAGCCGCGCCAATGATCGTGAATAATACACCAGCAAGAAATTTTTTATCAATGCCGATCGAATCAGCCGCCAAGGCCGAGATCCTTGCGCGTCAGCACCTGGCGAAAGAAGTTCTTGCCATCAGGCCTGATCGCCATGATTTTTTCGACAATTGCTGCCTGGCTGATATTATATTTCTGCATCAGCTCGTGATTCAGCGAAATCTGTCCGACCGTCATAAAGCGCACCAGCGAAAGGTCTGCGGCGATTTCTTTCGGCAGCAAAGTGTCGATCGCATCGATCACCTCTTCGGCAGTAAGACGCGCGCCGCCGCTGATTTCAGAAGACGGTGCGCAGCCGTGGTCAGCCGTCAGCACAAACGCAAAATTGTCGCCGTAGTGCTGCCGTAGAAACTGCAGCAATGCCGCGATCTGCTTGTCGATCTCGGCCAGCGTCTCCGCCGCTTCGAGAGAATGGTACCCAAAATGGTGCCCCACCGCGTCCGCCGATTTGAACGAAACATACACAAGATCGGTAAAGCCATCTTTGTCTTTCTTCTTACCCAGAATTTCCTGCTCGACCACCGCGCGCACAAGCTCGCCTTCGAGTTGTGTCTCGACCGGTGTCGACATCATGATACCCCAGTGCTCGAGCGCAGATTTCGTATTTTTGATCTGGTAGCCTTCGAAGCCATGCGGGTAAAATTTGTTGTAACGCAAAATCACATCGCTGGCCGCGGCCACGCGCGGCAGCGCATAATAGCGCGTATCGGTTATCCACTTCGACTTCGTAGCGTCGAGCCAGTAGACGTAATTGTTCGCGCTCACTTTCGGCGCCTGCGCTTTATCAAATGGTTGCGCGCCATGGCCCGCCATGCCGATCGAAGCCCGCAGCGCATACGACTGCGCCACGATCACACTCTGCCCGTTGTTCGCGCGGTTAAGCACATCGCCGAGAGATTCTGCTTTGAGCTCGTCGGGCGACACTTTTGTCTCGTCCTTAGTTGCATAGATTTCTGATTTCGTCAGGCGCTCCTTACCACCCGATTTTTCCATCGAAAAGAATGTGTTGCCGATCACCTGACTCTTAACCGGGTACGCTCCGGTGCCGATTGCCATGTGCCCGACTGCGGTATGCGCGTCGAGGTGTCCGACATAGGTGTTTGTCATGTTAGCAGATTTCTGCATCAATGAATGGATATTCGGCGCAGAGGACGCGTGTGAATTGAGCAACATCATGCCACCCTGGTCGATGACTGCGACGACGATAATATCAGGTTTGCTGGTGTCAACCGTGAGTATCGGCAACGCCGCCACTTCGGAACCCGCAGGGGCAGGCACGCCAATGATCTTCGCGAGAGTCGGCGCAACGTGCTGTTGGTGCGCCGGTGTGGAGTTGAGCCCTGGGGTGAACCATTTGCCGTGAAAAACGAGCGGAATTGATGTGTCATAGTCGTATGCCGTCGAGTGCGAAATGCGTCCGACTTTCATCGTCGCAACGCCGTTCGCCTCTTTATAATCAAAACGCGGATTTGCCTTTAGGTCGGCGATGGTGCGCCCGTACGATCTTAACGCTTCTTCAAGATGCGGTTTACTGAAACGCGCGACCGCAGTTTTTTTGAGCCAGCTCGATTCGAGCACCGCGTAGCGTTCAGGTACCAGGTAAAGGTCGATATCGCTGCGCGCTGAGCGCTTGTACCGGTCTAACCAGTCGGCATTGGCTTTGCGGCAACCACCGGAAACCGACAGAGCGAAAAATGCGACCGCAAGGGCCGCTGAAACTGAACGCATTAGATCCACCTCATCGTTTGGGCCGCGGTGTTATGTGTCTCAGGGTCGGCGGCGGACATGTCTGCCATTGTTACGCCCGACGGCGCGCCGCAAACATTTTTCGATAAATTGGCGCATTTCCTGTGCCAGGTCAACCGCTCCCGAAATCTGCACGTTATGCCCCGCATCGGTAATCACTTCCATTGTGCCGCCTGAAAAGTGCGGAAGTATGTGCTTTGCCCAGTTGGCGGATGTCAGCGTGTCACGTTCGCCGTACCCCAGAAATATCGGCAACTTCAGCGGTGAGCGCGGCCAGTCGATCTTGCTTTTTACAAAGGTCTTCATGTAAGCGCGCGAGCCTGAAATGCTGAGCACACGGTTCTTAATTTTGGCATATTCCAGTTTGCCTGGCACGAGCTGTGGCGGCACGTCAGCGTAGAGCAACATACGATCGCCATAAGGAAACTGCGCCAGCGCCGCCTGCAAGCGGTAATACAGACCTTCGAGGAAACGCGGCACCGCCAATACGCCCTTGAGTCGCGCCCGGTAAGGCGCGTAGTCGTCGACAGCGGCAAAGGCCATCACGCCACTGAGCAAATCCGCATGCTGCGCAGCCACAGCCAGCGTCGCATAGGCCCCATACGAATGCCCGGCGACGAATATTTTTTTCAGGCGATAGGTTTTGCGCAGATAGACGATAAAACCCGCGAGCAGATCAATGTTCGACTGCGGCGAGAAATGCGGCGGAATTTCGGGGTTCAGACCATGGCCCGGCATGTCGGGGATAAACAACCGGTAGCGGTCGGTAAGTTCTGGCACGAGCGACCCCCACGCCTGCTCGCCGTTCTGGTACCAACCATGCACAAGCACGATCGCCACGCTGCCCTTGCCGCGGTCACGGTAGTATAGGGAGTCTTTGTAGTAAGGCATTACCGCAGCGGTAGACTGCGTCTACCGCTGCGGTAATGCGGAGAGGGGGGGATTCGAACCCCCGGTACCTTTCGGTACACATGCTTTCCAAGCATGCACATTAGACCACTCTGACACCTCTCCAGTGCTCGTGCAGTGTTCGGGGCTGATGCCCCAAACACTGCACAAGCTTAAGTTCAGACATGCCGTCAATTCGGGTAGATTTTCTCCACGCGCAGCACCTTGCCGTCGCACCGCGCCAGACCCACGAATTTGCCGGCGGCAAATACGCGCTTAATGCCCGGCGCCACATCTTCGGCGAGGCGTATGGCCTGCCCCTGGTAGAAACGCCGGTGCTCGCCTTCGGTGATCTCCACAGCGTCAAAGAATGGCAGCGCTTCGGCATCAGCCAGTTGCCGCGTTATGAATCCCGCCGGGCTGCTATATTCGGGGACTTCGGTAGTTACGGAAAAATCGCCGATGCGCGTGCGTCGCAGTGCCGTCAAATGACCACAAGTGCCCAAAGCCACGGCAATATCGCGCGCCAGCGAGCGGATATAGGTGCCAGAAGACACAGTGCATCGCATATCGATAAATTTTCCGCTGCGCACAACAAGGGAAAGATCGTATATTTCGGCCCGACGCGGTTTGAGTTCGGCCGATTGGCCACCGCGCGCCAATTCATGCGCACGTTTGCCATCCACCCTGACATTCGAGAATAAAGGCGGGATTTGCTCAATAACACCAATAAACTTCAGCCGCGCGACCTCGATCTCAGTTTCATGGACCTGCGGTACCGGCAGAGATTGAATACCTATACCCGTATTATCCAGCGTGTCGGTCTCTGACCCCAATTGGATGGTGGCCGTATATGTCTTACGGAATTGCAGGAAATACTCAAGAAAACGGGTGGAATCGCCCGTAGCGGCGATCAAGAGGCCGGAAGCAAAAGGGTCGAGAATACCCTCGACCCCGAAGCCCCTTCCTTTTACCTGTAGTAGGGTTCTTACGGCATCCCGGGTGGTTTCACCCGGGGCCTTATCGATACAGAAGAAAATGGATTATTTTTTGCCTTTCGGCGCACCAGCGATGGCTTCTTTGCAGGCCTTGCTGAGTGTCATTTTCACCACTGTTTTTGCAGGAATCTGGATTGTTGCACCGGTTGCCGGGTTACGACCTGAACGCGCTGCGCGCTGTACGAGCTTCAGTATGCCAAAGCCAGGGAGTGTGAACTTGCCCACAGATTTAGCTTCTTTATATGCAATAGTTGTCAGTGCTTCCAGGAAGCCGTCGACGTCTTTTTTGCTGAGGTTGGTTTTTTCCGCGAGCTCTGAAAGGAGCTGGCTTTTGGAAAGGGGTTTTTTTTCTGCCATGATGTGACATAATGGGGCATAGGCCGCATGCTGTAAAGGAAAAACCTTGTATTTATTAGGTTTTTTGAAGCACATACGGAGACGCAGCTGCGCTGCATCTCCGTATGTGCGAAAGACGTTTACGGTATGTTAACCGATAACAGTCTGGCTTTCCTCAGGAGTAATGTATGGCAAGAAAATGTGATTTAACCGGTAAAGGCACTCGTTTCGGTAACAACGTGAGCCACTCACACCGTAAGACACGCCGTACATTCAAATCGAATGTGCACAAAAAGCGCATTTTTCTCCCTGAAGAAGGCCGTTTTATTACTTTGAATCTGTCAACGCGCGCTCTGCGCACGCTGCAAAAAAAGGGCCTTGCTTCGATGATGAAAGACGCGGGGCTGTGAGCCATTTTTTAGCCCATGAATTAATTCACGGGCTAAAAGTTAGAAATAGAAATGGTTCCTCTTCTCGACCTCACCCGCGAAAACAAACCCCTCCTAGATGAAATACGTGCGGCGATTGATCCGCTGCTTGTCAGTTCGCAATTTATACTCGGTAAAACGGTAGACGACTTCGAAGCCGCGGCCGCGCAATATTTTGGCGTCAAGCCCGAGCAGGCGCTGGCCGTTTCGAGCGGTACCGACGCTCAGCTGCTCGCGTTGATGGCGATTACCCCTGATCCGCTAGCCCATGAATTAATTCATGGGCTAGCGGAATGCATTACATCCCCGTTCACTTTCTTCGCCACAGGCGGAGTGATCCATCGCGCGGGAATGCGCATCCGCTTCGCTGATATCGATCCGCATACTTTCAATATCGACCCTGCCAAAGCGCGCGAAGCAGTTACGGAAAAAACTGCGGCGCTGATGCCTGTTCATCTCTATGGTCAATCCGCCGACATGGATGCGTTGTCGGCGCTCGCGAAAGAAAAGAATCTCGTGCTGATCGAAGATGCAGCACAGGCAATGGGTGCCAAGTTCAACGGTAAGCCCGTCGCCACCATGGGTGACATGGGTGAAGTGTCATTTTTTCCAACCAAAAATCTCGGCGCGTTCGGCGATGCCGGTATGCTGATCGTGCACAACGAAAAGTTCGTTGAGAAAGCACGCCGCATTCGCGTGCACGGCATGAAGAACCGCTACGAGCATCTTGAAGTCGGCGGGAACTTTCGCATCGACGCGATCCAAGCGGCAATACTCAATGTTAAACTCAAGTACCTGAATGAGTGGCATGAGATGCGGCGCGCGAATGCAGTGCATTACCGCAAGGCACTCAGTGCATTGCATCTGGGTGAGAGATTAATTCTTCCTTACGAAGATCCGCGGTGTTATCACATCTATAACCAGTTTATTGTTAGAGTGCCGGGCAAAAGAGACGAACTCAAGAAAGCCCTCGATGAGAAGCAGATTGGGAATATGATTTATTATCCGACACCGCTGCACCTGCAGCCGTGTTTCGCGTACCTTGGTAATAAGAAAGGCGATTTTCCGGAGAGTGAAAAGGCCTGCGACGAAGTGCTGGCTCTGCCGGTTCACTCGCATATTACTTCAGATGAGATCGATCAGGTTGTTACGGCGATTGCCGCGTATTTCCATAAAAATAGCCCATGAATTAATTCATGGGCTATTTTATTGCTTATGGAGCGCATTAGAATATACAGGCTGACCTTATAGTTGCCACCGACTGCATATCTTATGTCTGAAGCACACGAAACGCCCGTCTTGTTCATGGACCGCTCGCGCATCCGCGATAACTTTCTTTCGCTGAGAAAGGCACTGCCGCCGTTCCGCATTGCGTACGCCATCAAGTCCAATTCGCACCCCGAAATTATTGAAATCCTCAAAAAAGAAGGATCGCATTTCGAAACGGCGTCCATTGCCGAAATTGAAAAATTACTCGCTCTCGGCGTGAAGGCTAACGAGATTGTACTCTCTAACCCAGTCAAAGCCGCAGACGCCATTCGCCGCGCGCTCGAGCACGGCGTCGCAATCCAAAGCTTCGATTCTGTCGAAGAACTTGAAAAATTCCTGCCTCACGCCGGGGCTTCGACTCCGCTCAGCCACCGGGTTCGCCCGCAGCTGAGAATCGTCGTACCCAACGAGGGTTCGATGTGGCCGCTCACCGGCAAGTTCGGTGCGGATGAAGAACTCTGGCCCGCAATTTTTTCTTACATGAAAGAAAATTCGATACCGCTCGACGGCATCACGTTCCATCCGGGTTCGCAGTGTGAAACCATCTCAGGCTGGGACAGCGCTATGTATCTGACATGGCGCTGCATAGAAATCAGCCGTGAGTACGGTCTCAATCCCACAACGATCAACATCGGCGGCGGATTTCCCGTCGACCTCGGCCGCAAAATTCCCAGCGCGGCAGAAATCGGCAAAATCGTAATGCGCCACCTCGCCGAATGGGAGCGCAAAGGCTTCAAACCGCAGGATCTGATCGTCGAACCCGGTCGTTTTATCTCCGGCTCTGCCGGCGTGCTCGCAACTAAAGTCGTCGGCGTTGCACGCCGCGAGAAGACCTGGGCGTTTCTCGATTGCGGCGTGTTCACCGGCATGATGGAAACCATCGACGGCATCACTTACCCGATGCTGTTTTCCTCCGACAAACCCAAAGAGACAGTGATGCTCTGCGGCCCGAGCTGCGACTCGGTCGACAAGATGTACGAAGCGCAGGTTCCGACAGCAAAACCGGGCGATGCAATTTTATTTCTCAGTGCAGGTGCGTACACATCTGTCTACGCATCGGAATTCAACGGGTTTCTGGGGCCACAGATGGTGTTTTTGGATAAGATCGAAAAGCCGAGTGATTTGTTTGGGATGATTTAAGTTTTCTTCGCCTTTTAGCCCTTTTAGCCCATGAATTAATTCATGGGCTAAAAGGATTAACCAAATCAATAAATCTCATCCAAACTAATCAATCCACCTTCGAGGGGAATTTCTTTGCCCTTGCCATAAATTGTGCGCTCGAGATACTGCCCCGCTTCGGGACGACGATAGACTTCGGTTTCGGATTTTTCGAGGTTCACCAGCCAGTATTCGGGAATATTGGCTTCTGCGTAAATGTACTGTTTGTCAAAATCGAGGTCGTAGGATGTCTTTGACACCTCGATAATAAGGCGCGCCGACTTTGGATGTTGCTTCGCGTAAAGCGTTGCCGGCCCTGGCAAGATGGCTAAGTCTGGCTCAGGCTCAGAATCTGCCAACGTAATCGGATTTTCAGTGCGCACCACAAACGCTGGTCCGAATACAGTTCGCATGCGTTCCAGCAAATACATAATGGCAAAGGCGTGTTCAGGTGATTTTGGCATCTTTTCAATTACCACTCCCCTTATTAGCTCAGTCTTCTCGGGAATAATGCCCTGTTCAAATAGGCGATGATAGCCAGCCACGCTGATTTTGGTCATCATGGCCCGGGTGGATGGCTTATCGAGAACCTCGTGCATGACCCTGCTTGAAGCCGCAATGCCTGGGCGTCAATCGAATTCGCCGGTTAGCCAGGTAGCCCATGAATTAATTCATGGGCTAC
>CAYHJO010000061.1:0-19773 GCA_964356715.1 uncultured Turneriella sp. | reverse complement strand
ACGTGAAATACGATGTGGCTAAGCTTCCGCCCGGACATGCCGGTGCACCTGCAGCGTTATAGACCGGTTCAGAGAAGACAACAATCAGCTTGCGCCGGAGATTTTCCGCCGTTGCGGCAACGATAATAGGCAAAGCTTTGTCGGTTGTGATAGTCGGACCGCTTGCGGCGATGGAAATATTCGATCTGTCTTTGACAGCTGCAGCCGCAAGCGTCAAATTGGGCGTAAATCCCGTATCGCAGCCGGTATTGCCACCTGTGCCACAGCTTCCTGCAAGTTCGGTGAACGTAATATAGATCACATTATCGTTGGCCACGTCGCCATTGGTCGTCGGCGAGAATGCCGGTGCCGCATAGCCGACGATGGTGAAGCTCGCGGGCACGACGCTGGAATCCAAAATGGGCTCGGCAAAAGTAATCTTAATCGCGTCAATCTTGCCGTTACCGTCAAGATCCTGCGTCTCACGCAGCGTGATCGTCGGGGCGGTTTCGTCGCGCGTCACCGTATAGGTGGCTGCCACGAAATTGCCGGCGCTCACCGTGACGCAGATGCGAATTGTATTCGCCCCGACCGCGAGATCGGCGATCGGCAGCGTTGTTGCGACGTCAGCGGCCGTAGTGGTTCCCGTGGCATTGGCGCCCGTGGCAAGAGTGCCCGTCGTGCAGTCTGCCCCGCCCACCCTGACTTCATAGAGTAAGCCCAGCTGGGTCGTGTTCCACGTCAGAATGCTGCTGGTAAAACCGAGGCTGCTGACGTAATCATTGCTGTTAGAGACAATATTGACAGGCCCGTTACCCGCCTTATCGCAGGTCAGCGCCGCCCGAATATCGAGCGCCCCCCTGCCCCCCCCTGAGGTGACCGATGCCTTGGTGCAGCCCGCCTCGTCGCGAAATAGCATCTGTTTTGCGCCATTGCACCCCATGGCTCCCGCGGCAATGCCAATGACCACACAGGTTGTAAGCAGGGAATACACGACAGATTGAATAGATAGGCGGGCATTCTGTGGCATCATGATCAAGTGACTATAATGGTGTGAAATACTGGCCATTTTAATTAAAAATACTTCGACGGGGCTGCCTGAAAAAAATTAATCCGTGGTCACTTCGACTCGCTTCAACTGCGCTCAGCGCTGGACGCTCAGTGACCATCAAACGTTAATAATTTGGCAAATCCCGGTCGCCCGTTTCGGGAACGCATTGCCTTCGGCGCACCGAAGACGCTGAGTAAAACGCCCGGAGTTTATGAATTCACGGATGCTAAGGCAACATACCCGGCAGCGCCCAGCCGATTTCGTGCGGAATCGCCGGGGCGCGTTCCATGTTGTGCTCGATCATTTCGTGGAACACAGTGCCCATAATAAAGCCGTCGGTGAGTCTGACCGCTTCGCTCGCGTGTACCTTGTCTTTGATGCCGAAGCCCACGACCAGCGGGACGCGCGTCGCTTTGCGTATCACTTTAATGAGCGGCTTCAGCGGTTTCAGAGTAAAATTTTTCTGACCGGTGACGCCTTTATAAGACACGAGATAGAGAAATCCATTCGCATCGCGCGCGACTTCCTGCACGCGTTTCGCCGTCGTTGTCGGCGTGATGAAATCGATCCACGCCACGCGGCCCAGAATATCTGTCAGGTTTTCTTTTTCGGTGATGTATTTCTTTTCATCGTGCGGAATATCGGGTATGATCACGGCCTGCACACCGTTATCGTAAAATTTTTCGAGCAGGTTTTTGAATCCTGCCTGATAAAAGATATTCGCATAACTCATGACTGTAAAAGGAAATTTAGGATATTTTTTGTGCAGCTTGTTCAGCATCGCAAGCACATCGGCAATTTTGAACTCGTGTTTCAACGAACGGCGGAACGCGCGCTCGAGCGCAGGCCCGTCGGCGACGGGATCTGTAAACGGCAGACCGATCTCCACCGTCGCCGCTCCGCCATCAACCATCTTGCAGATAATCTCAAAGGTAATTTTGCTGTCCGGATCACCGTACGCGATATAGGGGATAAAAAGGTATCCTTTTTGCTTCTTGCGCTCGGTCATCAGGCGCGTGAACGGATGCATTGCGTATACAGTGCGAATGGCAAGGGGCGGCAAGCAAAAAATCCGCAGGCCAAAAAAACGTGACGCGGTGCACAACGCAATAAGTCGGCGTCATACGTCTATGGGTATTAATCTGCTGCAGGTATTTTGAGGTAAGCGTCGAAGACCCAACCGGATTCCATCCGCTGATCGAGCACGAATGTCCATTTACCGTTACGGCCTGAGACATTGGTCGGCGCATTGGAGGTGCGCACCAGCAGTGTTTCACCGTCTTCGAGCTGGCGCACGACGCTCGCGTCAGTCGACGGCGCGCTGCGCATCTGCAGGCGTTTTGCGCTCACCTGGCGCACGTCTTTGCCGAACAAATGTGCAAGCTCGGCAAAAGCGCCTTCGGCGCCGGTCAGCGGTTGTGGGGATTTCAACAGTTCCTCAATCAGGCCTCTCAGCTCGGCGCCGGGTGGTCTTTCAATCTTGAGTGCCTCGACGAGAATTTCGGCAGCGCGCTTCGGCGCAGCGTTGCTTTCCACGATACGCACAAGAGTCTCACGCCGAAAAATCGCACGGTTATCGGCTGCAGACACCCGCTCGAGCAAGGTGGCAAGATGCGTGCGCGGCTGTGTGGCAAAGGCCGAAACCGCATCATAACTAAAATACAGCGGGTTGCGCTCGCCCTTTTCTATCTGTCTGCGTGTGAGTTTCTGCAGCGCGAAAAAATCGCGTTTGTGGAATAACCGGTCAGCGCGTTCCATCGGCGTTTCGCCGAACCGGTACCAGAGAAAAATAACGACGCCGGCCAAAACTGCCAGCACAAGCGCAATCCGCACCAGCTGTGCGATGAGACTGCGCCTTGTGGGTGGCATCACCACCGGCATCGTTTATACCTCAGCCGGCTTTGGCGCTGTTTTTCTGCTGCGCTGGCGCTTCAGATTTGCTGAATTTGCTGATCGACTTCTGAATTGATTCGATTTGTCCCAGAAGCGTATCGAGCTTGCGTGCGCGTTCGTTCGGATCGAGTACGGATACCATGTTATCCTGTATGGACTGCGAAATATTGGTTACGAGACCTGAAATGCTCTGCATGACGCGGTCGGCCTCCTGCTGGCCTTTATCCGCGAGGCCTTTAAGGAAAGCACGCTGTTCCTGCTCATGCGCTTCAGAAGGGTTAAGCATCATTTCGAGCAGGGTTTTTCTTTCGTCGGAGGTACTCTGTGTCATGCCAACGCCGGCGAGTACGAGCTTTTTCAGCACTTCGAGAACCCCGCCTTTGCTTTCGCGGATCAGCAGCTTCAGCATCTGGTTCTGCAGAACGGGATTAGCCACGCGGTCGTTGTCGTTGAGCTTCAGAAATGTCTGCCCCAGAACTTTTCGGGTAATATCTTCCCCATTGGTGTTATCCATCACCTTGATGTCGATGCCGTCGCGCACATATTGTGCCACCTCGTCGAGAGTGATCGTGCGGGATGTTTCCGGGTCATAGAGCCGGCGGTTTGCGTAGCGTTTAATGATTTTCATGAATTCCTTTGCGCAACGCACACTAAAAAGGTGTTTTGTGTCGCAGCGCTCTTGTGCATCGCACGATGAATGAACAGCGCGTCAATCACAATCTAAAAATGGGATCCCTGGCCAGCGGCTAAAATAACCATTCGGTTTGACGCTATGTCTGAAAATGCGATTTTGCCCTATGCACGGCAAGAAAACCAACAAAGCCGCGAAAAAACGTTTTCGCGTGACCGCTACAGGCAAAATCAAGCGCACTAAGGCCGGTAAGAACCACATTCTTACCAAAAAGACCGCAAAGCGCAAAAACGATCTCGCCACCGCCGGTTACGTGCACGAAGCCGACATGGGCCGTGTTCAGCGCTTGCTCGGCATAAAATAAAGGGCAATAAGTAAGGATCAACTATGCGCGCCACCAACGGTACCATTCACAAAAACCGCAGAAAAAAAATACTCAAAAGGACAAAAGGCTTTCGTGCCGGTCGTCGTCGCCTCTATCGCACCGCGAAAGACGCAGCGCTCAAGGCCGACATGTGGGCATTCCGCGACCGCAAACAGAGGAAACGCCATTTTCGCGTGCTCTGGATTGCGCGCATCAACGCAGCCGTGCGCCCCGAGGGCTTAAGCTACAGCAAATTCATGGCCGGAGTCATCAGAGCGAAAATCGCTCTGAACCGCAAGAGCCTGAGCGAAATGGCTGTGCTCGATCCGGTCGCTTTCAAAGAAGTTGTGCGGATCGCAAAAGCAGCCTGATAGCTGTTTCGCAACAGAATATTTTTCGAATTTCCTCCTCTGAAGTTTTCCGTAAGGGAAACCGGCCCCGCAAGGGGCCTTTTTTATTGTTTATGCCCGGTTTATGTGAGCGGCTGCGCCGCTCACATAAACCGGGCTAAGACAAACGGCCTTTTTTGTGGGGTATGGCGAGCTTACGCAAGCTCGCCTATAATGCCTTAAACAATGCTTCCAGTTCCGGGAACATCGAACGCATGCGTTCTTCCATCGCTTCGAGCGAGAAGTCGGGGTTGCGCACAATGCTGCGGATCTGTATCCTGAACGTTGCCATAAACGCTTCGGCGAGAGTCATGTTGAGGCTCTGCAGGTATTCGGGCCGCATCAGCTCGCGGAAAAACAAAATCGTCATGTGCGCGAGTATCGACGGGTTCACCTCGTGCACAAAACCCTTTTCGATGCCCTCGCGGAAAAAATTGTCGAGTTCCTGCTCCCAGACTAAGTATGTCGCGCGTACCTTATCCCACTGGCGCGGCAAGTTGTTGCGCAAATCGGCGAGCAGAAGAAAACCAATGCCACCGATTTCGTGCAGAATCGCCGCGAAAGTTAGCAAATAGCGTTCTTCGTATTTTAGAGCAGTATTGTGCAGAAAAAAACGCGAAGACAAAATTTTGTCCACAACGTATTCGATAAAAAGTTCGAAAAGCTCTTCGCGCGAACGGAAATGCCGGTAAAAAGTGGCCTTGCTGATTTCGAGGAATTGCACAATATCGTCCATGCTGTGCGTGCTCATGCCCTTTTCGACAAAGAGCGGAAGCAGGCGCGCGAGGTATTCGCTGCGCACCTCGGGATTAAGATCGCGTTCTTTTTCGAGCGTGCGGCGGCCCATTACTGCCTGACCTGCAAGCCTTCGCTGAGCGCGCGCCGGTAGAGCATGACTGCAGGTACCATGGCAACAGCGGTGCCCAGCACGATCAACGCGGCAATGAAAATTATTTCCTGCGAGGTGACGGGCCAAAGTCCGACGCTGACCGAAAAGGTCCGCAGCAGCATATTGCTGAGCAGCGCCGTGACCAGCCACAGCAAGGCGTAACCACCGGCAATCCCTGACAGCGTCAGTATCAGGCTTTCAGTCAACAGCAGCGACGCCACGCGCCGCGGCGAAGCCCCCAGCGCGCGCAGAATCGCCAGTTCACGGTAACGCTCGGAAAGCGATGCATAGAGGGAAATAAAAAGAACGCAGAGCGCGGTCAGCATGACGAGCAGCGACACCAGCTTCAGTGTATTTTCGAGATAGCTCATCATATTCCAGATTTCACCGAGCGTCACACCGGGCAGAATTGCGGTCAAAGGTTCCGATTCGTCTTCGTTGATCATGCGCATGAGCGGCAAGATGTCGACCGGCTGGGTTACGGCGATCATAAAGCTGGTGATTTTTTCGATTTTTGGCGACCGATTTTTCTGCTCACCTTCTGTGTCTCCGTGCCCGTGTCCCTGCGCTTCGGTATCTTCCGCGTGCGCTTCCGCTTCGTGCATCAGTTCGACGCTCTCGAGCGAGACATAGATGCCCTTGTCGAACGGCGTGCCGGTCGCTTCGAAGATGGCCTCGACGACAAACGGATTTTCATCGTGGTCGTGTATGCCCTGCACATCGCTGATGCCATGCGTCAGCACCAGCTTATCGCCTACCTTGTAGCCGAGGCTTTTCGCAGCCGTGCTGCCGAGCACCGCCTTAAAGCGCGCGAGAGAATATTTACCGAGCGCGATCTTGAGACTGCGGCCATCGCGATAGCGGTAGTGCTTCACTATTTCCGGAATTGTGCCCACAACGCGAAAGCCGCGATGGCTGTCGCCGATCGAAAGCGGAATCGCCCACGCGACCGACGGATGATCTTTATACTTCTGATAGCTTTTATAAGACACGTTGCTCGTCGGTGAGCCGATGTGGAACAGCGAGAACAGCAGCAGCGGAATCTGCCCCGAACGGGCTCCCGCAATGATGTGCGTGCCGCTGATTGTGTGCGTAAATCCCGAGCGCGCGCCGTCGCGCATTTTTTCGACCGAGGCGAACAACAAGACACTCAGCGCGACCGACAGCGCGGTGAGAAAAGCGACCATGCGCCGGTTTCCCAGCGAAGCAAAGACCAGACGAATCATATTACCGCCCCTTCGGCAGGTTCAGTGCGGACACCTTTCGCGGCTGCACGATTGAGCTTCGCGAGGTTGATCACCTGATCAAAACGCTTTTTGTGGCGTAAATCGTGTGTAACCACAACGACCGTGCTTTTGTGTTCCGCCGCTTCGCGGAACAAAAGGTCGAGAAACAGCCGCGAGTTTTTGTCGTCGAGCGCCGAAGTCGGTTCGTCGGCGAGAATCAGGGGGGATTTCCCCATCACCGCACGTGCGGCGGCGACGCGCTGCTGCTGGCCATGGCTCAGATTGACCGCCCGCTCGTCCGAGAGCGCGGCAATCTGCAGGTGTGCGAGAATTTCATCGAGACGGGATACATCCCACTTTTTTTTTCTTAGGCGCAGCCCCAGAGTGACATTGTCGCGCACATTCAGATAAGGAATCAGATTAAACTGCTGAAAAATGACCGCCATGTTCTCTGCGCGAAAGCGGTCGCGCCCGGCACCGTTCAGCGTCGAAAGTTCGGTACCTGCAATCTGCAGCGAACCGGAGTATCCCGTTAACACGCCGCTCACGAGGTTGAGAAAGGTGCTTTTGCCGCAGCCGCTCTCGCCGCAGATCAGCGTGTGCGAACCGGGTTTAACCGTCAGCTGTGGAATGTCGAGCGTGGCTTTGCCGGCGTAGGCAAACGCGAGACGCGAGGCGGTGATAGCTGCTGCTGCAGTCTTCGGCATCACTTGCCCCGGTAGGGTTTTACTTCGTCCCCGGCCACCTGAAACGAAACAGTGCCGAACTGCGAACGAATGGATTTCACTCTGAGGTCGCCCGTGAGCACGACGGGCATGCCCATACTCACCGGTGCTTTCTTTTTACCTTTCATGACAATGTAGATCATCTGGTTTGCCGGTGGCGGGGGTACGTGAATGCATGCCTGCGGATCAGGCACCAGCAGAAAACGACCGACCGATTCGTATTCCATATCGTCGAGCGGCACCATAAATCCCGGGATGCGTATCGCCTTGCCGTTGAGTTTTGTCAGCATATCGGACATTTTGCCGGTCTTGAGATTGTAGCCGCGCAGCGTTTTCCAGCTAATCTCGGCCGGCTCGCCGACGGCTCCGGCAAAGGCGGTAGTCGTGAGGAGTGCCGTGAAGAATATCAGCAGGCGCCGTTGTGTTGTCATCGCTGCCGAATTGACCCGGCGGCGTTTTCAAGCGTCAAGCGTTTTCATGTGAATTGCGCCTGAAACATGTCGAACGCTTCGCGTTTGACATGTTTCAGGGAATTTTTCAAAATTACTTTTTAGCGGGTTGTTTTTTCTCTTCTTTTTCGGCTTCGATGCGGGCTTTGTAAGACTCTATGCCCGTTTTGGCCTTGGCTGCCATCGCGTCGTCTTTGACAACCACCGCTGCGCGGCGCAATCCTTCGAGTAACTTAATCGCCATGATCAGATCGCCGGTTGCCTTTGTCGAAATTTCATATTTATCGCGGTAGCGGTTTGACGCGTCCAATAGGTCGTCGATCACGAGCTTTACAAGCTCTTTGCGGTCATAAAAAAATTCTTCGCGCGGATCGCGCTTCGACTGCACCTCGCGAAAATCGATCAGATTCTTGCCGAGGTTCGCGCTCTTGGCGTAGAGCTCCGGAAAAGACCAGATCCACTTGGTATTGGCCCCATATGACTGCACCAGCTTTTCGACCGCGCGGCGAATGTGCCGGTAGACGTTGAGACGCTGTTTGGGAGTAAAGGGCGTGATTTTGTCGAGTTCGTCGCGGTTGAAATCGATCGGTTCGTCGACATCGCCTTTAACCACCGCATCGAGGTCGGCGAAAATCTTGTACATATTCTTGCGCGCGTTGTCCAAAAACGAGTTATTTTTGACCTGCATCATCTGCTCGGAAATCTCGTTCATTTCCATCTGCAGTCTGACGATCTGCAGCTGTTCTGCGACGTTGCCGAGGTGAAAGAAAGGTTTGAGCTTTTTATTGCTCATCATCGCCTTTTTATAGGCGGACAGTTCTTTCTCGTGTTCTGAAATTTCGAGTTTGTGCGCACCGATGCGCTCGTTATAGAGCTTTTTCGTCGCCTGGTCTACGGCCATATCTTAGCTTCGGTTTTTTTGCGTGCTGCGCACGCAAAAAAACCTCATTTAAGCATACGTATCAATCGTTGAGGCGGTGCCCGTGGCCTGTGCGGGTTGGTCTTTCTGTACCGGCTGCACCTGCGTCTGTGCGGCCTGAGAAGCCGCCTGTTGTGCTTCATAGATTTGCCGTGCAGTGTTATTGTGGTTGTTGCCCGTTTCCTCTACTTTCATAAAAGCAAGGTAATTAACCGGCCCCCCGGCGGCCAGTTATTTACGTAAATGGAAAGCTATCCAAACCATACCTCAGAAGCATCTCGCGCGACACGCCCTGCTCGAGCAGCATCTGCGGGGTGACTTGTAGCCTACCGAGCACCGCCCCCAAAGGCTCGGCCCTGCCCTGCTCTGCCAGGCGCTTGATGCCGTTCTGTATATGCTCCAGGTTCGACTGCACCACGCCCTGCGTCGCCTTGTTCACCAGCGCAGCCATCAGGCGGTTGCCGCCAAACGAATAACGCACCTCTGACTCAATCGCCGAACGGCGCCCTTCAAGTGCATGCAGCCGGCGGTAGCCTTCGAATACGCCGAAGTTACCCTTGGTTTCGCGAAAGTTGAACGTCGTGCTCGCAATGTCGTAGTGCACTTCCTGCTCTGACATCGCCGTCTGGTTGATCACCGGTATGGTGGATGTATAACGGATCAGGTATTTTTTCTCTGCGCGGTTATGCCACAAGAGTTCTGTCGCATCGATCGACGGCGCAAACTCGGGATACCGCTCCGCGTCGAGCGTGAGACTGAGAACCGCTTCAATCGGCGCGTTAATCTCGATGCGCCGTTTTACAATCTGTAAAGTCATGGCGCTGCCACCCTCACCCCCCGACCGGGGAACGTGCTGAGAGGTGACCTGTGGTGAGTAGCCCGTCAGGGCGTATCGAACCATACCGATTCGCCCGCGCGAAGCTGCCGTGATCGTCGAAACGCACTCCGTATTTTTTCATCGCGGCATGCGAATATGCCGCACCAAGCTGGCGCAGATAGAACGGCTGGTTGACAATGAAGTGGTGAATCGCGTGTGTGCTGCCGAAGTTGAAGCAGAACAGCTCGAACGGCAGCATGTACCATGAGCGCGCCGTCATCACCTGGCATTGCTCCAAAACGCCCACGCTCGCGTCGGGGTTCACGTCGCCGAAATAGTGCATGCTCGACGAGACGATCTGCAGCGACCCCTGGCGTAAAAAGTTCGGCAGGCCGACCACGACCGCAAGAAAGTTCACGACGGTCATCACCTGCACCAACCACGCGGGAGCCACGAAGCCTGCGTTAAAGAGCGGCAGGAGTAGCAGATAGAGGTTGCCGTTGATAAATAACAGCGAAGTGGCCTGATACATATAGGTGAAAGGAAAAGCCGCCTTCGCCATCTCAGCCTTGCTGAGTTTCGGCGCGGTTTTACCCACGCGGCGCGAATTAATGAGAAATGCGAGCCCCTGATCGAGCATCACGATGATGCGCGTGAGCCCCCATTTCATGCCATTGCCGATCATTTGTTCTTCGATATCAGACAGCTGACCCGATTCTTTATGGTGCAACAGGTGTATTTTTTTGCGGTAGAACGGACTCGGCGTATTTACGCGAAACAACCACACACCCCACATCATCATCTTCTCTACCCAGGTTTCCCTGAAATAGAGCGAATGGATCAGGTCGTGTTCGAGCTCGTGCAGAAACGAAGCGAGTATCGCATTGACGACAATCACCGACCATGCCGGTGCGAGATTAAAAAAATAGAGCACTGCCATGCCAATCATGCCGGCAATTGAGCCGAGCCAGATCGAGAACCCCAGGAAATCCTGGTGGTTCAGAATACCGTGGTGGCGGCGCAGATAGCGGTCAGACATGCGAATCGAACGGCCGATGCGGTTGACGCGTTCGGCAGCGGTCAATTTCATGGGGGGGACACGTGTTGGCATATTTACTCCTTCAGAGCTGTTGCATAATTGCTGCGTTCAGCAGCAATTATGCAACCTTCTCCATGCGTTTTTCTATTCTGTCGGCGACGGCCTTCGCCACCGCGTAGTCATCGTGGTCAGAAGGATGAAATCCCGGTTTGAAGTATTCGACGATCGCCGGGAAAAACGACGACATGATGCTGCCATTTTTCCCTTCTGAAATACCGTCGCGGAAAAAAGCAAAGATGTCGAGATTTTTGGCCTGCGCCGCCAGCGAAACAAATGCTGCCGAAATCACGATCGGCAACAGCGTCGCGCAGAACAGCATGCCGGCCACGCGCAGCAGGTATGAGTCGTCGACTTCCTGCAGCACGTCAAACGCCACGTGTTTATGCTCGATCTCTTCGACGGCATGCCACTGCATAAAGTCGAGCAGGTTTTGGTTTGTGATGTGCTGCTCGAGATAGCCTGACGATAGACCGTGCGCGGCCCACGTTGCGGTGAAGTGCTCGGCCGCGGCGGTGACAGACAGCGCCAGCTTCGGCCCGAGAATTTCTGTCGCACGCTTCTCGACAAAATCAAACATCGTGCTTTTATACCAGTTCAGAAACGGCTCGATGTCATACTCATGCCCGAGCACTGCCTTGTTAAAAGTCTCGTGCAATTTGCCGTGCTGCATTTCCTGCCCGATGAAATTCTTCACATCCTGCGAAAGCCGTTCGTCGTTGATATGGCCGGCAAAATGTTTCACGCTGCGGATAAAGAAGCGTTCGCCTTCGGGAAATACCAGACTCATCGCACCAAACATCATGCGTCCAAAATCGGAACGCGGCTTTTGCCCGACGAGATCAGAAAAGGTCCATTGCGGCTTGCGCACCGGAATCTGCTCCGACCTTTTCGTCGGTGCACTGCGCATCTGTTTTTCATTCAGCATAATATTCCTCACTCTTGTTGGATATAAAACCCAACTCAAACCTTGCTTCATTGGCAGCCTGTCCATACGTGAACAATCCGTCAACTTTGTAAAGCCCTCAAAAACTGAACAAAACGTCAATTATTTTCGCAACCTTCCTCTTTCTTCATCCCCCGGCTATAGCCGTGGGAGCCTTAATCAATAACCAATTTACGCCCGGTAAGTGCCAAATGCCGGTCAGTCGACCAGTTCTTCAGCTTAGGATTTTTCTTTAATATGGATAGCCCGCACGCATCTGCGAGTGTCAGATTCTGGTCGGAGAATTTTTTGAGCATCAGTCTGCCCTGCGAGAGCATTTCTGTATCTGTGGGCAAAACAGTCAGAATATTCAAGGCTTCGATGAAAGCGAGGAATTCGAGGCCGCGGTAGCTGTCAAAGCGGCGCACGAACCAGCCATGCGTCTCGGCAATCACCAGAGAGGTTGTCACCAGCCCTTTCGTGCGCGCGAACAGGCCGGCAAACAGCGGATGCCAGGTATCGCTCTTATCAAAAAAAGCAATGAAGGCACCGCTATCGACGCAGGCTTCAATATGCCCCGGCAGCCGGTCAGTTTTTTCTGCCATAAACCAGCTCGTCGACTTCGTCAGCGGTCACCTGTTTGCCCGACGAGATGCTGCCGCAGTATTTCATCCACGGTTTGCCGCCGCCGGGGGGAAACTCTTTGCGCAGCGCCCGCCGCATCAGCTCTGCGAGCGAAATGCCAAAAGCGTCGGCAGTGGTGTGGGCCACCTCCATCTCTTCTTTTTCGAGGCTGATCTGTGTTCGTATCATGATAACATTTTTTTATTTTATGTTATCATTACGTCAAGAAAAAATGCAATTCCCGCACATTACAAGTTGAACGAGCATTCAAATCGGCTTGTCCGACTGTCTGAAAATTTTGCTCTGTCGGGCAAGTATGGTGCATACAGACCGCAGGCCTTAGGCTCGCGGTCTGTATGCACGAACCATAAGGAGAAATAAATGGCACAGTACGAAGGCTTGATGGATTTTACGATTACCGACGAAATGCAGGAGATGCTCGACATGGCACACGAATTGTGCCGCAATGAAGTGGTTCCCCGTCGCGCAGAAATGGACGAACATGAGAAATTCCCGCACGAAATTTTCCAGAAATTTGCGCAGGCGGGCCTTTTCGGCATTATGTTCGAAGAGAAATACGGCGGGCTCGGTCTTTCCCCGTTTCTGACTGTTCTGGCGATTGAAATTATGAGCGAATACTGTCTAGGCGTTGCGACCAGCGCCGGTGCGATCAAACTCGGCGCGCTGCCTATCGAGCACGGCGGTACCGAAGAGCAGAAAATGAAATACCTCACTCCGCTGGCAAAAGGCGAAAAGATCGCTGCTTTTGCGCTCACTGAGCCGGGCGCGGGTTCTGACGTCCCCAACCTGAAAACTTACGCCGAAAAGAAAGGCGACAAGTACATTCTGAACGGCACAAAGCAGTGGATCACGAATGCCGGCGTTGCCGACATCTATACCATTTTTGCAATCACCGATAAGACCAAGGGCCCACGCGGCATATCCTGCTTTATCGTCGAAAAAGGCACCAAGGGCCTGTCATTCGGCAAGCTCGAGCAGAAGATGGGCATTCGTTGCTCGCACACGCGCCAGGTGATCATGGAAGACATGGAAGTACCCGCAGAAAACATCGTGGGCCTGAAACCCAACGCAGGTTTTATCCATGCGATCAAAACGCTGATCTCTTCGCGCCCGTTCATCGCGACGATGGGCACAGGCATTGCGACCGGCGCCTATAAAGAAGCGCTGAAATACGCACGCCAGCGCGAGCAGTTCGGCAAGAACATCATCAACTTCCAGGCAGTGCAGCACATGCTGGCTGAGATGATCACGAAAATCGAAGCTTCACGCCTGTTGGCCTACCGCGCGGCGAAGTATTCGCTGAACAACCACCCCGAAGCGGCTCGCTACTCGGCGATGGCGAAACTGATTTCGTCTGAAACTGCGGTTCAGGTGTGCAACGACGCACTGCAGCTGCACGGCGGTTACGGCTTCACAAAAGACTATCCGGTTGAAAAGATGTACCGCGACGCAAAGATTCTCACAATCTACGAAGGCACAAGCCAGATCCAGAAAAACGAGATTGGCGCGTACGCGATCAAAGACGCTGCTCAGCTCAAATAGAACCAGCAATGAATTTCTTCAGGAAATTCATTGCTGGTATCACAGGTTACCTCGTGCTCTACGGCGAGGTGACCCGCGAAATCGGCGGCATCACCGCCGATTTCTTCAAATCGCGGTGGGCGCGCCTGCGTGCCCTACCCGCCAGTGAGCAGGCATTTGCTTTACTCACCGGCATTGTCATCATCTTCACATTTTTACCCTGGCGTGGATATCGCATACAATTCGGGGCAGACCCGGAACGCCGGCATGGTATATACAGCGACGACTTTGGCATTATTCTGGTTGGGTGTGTTCTGGCTGCTTTAAGTCTGATGTGGCACATTTTACCGAAAGAACCGCGCGGTCTGAAACGCACGCCGTTTTACCGCTTCGGCGGCATACTGATCGTAGCGCTGTTTGCTGCGTGGAACTGGATAAATCCTGCCCGTATTGCGGCGACAACCGAAGCTGTTTTCACCTGGAGCTTTTACGCTTTCCAGGTGCTGACAGTATTATGGATTATTGCAGGGGTGCTGGGCGCACGTTATTACGCCCAGTACCCTGAGAGAAATTGAACAGTCTCTACGTCGCCAGCGGTTTGCACCGCTTGCCCCGCTGTTGAGCCTGCCCTGAGCCCCGTCGAAGGGCCCAGTTCTCTTTCGAGAATTTCGCGAAATGACCTCTGGGTCACAGCTGCCGCTACGGGGCGTTGTTGCACCCTGTAAACAGCAGGCTTTCGCTGGTAGTCCCGGGAAGCGTTGCTCTGCGCGCCCCCCGCAATTGTCATTATGGTTCGGCTAAGCTCACCACGAGCAACCGGCCGGGTATCTAAGTTTGTTATTTTCATAGTCTTCGCAGAGCTACCCGACCGAAGACCTTTGGCACTGCCTTTCGACAGCCCCTTTACCACTTCTCGACGCCTGTAAGAAAAACCTGAAGCTTTTCTAGTCAGTCTATGTGACATAATATGGTTAGACGTCCAGACCGGCAATAAAAAAACAAAAAAAGCTTTTAGCCCATGAGCCCGCGGTGAGCGGGCCGAACCGTTAATTCATGGGCTAAAAGCCAGCGCGGATTTCAGTTGACCCTCAAAATCGGCCGTAAGATGCTCATGCCGCGATGGGCGCCTTACTGACGCGAAAACCGAAATCCCTGTCGCTCATTATCCCTATATACAACGAGGCAGAAAATCTTGCGGATTTTCTGCGTGCGCTCGACCATCACGAATTCGGCCTGAAGACCGAACTCGTGATGGTCGACGACGGTTCGACCGATGGCTCCGCAGAAATTATCCGGCATTTCACTTTTAGACGCAGATATGTCTTTTTGCCATTAGAGCAAAACCGCGGAAAAGGCGCTGCCATCGCACGCGGCATCGTGGCCGCCAGCGGCGACATCATTGGCATCCAGGATGCCGACTTTGAATATGATCTCTCCGATATACCCCGCCTGCTCGAGCCCCTGATTGCCGGCAGCTGCGATATTGTATATGGCTCACGGTTCGGCAGCCTTTCGCAAAACGCACACCGCACCGTGCACTACATGGCAAACCGCCTTTTGACCCGGCTGAGCAACATTCTGTCAGGGCTCAAGGTCAGCGACATGGAGACGTGCTACAAGTTCTTCCGCCGGGAAATTTTGCAGAACATTAATCTGCAATCGCAACGCTTCGGTTTTGAACCGGAAATCACGGCCAAAATCGCGCGTTTAAAGGTGCGGGTAAAAGAAGTGCCCGTCTCATATTTTCCGCGCAATTTTCTCGAAGGGAAAAAGATCACCTGGCGGGACGGCATCGCCGCCCTGTGGCATATCGTCTACTTCAACCTGCTGCTCAGCCGGCGGCGTTTTTTCAAGCCGACTATGCCCGAAGAGTTTCTGGCGGAGAAAAGCGATATTCGGGTGTTTCGTTCAGCTTCTTAGCTGCGCCGACACTGAGCGCAGTGTTCGCCAGTTAGCCCATGAATTAATTCATGGGCTAACTGGATCAAAAATAAGTCAGCGGTGCAATACCGATCTGTGTGACGTTGTAGCCGATCTTGTAAAGCGCCTGCGCATCGACGATCGAACGCCCGTCAAAGACAAACGCCGGCTTCTGCATACGGCCGAAGATTTGCGCATAGTCTAGATCCGCGTATTGCTTCCATTGCGTCAGAATCACCAACGCGTGAGCACCTTCGACGGCTTCGTCGATCTTGTCGGTATAAGTCACCGTCGAATCGATGCCCTTGAGATCGACTTTTGCGTGATCGAGCGCCTGCGGGTCATGGATGAACAGCTTCGCCTTTTCTTCGATCAGGCGCTTGCACACGTAGATTGCGGGCGATTCGCGCGTGTCGTTCGTGTCGGGCTTAAACGCAAAACCGAGAATTGCGATCTTTTTACCGGCGACACTGTTGAACTGCGTCTCGATCACCTGACTCACAAAACGCCGCGTCTGATAATCGTTCATGTCGATCACGGCCTGCCAGTAATTCGCGACCTCGATCAGGCCCTGCTGGCGGCAAATATAGACGAGGTTGAGGATGTCTTTCTTAAAACAAGATCCACCGAAACCGACTGAGGCTTCGATGAACTTCGAGCCGATGCGCTGGTCAGTGCCGATCGCGCGGCTAATCTGCTTCACTGAAGCATTGGTCTTTTCGCACAAAGCAGAAATACTGTTGATCGACGACACGCGTTGTGCCAGGAAAGCATTCGCCACGAGCTTCGAGAGCTCACTCGACCACACGTTGGTCAGCAGAACGCGCTCAGGCTTCACCCAGGCGGCATAGAGCGCCTTCACCGTTTCAGCGGCAGCGGAGCCCCCCGCAGTCTCAGCGTGGCCAATCAGCACCCGGTCGGGGTTCTGCAGGTCTCGAATCGCCGTGCCCTCGGCCAGGAATTCAGGGTTCGACAGCACTTCAAAGCGCTTGTTATTTTCCTGTGTATTGACAATGTTCAGAATCGCCTCGGCCGTTTTCACCGGCACAGTGCTCTTCTCGACAATAATCGTGCCGCTCTTGCAGTGCTTCTCAATGTCGCGCACCGCCAGCTCGGTGTACTGCATATCAGCGGCCATTCCCCTGCCCTCGCCATACTCTTTCGTCGGTGTGCCCACACAGACAAACACGATATCCGCCTCTGCCAAAAGCTGAGGATTGATTACTTTAAAATGCAGGTTCTTGCCGCGGATTTTCTGCACTACCTCGTCGAGGCCAGGTTCGAACACCGGCAGCTTGTCGGTATTCCAGGCAGCGATACGCGCCTCGTTCTGGTCGGTGACATAGATCTGCACGTCGGGGTTGTGCAGCGCCATGACGGCCATCGTCGGGCCGCCGACATAACCAGCGCCGAGGCAGACGATTTTACGGGGAGAGGTCATTGGGGTAAACTGGTGATTTGAAGTCAGAAGGTAAATGCCTTTGGGCTTCTCAATATATTGTCCGTTTTTTAGACCCGATTGGAATTGTCGGAAAATCGAATAAGTCAATGTGGAGATTCTATTTGCGCTTTCTGGGGTCGCATTGCACTCCCGACAGCGGACTTGTGTATTTAAAACCCCAGCCTTCGGGATAAATGGGTAAATCCACCGTTGCCGGACAACCGGTCGCTTCGGATTTTTTGAGCAGCGGTAGGGACGATTCCCAGGATAATTTTGTTCCGTACGCGTCGACAAAGAACCGGTGGAGGCTCAAAAGACTGAACACTGCGGTAAGAATCAAGGGCAGGACTCTGCGATCAGGGAAAAAACCTTTTGTCCGAAACAGTATGAACATCCAAAAAATATATCCGGCAGCGGGCAGTAAAAACGAATAGCGGTGCATGGAAAATGTAAAGACCCCCAATTGCGAGGAATAATGCGCCGCGGCACCATTGCGCACGAAAAAAGTTAACATCGGATACCCGATTAATCCTGCGTAGGCGAAGACCAGAACCAATTTCTCTCTGTTCGGGATTTCTCTGATGCGTCTCAGGACAAACGGGAAAAAAAACGGCAGGAGCACAATGGCCATAAATTCTTTGGTAAAATCACCAGCCCAGGGATACATAAAGAACAGGGATAGAATGAGCCTGATTTCAGTCGCTACATAACTGCCGATTTGGTGGGAATTTGGGACGTGGCCGGATCCGCCGAAATGAACGTTTACGTATGTGGCCAGAATAATCGCCAGTAAAATCAGAGCTTCCGGCCACCAATCTCCCTGGGAATATTTATCACGAATTTTCAGGTACAACCGCAGGGCAAAGACGGGAAGCAACAAGATGCACGCCCCTTGAGTAAATATCGCCAGCAGGCAAATAATTAATTCTGCAAGCTTAAATTTCGCCCGCAGCGATTTTAGCGAGATGATTCCGAGAATCAGCATCGTGGTGGTAGCAATATTGGCAAGGTTCCCCAGGATTTCATGCAGTCCGGGCGCCAAACACAGCGCGAGCACGATAATTATTCGCAGTGGCGTGGATGAAATAATCCAGCGGTATGAATGCGATGCGAATAAGGAGATCATGACACTATGCGCAACGAGAGACATCAGGAAGATGAACCTGGGTATGAATTCAATTGGGATAAAAACCGAACCTAAAAAGGCAATCACCCGGGGCACTACCTGATAATAGCCGTCCATGAGATTCGTGAGAGATTTTTCGCCCAGCGAATAGGCTTGTTGAAGATAAATTGTTCCGTCTTCGGCCCACAAGTGTGCATGCTGAAACCGATCCCGACCCCGAATGAGCAGCAGGAAAAAAGATACGACCATCGCGGTCGCTACGGGGTATTGGTAAACCAGTCTTTTTAACATCGGAAATAGTCAGAATCCGTTCTTAATTCGAAAAGGACTTGTCGAGTGAATTTCTTAAAAAACATTGCGTTTCTATTCTTGGATTACAAATGTTCAGAGCAATCGCAAAATCATTTTCGGGACTAATCCACAACAAACTGATTTTATTGGCCTTTGTGCTCGCGGGGCTGGCAACGGGTATAATTGTGCAACTGATTTGGATCAATACCTATTGCGCGAGGTATTCCATTTGGGGTGCGGATATTTTTCCGTGCCGCGAAAATACGCTCCGCATCTGGTTGGGCGGACCATTAGGGTTAATTGCCATTACGCTTCTGTACAGTAGTGTTTTTTCACTCTTCTACAAGGCAAATCCCCATGCCAGTCCCCTCCGAATGGGCAGCCGGCTTGCACTCTGCTTTTGCGGCCTTGTGGTGAATATGCTGATCCCGGTACTGGATTACAGGAGAAATGACCTCGTATTCCTGATGTCTCTCCTCACCTGCGCGGTATGCATGAGAGTTTTTCTGCGCGAAGAATTCGGTCAGGTCGGTAATTTTCTGAGAAATTTGGTCTACAAAAAACCCCGCCTATCGTATCGCATGCGCATGAAAGACAGTTGTTTAAGCATTGAATTTTCCGGAGATTTTTCTGAACAAGAGCGTGAATATCTCCATGAGCAATTATTGGAAGATCTCCTGCAAGTTAGGGAGGGCGTACGCGAAGTACAGCTCGTCTTACAGGGTGCTCGGGGCTTTGATAATAAATTCGATTTCATCATCTACTACGTAAAGGGTTTTTGCTCGATACGGCAAACGGAGCTGCGCATTATTGCCGCAGCTAATCAAAAACGCGTGTTGAACCGCATGCTACACGTCCCCGCAAAAGTTACGCAGCGTTAAGTTGCCACCAAGTCTGGTTCATAAACTTGGCAAATTATTTGAACAGGCGCCGCCAAAATAGTTGGAACAATGTGACGAGACCCCGGAATATTTCGTGTTTTGATATCTTTGATTCCCCTGCGACTCGGTCGGCAAAGTAAATGGGAAATTCCGTCACTTTGGACGTCAGTCTTGAAACCACATATACCATTTCAAAAAAAAATGAATACCCGCTCGAATCCACACGTGCCTGAAGTATTTTCTCAAGTAAGTCCCGCCTAAAGGCGCGGTAAGAAGTTGTGCACTCAGTAAGCTTGATGGAAAGCAACAGGCGCGCCAGCCAATTGGCCGACCTGCTCAGGAGTGTACGTGAGAAACCATAACCCAATCCACCGCCCGGCATATACCGTGACCCGATTACAAAATCATACTCTTTTATCAAATTCAGCATTTTAGGTAAATACTTTGGATCGTGCGAGAAATCGGCATCCATCGTAATCAGCACATCGTATTTTTTTTCAACCGCAAACCGCATAGCCATAAGATGCGCCGTTCCCAAGCCCTCTTTTCCGGCCCTGTGAATCACATGCAATTTTTTATTTTTCTCCGCCAGAGC